>NZ_JARVTG010000004.1 GCF_029846635.1 Pokkaliibacter sp. MBI-7 | reverse complement strand
CGCTATTTCGGTAATCTCCGGGGCATCGAAGAAAGGTTGCAGCGGTCGGAGCAGTTGCTCGACCGCCTGGCCTTTCCCGCCACGGACGGGCTGCGCTTGATGCGCAGCGCCGTTAGTTTGCTGTAAGGCTGTAGACATCGCTGAAATCCAAATCTCGTGCAACGAAGATAGAAACCCGCTCGCCTTGGTTTTTATACAGGGTCGGCGGAATGTTGATGCTGTTACGCAGGGCTTCGGTCGCGGCCTCCTGGATGCCGTCCGACGTATTCGTAAACTGGATTGAGTTGTCGCCCTGGTTGCGGTTCTGGTTCGAGGCCCAGTCCCCGAGGTCGCCAATCATCGAAATGAGGATTGCGCCGCCGAAGCGCTCCCAGAAATGGCGGTCTACGTAACCACCGATACCCGCCTCGCCGAGCGGCCCGGTGCCCGGAGAATCCAGATTGATAACCACACCCTCCGGCGTTTCGACGCGCGACCACTGAACGAAGATCCTCGCTTGCCCTTGTGTGATACCACCCTGATAGAACCCGGTGACTTTCGAGCCACGATCAAGCAGGACCACGCGGCCATTGGCCGAGTACACATCGCGCGTCAGGTGGCAGGAAGTCATGCCGGGCTGAGTGGTGATAACGCGGGTTTCGAGCACACAATCCAGCATTGCCCCTTGGGTGATAAGCAGGTCGCGGTTTGGCAGGATGCCAGCACCGGAGCCAGACAGACGCATAGGCTGCAACCGTTCGGCCAGTTCGCCGCCGCTACCGTTGCCGAGCAAGCTACCACTGCCCGGCGGGGGAACCTGGCCGCCCACGGCCACTTGCTGACCTGTGGCGTCACCCATCCCGGCCCCCATGCCCTGCCCGGAAAGCGGCGAGTTGAGCATACGCTGACGCACAAGCTCCGCCTCAGTCGGGCCGGTTTGCTCCGGTTGGCGATAGACGACTTGCGGTTGCTGCTGCTCAGTCCGAACCTGCGGCATTTCGCGTTGCTCCGGTTCCGGCTCCGGCTCGGGGCGAACCGGGCGCGGCGTGTACGACGGAATAACCTGGCGCACGTTCGTCGTGTCCTGCTCTACCTCGTCCTCCGAAGCACCTTTGACCTGCATTGCCTTCCAGGTGAAGGTTGCACCCAAGGCCACCACGCAGACCAAGACCACCAAAAGAAAGGCTTTTGCCCCCGGCGGTGACGGGCGGCGTTGTGCGCCTAGCTCAGAAGGGCCATGTTCGCCCTCGATGCGCTCCGCGTCGGCACGGTCGAGTTCCGCCCCGGCGTCGATAACGTCTTTGTCTCTGTTTCGTCCGAACATCAGTTAGTGCCCCCCCTGATTACGCGACGGACCCCCGGCGAGGCCGTGCCGGTTTCATTCGGCACCCCGTTCGGGTCGTATGCTTCATTCCAAATTGCCAGTGCCCGGTTGCCGAGCCTGATCACCCATTTCGGACTGACCTTGTGCACCACCACGATATCGCTTGAGCTGCCGACTGTATGGCGGTTGACGATGCTTTCGTTTCCTTCCGCATCGACCATGTAGATAGCGGGCATGTCAGCATTGGCGGCGAACTTGAAGAAGGTCATTTGCCCGTTATCCCAGGCATTGACCGGCGCAATGTCCGTGTCCCCGCTCATGGTGTACGACAGGTTGTAACCCCCGGCTTCCATCTGGAAGCCACGCTCGACGGCTGCGCGCTCGCGCGCCTGGCGAGACTGGCGGGCTTGCGTATCCGGGTAACGGAATGCCAGCTCATAGGTGGCATTCCGGCGGTCCGGCCGGAAGGTCAGGCGAAACTTGTAGCTGCGGCGGTCAGTGACCACGATCAGGTTTGTATTGGCCTGCTCTGCCCGTGGTTTGATGAAAATATGGTTGCCCTTGATACCGAACTCATAGGCCCCAGAGTCGCCGAAAGCGTGCGTTTGATACCGCTCGCCTTCCTCCAGGATGATATGCGTTGCGACCCCGACAACAGCGTCGAGCTGCACCACGTCGGCCTGATTGAAGGTCACGTACCTGACGCGATGGTCATAGCTTGATGCTGACGGCGTTTCCAACGCCCAGGCAGGGGCGGCGGTGACAGTCGCAAGGGCAAGACAAAACGCTAGTTTTTTCATGGCCTGCCCTCCCTCAGTTGGTGCTCAGCGTTTCCGGGTCTACCCGGTAGCTGGTTACTTGGAAGCCCAACGGATTGATGCGGCGGTCGGCGGCGCTCATCGGCGCGTTGACGTAGGTGTAACCAATCGTCGCAATCAGGTTCTCCGGGTTCTCTTTGGTCCCGTTGCGGTTCACCTGCTGCACGCGGAAACGCACGGTTGCCTGGCCCCGGCCGTTCGGCTGGATGGAGCGGACCGACACGACAATGCGCGCTCGGTTGCTTAGAACCACGTCGCGCGCGTTGGAACCCTCAAAGACCTTGTAATACTGCTGCTGCACGTCCGGCGAACTGAGCAGAGCAGTCGTGTCATAGGCGAGCTGGATAGTGTCGTAGTCGTAGCTTTCACGGTTGAGCACGTACTGATTGAGCCAATACTGATCGACCACTTCGCCGTAGCTGGTTTCGTGCTCACGCATGACTGTCACGCGATCCACTGCACCCGTGGCGTTGTCCACGCGCAAAACAACCGGGTCCGGCGCTGTCTGCGACAGCCCGGCAATCCCGGCAGCGACCCCAAGCACGCCCAGGAGGCCGAAGGCCCCGGCGGCGAACCATGCGCGGCGACGTGAACCGACCAGCTCGCCGATATAGTCGCGTTCGAGGCCGCGACTTTCATCCATGTAGCTGTTCAGTTCATCCGCGCGAACTTTCTTTGTTTCACGTTTCTTCATGAGACGCCTCGTTCACTCATTCCCGGCACTTGGCCGTTTTTGATCTCATCCGGCACCGTCTTGTTGACCGGCACGCGGTTCCTTTCGTCCGGCTGCTTCGGCATGGGTGCGCCCGCGCACCCTGCCAGAAAGATAGCCGTCAAACTTACAATTATGATATTTTTCATGACAAAGCTTCTCCAAACTCGGGCCATAACCCAAGTGTATTTGTTTCCGGTCAGGATTGCAATTTTGATGTGAAATGAGCGGCAAATTATTTGCCGCCCGCTTCGGTGCTATGCGGCCTTTCTGCCTTTGAAGTAGCCCGCAACGGCCTTGCCGCCTCGATAGGCCGCAGGCAGAGCGCCCCCGGCTTTACCGCGCGAGCCGTCTTGCTGTTTCTCGCCTCGGCTAAAGAGCATCCGGCCAGCGCCGCCCGCTGCGTCCTTGCCCATCCCGCCCATTCTCCGAAGCTGACGCATTTCATGCATCATGCCGACGCCAACACCACCGGCGAGGCCGCTTGCTATCGAGGGGAGTTGCAGGAGGATAAGACACGAGGCCGCCGCAAGGATGGTTGCACCACCCAGGGCATAGGCGACGTTCTGCGTTCCATCGAAACGCAGGTCGCCCATGTAGTTGCCGAAAATGTCCATCATGAAACCGAATACGGAGGCGAACAGCACAATCACCAGGCCGTAGTTAAGCACCTGACCGGCCCAAAGCTCGAAGAAGCGAGAGGTAGGCTGGAACAAGAGCGCAAGAATGAAGAACGGACCAAGCCCGGCCAGCAAAGCAAGCGCTACCTTCGCCAGAAGGATAAACGCGCCACCGATGGCCGTCATGATCGCGGTTGCAACCAAAATCAGGATACCGAACAGACCGTAAACGATGCCGTCAGACGAGAAGAACCCGCCTTTGTCGAAGGCTTCGCTTGCGGCATCAAACCCCTGGCCCGCTGCGTCGTCTACCAAAGACGCGGCAGAGTCGCCGGTCGTGGCGTCCGTTATCAACGCTTGCGCCAAGAGGTCCGGGGTAGTTGTGATCGCATCCGCTATATCGGTTTGATACAACCCCCCGGCCAACGCAATAGACGTGATAATCCCTATCCGAATTGCGCGGCCGATGAACTCCATGACCGGCATTTCGACAGCGCCACGAATAACGAGAATCCCGTAGAGGACGATGCCAAGAGACATAGCCGCCGTCACCACGGGCGTAGCTTCCGCAATGGCGCGCGACGAAATATCGGATACGAACGTCGCAGTGGTCGTATCCACCTTGTCGAACAACGGTGCAAAAAGTTCAAAAGCCACGGGCAGACCCTCCTATCGAATTGAAGGCATCTCTTTGCCCGACAGCATGGCTTTCGTATCTGCCTCGCGCGCGTTCACACAGTTGGGAGAAACTTCTTTCTCCCCTGGGTTATTCGCACACTCCGCGATCTTTGCCGCTCGGTCGTCAGGATTATCGAGATAATACTGAACGTCATGGGTCGCCTCGTCGTTACAAGCTGACAGAAGCCCGGCCATGACGCATAGAGTTAGAATTCGTGTAGTTCCTTTCATCAGTTAATCCCCGGCATAGCCGTGTTATCGCTGCTCAGAATGCGGCGGTTCATTTCCCGGCGCTGTTCCGCCACAAGTCGCTGTTCAGCGGCCTGCAACTGGCTAATCATTTGCAGCTTGGTCATTTCGTTCTGGATTGCCGCTTGCTCGCCCGCGATGCGCGCTTGTAGCTCATCAATCCCCTTCTGGTCCTGAGTCGCTGAAATCTGGTTCATCAGCGCCTCGATCTGGTCGAGGCGAGCTTGCGCCCCCTCGTAAGCCCGCAGGCCCATCGCCTTGTCTGTCGCTGCCGCGTTGCGGCTGCGCTGGACAATGTGATCCTGCATGTCGTCAATTGAGCCGTCGAACCCTTCGGCGTCGAGAATGTCGTCAATAGCCCCCGAGATACCGGCATAGCCGCCGCCGTTCACCGAGTCATAGACCGACACCATATCGTCAGGGAGATACTGACGCAGTTGCGAGTTACGCATTACGTCCCCAAAGCCGCGCGAGCCGGTCACGGACTCGTACATCTGTTCGGCCTGGCTAAGCTGGCTCCGCATTGTGTCGAGCTGTTCTTTCAGCCTCATCATCTGCTGAAGAAAGTTCGCCGCCGCTGCGCCGTCGAAAACGGGGATACCCGTTGCGTGCGCCACGTTCGGGACTATGGCGGGCAATCCCGCAGTCGCGACCAGGATGGCGGCCGTGGCCGCCTTGAGAGTGGTTTTCATCGTTTAGCTCCTTTCTGCTGCTGCACGGGCACGCTGAATGAACAGCGGCACCCAAACATCAGGGTTGTCGCCGACTTCCTGTATGATTTCCTCGACCATATCGGCGTTGTCCGGCGTACCCGAGAGGACCAGCAATTCGTCGTCAAAGCCGGATAGGTTCAGCTCGGCAATCGCTGAACTGTCCCCCTGCTTGATAAGGAAACGGCGGCTGAACTCACCAAGGCCGCGCACCAGGTCGAACTCGGCGTCGGTCAGCTTGAAGCCTTGGGTATAGTCCTCGTAATCGGCCTTCGGGTTAGCCAGGAAAATACCGGTCGCGCATTGCTGAATCAGCGTTTTTGCAATCGGGCTTTCCAGGGCGTCCCCCGGCTCCTGCGTGGCGAAAACAAAAATACCGTTCTGCTTACGAATGGTTTTCTGCTTGTTCTTCGCCAAGTCCTCGAAATACTCGTCCTGCAACGGTTTCCAGAACTCATCAAAGATGTACATGAACCGACGACCGTCGATCATGCTTTCCGTACGGAACAGCAGGTACATCATGACCGGCGTGCGCGCGTCCGGGTTGTCCAGGAACTCGGTAATGTCGAAGCCATAAAGCCGGTGCGTGTCGAGGTTCAGAGCGTCGGTTTCATTGTCGAACAGCCACCCGTATTCCCCGCCCTGGCACCACTTCAACAAGCGAGCGTGGACCGTAGGCCGCGCGTTGTGGTCATCGCTAATCGGGTTCGGCAGGAACTGCGTCAGCATCGAGAGACGGCGCAACGGCTTGTCTATGCTTTCGCTCATCATGGCCGCGAGCGCCTTTTCGATTTCTTCCTCGTCGCGGTGCGTGATCATTTCACCGCCTGCCGCAGCCAGCTTTTTGACAAACGACTTGAGGAAAATCATATTCGCCGCCGTTGGTTCGAGCTGGAACGGATTAAACCCGCTAGGCTCGCCCATCTTGAGCGGGAGGTAGCGCCCACCCATCGCCCGAATGGCAATTTCCATGCCCCGGTCTTTGTCGAACGCTACGACCGTCGGCTTGAACTTCTGCGATTGCGCCAGAAGGAAACCAAGCGTTACGGTTTTACCGGAACTCGACTGACCAATCATCATGGTGTTACCGAGCAGCCGCTTATCGGTCGAATCCTCGTCCTCTTTCGAGGCGTGGAAATTGAAGTAAAGCGGCGTGCCGCTCACCGTTTTGAGGATCGTCACCGCAGGCCCCCACGGGTTGCCGGTTGGCTTCCCGCTCATGAAGTTATGCAGCGGTGAAAACGACAGGTAGTTGAGCGACGTAATCGGGGCCGGACGGGGCCGCCATGACCAGTTAGCCGGAAGCTGCGCCCAATAGCCCGCCTCTAGTGCCAGGTCTACGGTCTTCGGCATCACGGCCACATCGAGCATGGCCGAGCTGGCTTTCGCCAGGTGGTCGCGAACCTCCTGCACCGTGTCACCGAAAACCGTCATGGTGCAATGGTGTTCACCCATGACGAAGTGACCGGATACAAGCTGGTCCATCGCCTCGTCGATCTCGTTAATCTGGCGCACGGCCACGTCGCGGGCGTCAATGAGGTTCCGCTTGTGACGCTTGAGATAGTCCAGCGCCGCATGACGCGAGAGCGTCGAAAAGCTGTGCGTCAGGATGAACTCAAAATCGCTTTCCAGCAGCACGTTAAGCTGGCCGGGTTCTGTGCGGTCGTCATACTCGTTGATTTCCAACATGCCGAACCGGCGGATACCGTGCGAAGTGCGCAGCTCGCCGACTTCTCCCCACTTGCTGAAAAACGGACGGTTGACCGCCATGTAATCAGCAAACCTTTCACGGCATACCGGCATTGGCCGGTGCTCGCCGTTGACCAGCGTCGCGAGAAATTCCAGGGCAGACGAGAACACATGCCCGGCCTTCTCATAGGTTCCCAACAGCTCCGCGTCGTACCGCTTCAACGACGCCGACAGGGTGCGGTTAATGTCTTCGAGCTGCTTGATAGCCGCGCTTTGTCGTTCCTGCTTTTGCGGCAGCGTTTCACGCTCGCGGCTCGCGAAGAACGACATAACCTTGTCACTCACCGGGCGGTAAACAATGGTCAGATACAGGTCATTGACCATCAGGCTATAGCCGGTGAAGCTATCTTGATATTTCTGATCGAGGTTCCGGCAAAAGGAGTTTTCAAACTCCGATTCCGGGTACTCGTATACGCGACGACGGACCACATGCGACCAAATCGAGAGATTGGCCGATGCAACCCCGCGCAGGGTGTTATTCAGCTCGCGGACCCAGGTAAAAACGTCGTCCTCAGAAGCGCTTTGATGAGAACGTCCGCCGATTTTCCAAACCGAAAGATATTCCGCCCCTTTGGTCGAAATAATGTTTTCGGTTACGTGATGTGAGTACGGTAGATATTGGCTGACCGGGATTTCCGACTCAGCCACCGCGCGGGATTCCATCGCCCCCATGCGTTACCTCCTTTTCCGGTAGTTAGTGGGGCTGTAGGTGGAGGCCCCCCAAAAGCCCTTGTTGCGGTTGCGGAGCTTGGTGTCGATCCACAACCACCAGATGCGAAACGCCTTGTCGTCGTACTTGGTGATCTGGGCCATGATGAACCAGAACACCGGAGCGAGAATCCACAGCCAAATGCTGTAGGTCAGAGCGCCAACAGCAACGACTATGAACATAACCATAAGGGGCATCATAGGGACGCCCCAGAAGGTCGCGACGCGCGTTGCACCTTTGAACAAGGGAAACGGCTCGTGCTGGCTCATATTGCCCCCCTGTTAGGTGAACAGCATGGCCGTGATCTGCACCGCAGAACCGGCAATAATGACGCCAACAACCCACTGGAAGAATGTTTCCTTGCGGATGAAGCTGGCCGCATAACCAATTGACAGAACCAGCAGGGCAATCGCGGCGATAATCGGCACGATAGTCGTCAGTTCCGATTGCAGCGTCTCGAACATGCCTTTGGCTTTATCCAGACCAGCAGCGGAAGCCGGAGCTGCCACCATGAAGCCCATCAGACCAGCGGCCGCACCTGCAATGCGTTTGCTAGTTTTCTGCTTCATCATTTCCATTACTTTCATTGCTACTTTCCTCTTCAAGGTTGAACATGCCGGAGCCGACGCCCCGGTCTTTTAAGAACTCGAACAGGTTACGCGGGTCGGCCCACGTCCTGAGTTTTCCTCTCTGCGTCAGCATCGCGTAAGTGACAGGTTTCTCCGTTACCGGATCATCAGCTTCAAAAGTGAAGTACCACTCCTTTTCAGCTCTACGAACTACTGTCACCTTTCGCACTGCTTTCTGGCTAAAAGCCAGGTCAACGCTATGTTGCTCTATCGTTTTCATCGGTGTTGGCCCGGTTTTGTGCTATTTCGCGCGACGGCATACTAACAGTTTGGGCCGGTACGTCTCCTAGCTTTTCCAGACACATCTAAATCATATCAAAACTTCAATTTTGATGCAAATCTATTGTGCCTCCTGTTGCAGTTCCTCCAGGTGCTCAGAGGTGGCGAAGGCATCGCCCCCAGACACCCCGAAAACATCGCCGGACTGCTCACGGCTTTGTTCCTGGCGAACGCTTCGCACCGGGCGCGTGGCGCGCTCACTGCTTCGGCTAGCTTGTAGTTGTACCGGGGGCCTTCCTTCGCCATCCGTAATCGGCTCAAGCGCAGGAACCGTCACGCCGACATTGGCCGCGACTTTCTGCACATAGCCGTTCTGGAACCCTCGTGAAAAGTTGCCAGTGTTGTAACAGGAGAGCGCGGCTTGCAGCGCCTCCTGCCCTTCCCCAAACCGATCAGAAGCCCGGCTATAGCAGTCCGTGAGGACCGTCGCCGCCGCTTCCAGGTTCTTGCAGGGGTCGAAAAGGTCAGGTACTTCCAATCCCAACCACTCGAAGTTTGCGCTGTTGATTTGCCCGAGACCAGCGTCGAAATTGTACCCATTATTAAGCAGCCAAGATGCCTCGTTTACCGCTTCATCAAGGGTTTGCGGCTGCCGGGGTAGCGTGTACTCGCCGTTGACACCGATTGCGTAGATGTTGGCTCGCGATTCATGCGTGACAACGGCGGAAAGCGTCGTCACATCGACATTCGGCGCGCACATCGCGGCCAGCGCGGCGAACTCCAACACGGCCATTACCAGCGCACCCGTTGATGCAGATTCCCGTCGATATACACGTCAATCGCGCGGGGGTTCTGCGGCTGCTGCCAAACCACCTTGTCATACACCTGAACGGTCTTGCGGTCGTCACGGTCGCCACCCCACCAGGAGCCGGTGCGGTAAGTGCCCATATGGTTGCCGACACACGCCCGAGTCGTCGGGCCGCCCTCGTCGCGGTCGTACCAGCCGCGCCCGGTATAGATGCGCGACAGCGAGTAATTCAGGCGACGCCAGGTGTTCGGGTCGGGGGAGGTACTTTCGGCAATATACCCCTCGGCGGGCTTGGTGCCCTCCGGACAGGGGTCGTACCACTCATAAACCTGACGCGCGAAAGACCCGGTGCCCGTGTCAGAGCTTCCGGCCATAGCGCAGGACGGGAACGAATGCCCCTTTGCCAGCTCGCGCCACAGCTTATGGATCGGCGGGCGGCATTCGCTTTCGGTGGTAGGCCCTCGCGGGTCCGACAGGCACAAAAGCACCTGACAGCCCCAATCGCTGGCCTGGGCGGATTGACTGGTAATTGCTGCGCTGCCCATCATTATAGCGAGCGCGATCATCGACTTGCGGTTCACGACACACCTCCTATGCGGTGGATTAGTTGTCAAAATTGCAATTTTGATAGATGATAGACATAGCGACGTGAACGTGTCAAGCAGACCGAAAACAACCCTTGAGGTACAAAGGAGGCCAGAACTTGAAAGAAATCAAAGACATGAGCGACGACGAGCTAAAAGAGCTATGCGCTAAGATCAATTCAGAGTTGAAAAAACGCGAAGCAAAACAGAAGACTGCCGCCCGCCGCAGAATTGTCGAAATTGCAAAGTCGCACGATATAGACTTGTCGGAGCTTGCCAGTCAAGAGCGGCAGTATCGCAATCCTGACGACCAATGGCAGACCTGGAACGGCAAGGGCCGCAAACCGAAGTGGGTAAAAGACTGGCTGGATAAAGGCGGGTCATTGGATGAACTAGAGATCAAGTAACAGGCCGTCACGCGCGGTCAGGAGGAACAGCTATGGAAATGGAGCGCTCGAACGTCGTTCCTTTCGGAAAGACGCATAAGCGTCCGGCGGCAACGCCGGAACCTACTCAACCTCACCAGGAGGTGAAGGAGCAGAATCCCGTCGACGTGAAACCCGGCAGGAATCCGCGCAACAACAATGTTTTGCGCGGTATCGGCTCCGCCCTGCGGCACATGCTGTTTCTGGTTCTGCTGTGGCTGCGCGTGCCGCTCCGCTGGGTTTTCGGGCTAGCCGGAGGGCTGGCGACGTTCGGTCTGCTGGTCGTGCTCGTCTACTGGGGGTTTTCTATCGAAGGGCACCCGGTCTTGCCGAAGGCTGCCGCCGGGCTGGCCGTCGTGAGCTTTGTGTCAATGACCGTCATGTGGCTGTACGACACCTTGCTCATGCGCTTATCGACCGAACCGATTTTCTTCACTCAATAACAGGAGGCTAAATGCTGACAATAACCACCGACACCCTGCCACCAGGCTACGAGCTGATCGAGGTGCTAGGGATGATCGAGACAACATCCAGGATCGAGATTTCAGACAAGGGCCTCATTCGCAATCTGACCGAACGCGGCCGCAACGAGCACCAGGAAGCCTATAACGAGTTCATCAATGGGGCGATGCAGCTCCGAGGCAAAGACCAGATGCCCGGCAACCTGGCCTATGGCGTCCGAGTATCGACCACCACCGCACAGTTCGGCACCACCGTCTATCTGCTCATGACCTACTGCGGCACAGTTGCCAGGGTCAAAGCCCCCGCCTCCTAATACAAAAGGCCGGTGTCGTACCGGCCTTTCTTTTGGCTACCGCGCCCCTTCGGGCCTTGGTGGCTAACACCCCACCACAAACAGACTCCGTTCCTCCGCTAGTTTGCGGCGTGCTGTCAGCTCCGGTTTTGGTCCGAAACTGGATTGCACAATCCACACTATCAGGCAATGAAAAGCCCGAAGCGCGGCAACACTTCGGGCTTATACAATCCGCCAACCTTGCAGGAGCAACGGAAAGTAGCTGTGGATCGAGTATAGGGACGAAGGAGTTTTTTCGCAAGTTTGCTGTATTTTTGTAGTATGTAGTAGTATACTACAACCTACTACATACTACAGGAGTAATTGATTATGGCAATTTCCCGCGACCAGATATTTGAAGCCGCCGACCAGATCGCCGCCGAAGGCCAGCGCCCCACGCTGGAAGCCGTGCGCAAGATCACCGGGGGCAGCTTCACCACCATTTCGCCGGTACTCAACGAGTGGAAGGCCAAGCAGAAAGCCAGCGGCGAGAAGGTCAAGGAGCCAGCCCCCGAAGCCGTGACCGAGCGCCTGGCCGAAGTTGGGGCCGACATTTGGACCCTCGCCTTGGAGCTGGCCCATAGCCGACTTGCGACCGACCGCGAAGCCCTCGAAGCCGCCCGCGCTGAAATGGAAGCCGCCCAGGCCGAAGCAACGGAACTGGCCGACCGGCTGGCCGAGGAAGTGGAAGCCCTGAAAACCCGTTGTGCCGACCTCGATGCCCGAGCAGACAAGGCAGAGCATGAAGCGGAAGACCTACGCGGACAGCTCACCGCTGCTCAGGAACAAGCCCGCACCGCTGACGCCCGAGCCGGAGAGCTGCGCACCGAACTCGATCACGCCCACCAGGAAGCCGAACGCCTGCGCGCGGAACGTGACAAAGCCCAGGAGCAGGCCACGGCCAGCAGTGAAAAGGTGGAAACCCTACGCGCCGACCTGGCGACCGCGACCGCCAATGCCAACCAAGCCGAGAAGCACGCGGCGAGCCTGCAAACGGAGCTGGCGAAGGCACAAGCCAAGACCGACGCCGTGGAGCAGGAGAGCAAGGACCAGAGGAAGAAGGCCGCCGAGGAAGCGCATCGCATGGCCGAGCGCCTGACCGCCACACAGGCCGAACGCGACGATGCCAGAACGGAAGCCAGTAAGGCCCGCGAGGAAGCCGCTCGGCTGTCCGGTCAGCTCGAAATCCAGAAGGAACAAACCGCCTCGCTGCTATCACGTCTTGAACCAGCCCGCGCCGCCAAGAGCAAAGGCAAAGGAGGTGCCGAATGATCCGCCCTGCCCTGTTTGCCCTGGCAATCCTTGCCAGCCTACCAGCCGCCGCCGGTACTCAGTCCCTCAGCGTGATTGACGGCGACACCGTGCGATACAACGGTCAACGCTTGCGCCTGCTGTCGATTGACACCCCGGAAACCTACAAGCCCAGGTGCGACGCCGAGCTGACGAAGGGCCGCGAGGCAACCGCACGCCTCCGCGAACTGGTTGCCAACGCTCAGCGCATCGAGGTTGTCGATTCCGGCCAAGCCGACAAGTACGACCGCCGCCTTGTTCACCTGCTGATCGACGGGCGGGACGTGGGGCAAACCCTCATGGCCGAGGGGTTAGCCGTTGAGTGGAGGCCCGGCCCGAATGCGTGGAGGGAACGCCGTCGCCACTGGTGCGGATACTGATCGCTTTTCAGCTTGAGCCAGGAGCGCCCCGCCGCAGTGATCGGCACTTGTGTCGATCCGAGGAGGCGCAAGAGCCACAAGCCCCTGATAGGACCACGTAACGCGGCCATGCCACTAGAGCACGGCCGCTTTTTTCTTTTAAAAACAAAAATATAAAGAAATCCTGTTGCTTGAGCCGGTGGTATTGTGGGCAACTGCCGACCTGTTGGCAGGGTGGGGGCAACCGCTCGCGGTTGTCCCTGGGCTGTCAATGGGGAACCGCGAAGCGGTTAGGCAGGTATCCGGCTTGCCGGATTGTCCATAATTCCACGGGCTGTTTTCCCCAGGGCTACACGTTTTATATATGTTTTTTTTGTTTTAAAGAGTTTTAGGGACTCAGAAGGCAAAATTTACCTTCATTATCAGTTGCTTATAGAACCCCTCGGTGGGTAATAGACGGTTTCCGGTGGGTAATAGACGGGGTTGGGTGGGTAAACGACGGAACCGGGTGGGTAATAGACGGACTATCCACAGGCTGGATCGCCGGATCGATCCCCTCCCGTCTATTACACACCCGCCTTGCGCAAACCCTGACCAGTAGTCGCCTCGCGCTCCGTCTATTACACACCGCCGCGCTTAGTATTCGCCTGGGTCCAGTGGGGGGAGAACCCCGGAGCTGCTGACGACTTCCCCGCGTTGCGGACGCTCGACCGTCTCGCCGGGTTTCAGCGGATAGCGCCGCAGCACTCGCCCGTATTCTTCGCTCGCCCGCTTTGCTTCCACGCGCACGCGGCCAGACTCCGAGTTGACGCAGTTCAGGTAATTTTCTGTCTCGTTGAAATACGCCTGATAGTGCCGCCGCAGATCGGCAGCACTGTAGCCGCTCGCGACCAACGCGCCGGGATCGGGCCGTATGGGCGGCTCGATGCACTGCGCCTGCGCGCTGCTGACCGTCACCAGGAACGTGATCAGGTATAGGGCTTTCGTTGTCATGACACCTTGCTATCTGCTGCGATTCCCGCTCGCAAGAGTGTCGCACAAGTCCTAAAACCTGCGACGGTTTTTCGCCGCCTCCTCACCCCTTGATTTGCAAGGTTGTGGCGTGTCGCGGGTTTTAGTCGCATAATTGGCAAAACCTGCGACTAAAACCGGAGACAAAAACATGCGCGACAAAGACGACGCCGGAACCCTCGACCTCATCACCGGCAAACTGATGATCGGCTATGCCCGAGTATCGACCGACGACCAGGACTTGACCGCTCAGCGATCCGATTTGAAGGACGCCGGTTGCACCAAGATATTTGCCGAGAAGATCACCGGCACCCGCCGCGACCGCCCGCAGCTTGAGCGGATGCTTGACCACTTGCGAGCCGGTGACGTTGTAACCGTTACACGCTTGGACCGTTTGGCCCGCAGCACGCGCGACCTGCTCGATATTGCCGAGCGTATCCAGGCGGCGGGCGCAGGGCTGCGCAGCCTGGCCGAACCGTGGGCCGACACCACGACCCCCGCCGGTCGAATGGTGCTGACCGTCTTCGCCGGTATCGCCGAGTTCGAGCGCAGCCTGATCATCGACCGCACCCGTTCAGGCCGCATTGCGGCCAAGAAGCGCGGCACCAGGTTCGGGCCGACCCCTGCCCTATCCGACGAACAGCTCGCCCTTGCTCGCAAGCTCATGGACGAAGGTAAGCGCGCCCGCGAGGTTGCGCCGATGTTCAACGTGCATGTTTCGACCCTCTATCGGGCATTGAATCGAAATGTTGCATAGCTGCTAGATAGCTGCTAGATTGTAGCTAGCTGTTAAATATGACCACGAGGAACACAGCCACTATGCAGACAGTAACCGCGGATTCGGGAAAAGCAGGCAAGCCCAAATCCAAGAAGACGGCAACCCGAGACGGTCGCCGCTCACGTCGAACCGGGCGCACCGTCCAGTTCGCAACGCGCGTCACGCCGGAGTGGGATAGCCGCTTTCGCGAGATCGCCGACGAGAAAGACCTGCTGCTGGCCGAGCTACTGGAACGGATGCTCGAAGCCTACGAACGACAAGACGATAAATAGGGGGAGGAATGGCGGAATCGACACGGAACGGCGGCCCGCAGCCGCTCGGCTCAGCTCTTGACCAGGCTATCGCCCGCCTTGGCGAGAACATCAAGAAGCGCACCCAGGAAAAGCAGGCCCAGGAGCAGCGCGAGCCGGTGACTATCGAGCAGGAAGCAGAGCAGACCAAGAAGGCACGGCCCGAGACTGAAACGGTTTTCGAGTCTCGCCTCGGCTGGCCTACAGACGAGATTGCACCGTCGAAAGCGGCCGAGAACTACCAGCCGCGCCGCCCGAAAGACCCCCTGCCTAAGTCCTCGATGCGGAAGGCTCCGCGCGACGACGCACAGGCGGATTTCTTTGTGCCGGCGCTCTATGACATTGCGACGAAGGATTCCCGGTCCATCATGGACGTAGCCGTTTTCCGGTTGTCCAAACGGGACAAACGAGCCGGTGAAACGATCCGTTATGAGTTGAGCGACGGCTATGTCGAAGTCATGGCCGGGGCTGTGGGAATGGCCTCAGTGTGGGACTACGACATTGTGCTCATGGCTATCTCGCACCTGACCGAGCAAATGAACCGCTTTCGCGACGGACGTAGCGACGAGCTGCCGGGCCGAAAATTCCGCCCGCACGTTTCCGAGATTCTGAAATTCTGCCGCCGCAGCGACGGGGGCCGCCAGTATGTCGAGGTCGAGGCGGCACTTGACCGGCTCAAAACCACGACGCTGAAAGTCGTTCGCACGACGAAGAAGACGAAAGGCCGCCGCCCGATGCGTGAGGCGAAATCCGAGGGGTTAATCAGCAACTACCGCACGTTGTCATATGCTGACACGGGCCGCTTGGCGATGGTTGAAATCGAAATCCCCGAGTGGATTTATCACGAGGTTGTCGAGGCGACGAACCCGGAAGTGCTGACCGTTCATCCCGAATTTTTCCTGATTGAGCCGGGTATCGGTCGCTTTCTGTATCGCCTGGCTCGCCGGGCGGCCGGTAAGAATTATGCTCGCTGGTCATTCCGCACGATCTACGAACGCAGCGGCAGCGCCGGGACGTTCAAGGAGTTCTGCCGAATGCTCCGGGCACTGATTGAGGCGAATGATCTGCCCGAGTACGTGCTGGCCGAAGACAAGGGCAAGGAGGGGCCGGTGCTGATCATGTATCACCGCGACCTGGACACGGACGAGCTGCGCGAGGAACTGGCCGAGGCGTTGGAGCGCCGCAAGGGTGGGTAATAGACGGAATCAGGGGGTTATTTGACCGTTCACGCCGCCCCCGTTTTTAAAAAGTGTCGATTTTTCAGTCCGTAAGCGTTTTCTGGTCAGTGGCATTTCCGTCTATTACCCACCGGATTGATTGGCGCCGTCGATTACACACCACCGGATAGGGTGTCCCTGCGCTTCGCTCCGGGCCGGGCTCTATCGCTTCGCGACCAAGCCACGGCGTCCGCTCGTTCCTCGCTCCCTCCGCGTCTCGGCCCTTCGGGTAACGATCCCTCACCCCTTCGCGCCTTCGGCGCTGCGCGCTCCGCTTGCGGCCCTCCGCAGCAGTTGCGGGCATGTCATTCATCGGACGTTCGCGCCGCCCTTTATCTCTACCCTCCGGCCTGGCTAATGCGATCAAGGGGCTTTCGCGGCATATCCTCGCGCGCTGCGCGCCCTCCGGTATTCCACGGTCCCCTTGACCGCGCCAGTCCTACAGGTCGAGAGGGCTTACCGCGACCGACCGACGAATGACGAGCAAACCCACAAAGCCCCGGCACATGCTCCAGGCCAGAGAACATGGAAGCGCCCGCAAGCGGTCGCTGCATGTTTACCAGGGCGCTGACGCGCCCGTTTCGTCGGCCTCCGGCCGCCGCCCGCTTCCCTCCCTCGGAAATCCAAGCAAGCCCCGCGCGCCGCGCCTGTCAAGCGTCAATGGAAAAATATAAAATATTGACAGCTATTGACACCAACCCCGTTTTGCATCATAATTGCATCATCGGTTAGGCAATCGGGCCAGCCGGTCCCGGACCAAAAGCGGCGGCAACCGCTTCCGGGTTTCCAACCTAGCAGGAGCTAACACCATGAACGCATACGAACAGAAGCAAGCCGAACGCCGCGCCCGTTACGAGGCCCGCGCCGAGAAAGCTACCCAGGAATCGAACGCAGCCCACGCCCAGGCCCGCAACATGGCCGAGGCTATCCCGTTCGGTCAGCCTATCCTGATCGGCCACCACAGCGAGAAGCGCGACCGCCGCTATCGCGCCCGGATTCACGACACGTTCGGAAAGTCGGTCAAGCTGTCCGAGAAGGCCGACCACTACGCGCAGAAGGCCGCAGCCGTTGGCACTGGCGGCATTTCCAGCGACGACCCGGACGCCATCGAAAAGCTGCGCGCAGAGCTGGCAGGCATCAACGCCGCACAAGACAAGATGAAGGCCGCAAACCGGGCGATCCGCAAGGGCGACCGTGACGCCCTGGCCGAAATTGGCTTTACCCCCGAGCAGGTCGAGGAACTGTTTAAGCCGGATTTTGCGGGCCGTGTCGGGTTCCCCTCCTATGCCCTCAGCAACAACCGCGCGAACGGCCGCCGCATCGAGCAGCGGATTAAAGAGCTGGAAGCCCTGCGCGAGCGCGAGGACGTGGAAGCTCAGGGCAACGGGTACACCTACCGCGAAGACGCCGAGGACAACCGCGTCATGTTCATTTTTGACGCCAAGCCGGACGCCGAGACGCGCAAGCTGTTGAAGGCGCACGCCTTCAAATGGTCCCCGAGCCGCGAGGGCAAGCCGTGGGTGCGTCAGCTCACTAACGCGGGCATCTATGCCGCGAAACAGGTTCGTGCCGTCCTGGACGCCGCCGAGTGATGCAACCGGGCCGGGTTCGCCCGGCCCCCTGTTCCAACATTTCAGGAGAAACCGCCATGCAAGTTTTTTACGTTCCCGGCCAGCCCCACGCCATCGACTACGCCACCGAGCGCGACGGCCAGACCGTCGCCCATTTCACCGGGGAAACCCTCGACCAGCTCGCCAAGCGTTACCCAGGCGTGACGCTTGGCAGTGAATCCGAGTTCCTGGAACAGCAGTCCCGCGCCCTGCGCACCGACCCGGAGGAAATCACCGAGGCGGCATTTTTCGAGGCCCTGGAAGTCCTGCCCCCGCTGGATTGGCAAGGCGGCGGCGGTGCGGAGTCGTTCAAGCTGTCCGAGTTCTACGCGGGCAACGTGACCACCATTTACGCCAACGCCGCCGGGCGTTTCTGGAAGTTCCGCGACGTGGCCACCCTTCCCCACCGGGCCATAATGGACCGCATCCACGAGCACGCGCGCCAGGCGTGACCCGCCAGAGAAAGGGCCGCCCGGCCCTTTCTCGTCAATAGTTACAAAAAAAAGTGCTGACAAGTGTTGACTTGCCCGCCGTTTTGCATCATAATTGCATCATCGGTTAGGCAAAAGGGCCTGCCGGTCCCGGACCAAGCGGCGGCAACCGCTCCGGGTAATTCCAAACCCTTGCAGGAGAAAATACTATGCAACTGGTCAGCAACTTCCGCAGCATCAACGGCACCCGCTCCGACCGTCCCCTTTCGGACGATCAAATCATGCGCGTTGCGCCGTCCATCTTCGCGACCGAGCCGCACGAAAGCCGCTCCGACCGTTACACCTATATCCCGACGATTCAGGTGCTCGACGCCCTGCGCAAAGAAGGTTTCGCGCCCTTCATGGTCTGCCAGACCCGCGTGCGTAACCTGGAGAAGAAGGACCACACCAAGCACATGATCCGCCTTCGCCACGCGAACCAAATCAACGGCAAGGAGGCGAACGAGATCATTTTGCTGAACTCGCACGACGGCACGAGCAGCTATCAGATGCTCGCGGGCATGTTCCGTTTCGTGTGTCACAACGGCATGGTTTGCGGCGACACCCTGGGCGATATTCGTGTCCGTCACCAGGGCGACGTGATCAGCGACGTGATCGAGGGCGCTTATACCGTGCTCGACAGCTTCGAGGCTGCCGAGGAACAGCGCGAGGGCATGAAGGCCCTGACGCTGAACGACGGGGAACAGGCGGCCTTTGCCCGCGCCGCCCTGACGCTGAAATACGACAACCCGGAACAGCGCCCGGCCCCCATTACCGAGGACCAGATTTTGAGCGCCCGCCGCTATGAGGACCGCAGCAACGACTTGTGGGGCACCTTCAACCGCGTGCAGGAAAACATGCTCAAAGGCGGCTTGAACGGGCGGAACCGCAACGGACGCCGCCAACGCACCCGCGCCGTGACTGGCATTGACCAAAACGTCAAATTGAATCGCGCCTTGTGGGTACTGGCCGACGAAATGAAGCGGCTGAAAGCCTAAACAGCCAGGCCCGGCGAAAGCCGGGCCACCCTTCCCCATTCGACCAGGAGACACAACGCCATGAAATGGATCATCACGAAAGACCTACTCGACGGAGCCGACACCGGCTATGGCAACCACCGGGGCGAGCTGGACGAGCTGCCGCACGTCTTCCGCCTGCTCGATGATGACGGCATCGCTTACTATGAAGGCCGCAGCGACGATAACAGCAGCGAGGACGCATTCGAGCCGCTGGACTGGGCCGCAGCGCACGCTGGATGCACCGAAATTCAGTACCGCAACGGCGGACGTTGGGAAACGCTCTAAGTGAGCACGGCCCCGGTTTTCAGCCGGGGCACACAGTTTATTCAAGAGCAATTGAGGTGTTCTTTATGCGTGATCTTGTTGTTGGCGTGACACTCGGAGTCATAATCGTCTTTCTGGTATTCGGAGCTATAGCTTTATGGTCGAGAGACGAAGAAAAGTCCGGTGCCGCTTTGGCATCAATAAAGATCGGGCTATTGGCTGGCGTGATCGCCCTAGCATCGGCTTACTTTTTCTATGGTCAATAACTCCTGATGTACTATTGACAACTATTGACATTTTCGGCGCTACGGGCGATAATTGAGAACTGGAAATCAACCGAACGGGCAGGCCACCGGCCCGCCCGTTCTGCACAGGAGGGCATCGCCCCATGACAGACACAATGACAGAGGCCGATTTTAAGGCACTGAGGCCGCATCTAGGCCGCTTGACGCTGAAAAGCGTGGAGGTTGCCGAACAGGTGCTAGTGAATGGCCGTGACCAGGCCGACGTGGCACGCGAATACAAGCTCACACGCCAGCGCGTGAGCGATATTGTCGCTCGCGTCCAGGCCGCCGCCGACGACGTGCCCGCCGGTTGGGAACACGTCGAGGGCTGGTTTCCGCCGGAGCTGGCCGCCCAGGTGCGCCAGATGCAGGCCGACGCCATGAAAGCCGAGAAACAGGAGGGCTAACCATGCTGACCGAACACGAAATCGCCGAACGCCGCCGCCACGTCTCCAACGCCGTCGCGAGCCAGCGCCTCGAAGGCGTGGAACCGGACACCGAGACGATGGAAGACCTCGAACGCTTCGCCGCCGGCGAGCTGGAATTTTCCGACGTCCTGGCCCGACTGAAACAGAGGGCGGCGCATGGCGAAATACGAGGGTAAGGACCCCTACACGGACCCGCAAAGCGGGACCATGAAAAACCGGCTCGGGGTGAAGGATCAAAACGAGCTGGACCGCACCGAGGCGGCTTTCGCCGCCGTCCGATCCATTGAGAACGCCCGCACCCCGGTAGAGGGGAAATTCGACCTCGACCACATGAAGGCCATACACGCCCGCCTATTCGGCGACGTGTACGAATGGGCCGGGCAGGTCCGCAACGTCGATATTTCCAAAGGCGACACCCGTTTCGCCCACTTCGCCGCCATCGAGCGCGCCGCCCAGGGCTTGACGCAGCAGCTCGCCCGCGAGGGCCACTTGCGCGGCCTCGATGCCGACGATTTTTCCCGGCGCGCCGGTCACTACATGGGCGAGTTGAACGTCTTGCACCCCTTTCGCGAAGGCAACGGCCGCACGCTGCGCGAGTTCGTCGGCCAGCTCGCCGACAACGCCGGATACTCGATCCGCTGGGACCGCATCGACCGGGACGAAATGACCCGCGCGTCAATCAACGCCTATAACGGGGATTCCTCGCACCTGGCGAACCTGATCCGGGAAAACCTGCACGACCGCGACCGCGACAAGGCGCTAGAGATCGCCAAGCACGCCGCCGGGGACAAGGTGCAGCTTGAGCGGGCCGAACCAGGTAAAAGCTACTCTGGCCGCGTTGTCGGCGAAACAGAGCGGTACGTCGTCCAGGAGCGCGAGGGTCAGCCCGGGCAGATGGTTTTGCATAACCGCCGTTCGCTGTCCGGCGAGGGCGAGAAGTTCCAGGGCAAGGACGTGGAAATCCGCTATCCGCATGGCGACGTTGGCCTTGTGCGAGGCGCTGGCCGGGGCAAAGAGGCCGGGCGCGATCGACAGCACGAACAACAACACCAGGGCGGGAACCGGCAGAAATCAAACGAGCGGGAAAAGTAGCGCGGACACTAGATATAGTGGTCCGGAGCAGCTGATAAAACACAATATCTAGTACCGGCCCCCTTTCGGGTGTCCCTGCGCTTCGCTCCGGGCCGGGCTCTATCGCTTCGCGACCAAGCCACGGCGTCCGCTCGTTCCTCGCTCCCTCCGCGTCTCGGCCCTTCGGGTAACGATCCCTCACCCCTTCGCGCCTTCGGCGCTGCGCGCTCCGCTTGCGGCCCTCCGCTGTGGTATATGGGTTAGTCATTCATCAGTCGTTCAGCGCCGCCCTTGTTCTCTACCCTCCGGCCTGGCTTGTACGATCAAGGGGCTTTCGCGGCATATCCTCGTGCGCTGCGCGCCCTCCGGTATTCCACGGTCCCCTTGATCGCGCCAGTCCTCCAGGTCGAGAGGGCTTACCGCGACCGACCGACGAATGACGAGCAAACCCATAAAACCCCGGCTTTTGCTCCGGTCCAGGGACGGACACAGAAGCGACCGCTTGCGGTCGCTGCATGTTTACCAGGGCGCTGACGCGCCCGTTTCGTCGGCCTCCGGCCGCCGCCCGCTTCCCTCCCTCGGAAATCCAAGCAAGCCCGCTCCGGCTCGCTCGTCAATATTTTATTTTTAAGTGTTGACGACTATTGACAGCAACCCTTTTTTGCATCATCATTGCATTATCAACGCATCACAAGTGCAGCAGTATAGCACGAATGATGCACCACAAGAGCCGGACAAGCGGCGGCAACCGCCCCGGCAAAACAACCGCAGGAGCTACAAACATGAACCGTAAATTTTCCCTTGGTCAGATGTTCGCGACTATCGGCGTGGTCGAGCTGTGCAAGCACACTCACCTTGATCTAGGCCCCTACATCGAGCGGCACGCTTCGGGTGATTGGGGCGACGTGGACGAAAGCCACAAAGCCGGTAACGAAACCGCCCTCGCTGACGGTGGCCGCCTTTGGTCTGTCTATCATCCACACGGCCAACGCATTTGGATTGTCACCGATGCTGACCGGGCGCGTACCGTCGCCATGCTGCCGCATGAGTATTGATCGGAGGCCCCGGCATGAGCACCGACCGCGACACCCGCGCCGCTGAAATCGCCGCAGAGCTGCCGGAAAGCCGCGCCGAGCTACTGGCCGCCGCCGCTGAGACAGCGCGCCAGTTCGACGCCGCCGTTATGGCCGAAGACGAAGCCAAAGCCCGCACCGCTCAGGAATGGGCCGAGGCGATTGTCTGGAAGCTCAACGGTGGCACCCTGTTCGGTTGCCGAGCAGATCGGGACAGTTCCGCCGGATACGTGATCGAGCGGCATTGCGCCGCCGTGCCTGGCACTGCCCCCCGTTGGGGGCAGTCCGGCGAGTTTCTGATCACAGTTGAAGGTATCAGGGCCGTGGTAGAGTACCGTACCGACTTCGGCGGGATGCAGCATTTCAGCTTTCACGCCGTTGACCTCGATGCGCCCTTTATCAGCGAAACCGGCTACCGCTCGCACTTTTTCCCGTTGCCGTTCGGTTATACCGTTAACGAAGCCGCCGAGGGCATTCTTGCGGCATTCATCCAGAGCGACGGGCGAAAGGTTATCGCCCCGGACTCGCGCCGGTTCCGAGAGCAGGCCGAGCCGCGCCCGTGGCTGGCCGAGCTTGAGCCATTGACCCCCGCCGACCTGACTTATGAGGACTCAGCCGGGCAAATGGCGTTCGGCTTCTAATCCAAACCCCGCGTTAATACTTGTTGATTTTCTATTGACAAGTATTGACGCAAGGCGGCATTTTGCATTATAATTGCATCATCGGTTGAGCAATCCGGCTCACCGATGCCGGACCCAAGCGGCGGCAACCGCTCCGGCTCCAAACCCTTGCAGGAGATACAGAAATGTCAAACCAAACCCGCGCAAGCATCCTTGTCACCGAAGCCGAAGACCTGCGCAATTTCAGCAGTGCGTCGTTCTACGTGCAGGAAACCACCGTCACCCTGCCGCACCAGACCCCGAGCAGCCGCGTTGACTATCGAGTCATTGGCCGCCGGAAGCCGTGCGACGACCCCGAGCTGTCCGAACGCCTCGAAGTCGTGGCCGAGTTCGGTTGCCCTAACGCTGCCGCTATCTTCGCCGCAATGGCGGTTCAGACCGCCGCGAACATCTAACCACGGACGGGAGCAAGGGCGACACGCCGCCCTTGCAACCCAAGGAGGGACACCATGACGATTTACACCTACACCCCCGATCTGATGCGCCCGCTTTGTCCCATTTGCGGCGCACCCGTTCCGCAAGACACTGACACCCCGGAAACCCCGTGGCAGGGCACATGCCCGGCGGGGCATTCGCACACCTTCCAGCTTGAGGACGACGAGCAGGAGCAGCCCGACGACCGCCCCGGCGTTTCCGCTTTCAGCGGCTCCGCCGGGGAGCTGGTCAGCGCCTACGGCGCTCGACTGGTCGGCCAGCGGATCGACACCGCGCGCAAGGCGACATACCCCGGCGGTGTTGCCGAGGTCTTGCAGCTCACCCCGGACGCGAACGCCCCCGAGATTTGCTTGCAGGTCCGGCACTGCGCGACCGGCGAGGTGATCGGGATATTTCAGGACGAGCGAGTAAGAACCGCTTTCTAACCATCAATCAGAGCAGCGGGGGCACCGGCCCCCGCTTTGCAGGAGCACCAATACATGAGCAAAGATTTTGACGAAGTAGTGCGCCGCATCGAGCGCGAAGAAACACGCGGGCAGTCTATCGACTGGCGGCGCGATTTAGGCATGGCGACGCGGATTGTTGAGCGCGTGGACGAACTGAAAAAGACGCTGCCGGAGAGCCAGCGGGACGAACTCGCGAAGGCGTTAGAGCGCAGCGTCCACTTGAGCACCGGACGCGAAGACGGCGAACGGCTGCGCGATCTGGCCCGGAAAGAGGCAGGCCCCGGCGTGGCACTGGCCTACGCCGAACCCGGAAAGACCTACACCGGGCGCGTTGTCAGCATGAACGACCGGCACGCGCTCCAGGAGCAGAAGGACAAACCCGGCCACCTGGTCGCGCACGACCGCCAGGCTTTGAGCGGTGCAAAGGTGGAAGCGGGCAAGGACGTGGAGATCCGCTATCCGCACGGACAGGCCGGTCTAGTGCGCGAGGCAAGCCGGGAGACGGGCAGGGAGGCCGGACGGGAGCAGCAGCGACAGCACGAAGCGCAGAAGGCGACCAAACAGCCAGAGCGAGAGAGATAATCAAAGGCGGGCAAAGTGCCCGCCTTTTCATTCAACCACTTCAAAAGCGACCCCCTCGCACTCATCGCCCCCGCACATCAATCGAAGCCCCGGCTTACCCCACACCTGCACCCGACACGACGGGCAGCGGTATTTGTTTCGGTTCGAGCGGTTCGGCGGCACCTCCGGCGGCAGCTCGACCAGCCCGGCCAGCTCATCGAGGCCGCCCAGGTCCTCGCCCCCTTCATCCTCGTCGCCGTCCTCGCCATCGCCACCATCGCCCCCGAGGGCGACGGGGCGAGGCTTCGGACGTTCCGGCGGGAAGCGGTCAAGCCACGACAGCGAAAACTCGCGCGTCAGCAGCTCCGCGCACGCCCGATCAAACGCACCGCCCTCGATCACGTAATGCGTCATGCGCTCGCCGACCCGCTTGCCCCCCGGCTCGCCTGTGTCGCTTGGCATGAGGCCCACGGCTTCCATTCTCACGGCCCATTCTTTGTTGTGGTATCCACGGCGTCCCGGCTGGCCGTGGTGGAACTGCCATTGATGCACCATTTCATGCACGAGCGTCGATAGCGTTTCCGCTATCGACCGGATGCCAAAGTATGACGGGTTCATCGCGATTTCATCGACTTGCTCGCGGCTGGCCCGCTGGATGAAACGGTTTCGCGAGAAGTAGCCGAACGTGCGGCGCTCGCGCTGCAAGGTAATCAGGCAGGGCGGCAAGACCCCATCGAAAAGCGCGGCGTTGAAGTGCTCGAACGCCTCTTGAAGTTCCGAGTAAACCTCGGTCGTTGGTAGTGACATAAAACCCCCATTGGATTGCACAATCCAAACAAGTATGGATTGCGCAATCCTTGGAATGTGCAATCCACGCTCAGGGCGCAAGAAAAGGGCGGCCCGGCAAGACCGCCCTTGTTTTACCCTAGCAGGTGTTGCGCCAGAGCAAACCCGGCAAGGCATCCACCAAGGACGCCCCCGGCCAGCCCTAGCAAGAGAGCCATCAGAGCGAAGCGACGGGCAGACTGGTCAACCACCCGCGCCGCTCTCTGCGCCTCTTGTGTCGCGCCCTGTAGCCCCTTGAGCAGCGTTTCGCCTTCGGCGGTTAGCTCCCGGCGCAACCTGGTCGCGGCTTCGGTAATATCATCGGCGGCAGTCCGGCCCGCTCCCTCCACCCGCGCCGCCGCCTTGTCGGCAGCGGCGGGCAGGGCGGTATGCAGGCCCTCGGCCCGGCCGATCAGGGCGTCTACATCACCGATAAGCTCGGCTATCAGTGCCTCGCGTGCTGTTTGCGGCCCGGCCATAGATCACCCCCTAGCGCATCGCAGCGGCATAGACCGCATCGAGGTTTTCTTGCGCAGAGGCGGCGAGGCGGCGCATCGAGATAAACGCCACGGCATCGGCCTTTTCGTCCGGCGACTTCGCTTCGCGAAGTTTCGCCTTGTAGTCCGTCTGGTCGGCCATCAGGTCATGCACTCCGATTTTGTACGCGCGCAGCTTTTGATAAAGCTCGCTGTAGTAAATCGCGGCCTTCGGCTTGTAGGTGAACGCCTTTGTGTCCTCGTGGAACGCGACCAGGGGATAAAACGCATCCTCGACCGTTTCGTCAGTTTCCAGCTTGTTGAACACCACGCGAATTTTTTTAGCGGGCACGCCCATAGTTGCCAACGCCTGAATTGTCGCGATGGTATCTCGAACCTGTTTCGCCTCTTTCACCACCGGGACCACAAATAAATCAAAATCCTCGTGCGAGCCGCGAAACATTTGCATCAGTTTCATGAAGTCTTCGACGTTCGAGGAACCCACATCGACCACCGCCGGATTATCCGACAGCAGCAATTCCTCTTGCAGTTGGCCGAACTGTTTTCCGCGCATGGAATCACCGTCGCCCTCGTCCGAGTTAATGGATTCCACGCTGAACAGTTCAGCGCCTTTCAAGCGCGGCAATATCAGATGTTTGGCAACCATTGATTTGCCGACGTTACCGGAAAAGTTGATCACAGCTACTTTCATTAGTCTTTGCTCCGTTTAGTTGAAATGGGCCTACGTTGGCTCATGTATTTGTCGCTGAATGCGTCACGCTTCTGGCTATCGAATAAATCGTCAAAGCTGGAAGTTTGCGCGTCGTCATCCTGCGGGATTTCCTCGCCGCTATCCTCGACCGACGAATTGCCGTCCGTCGTGCTGGCCGGTTCTGGCGGCTCGGCTTCTGGATTGCGCAATCCTTGGTTTGTGCAATCCACTTCTTTGACACCCTCCTGACTGACCTTTTTGCGGTATCGGTATAGATAGCTGCGAAAGGTGTTCAGGTTGATGTCAAAACCCTGTTCGTTCAGCGCGTCGATGATCTCTTGATGCTGGACACCCTCGCGAACTCGTCTATCAATCTCAGGCATGATCGTTCGCAGCTTGGCCGCCAACGTCTTGCCTGGAATGCCCTGTATGAGACTTTTTAGGGCTTCCCGTTCATCCACAGTATTGGTCCCCCCTGTCCTGTTTCGATTTGCATCAAGTTTGCATCACCTTTGCATTGCTGTCAACCTGTTTTGCATCATCACTGCATTATTTTCGCTTCACCTGCCCGAATCTGCTGCACCATCATCGCATCAACTTCGCATTACTGCCACCAAAATTCCAATGCGCTGCGCGCATTGGGTTGATGAATGACCCTCTTAGGGCCTCTGTGCATCATTCCGACCTGGTTGCTAATCCTTAAATGGTCCTTAAATCCTTAAATCTGGGCGATACACCATACGCACCTATCGGTGCGAGCTAAGTCATTGATTCTCAATGATTTAGCTGTATTCCCGTGACTTTTCTTGTGGTCCGCAAAGGACACATGACTAGCGTAAAGCACTGTTATTGCTATAATGGAAGGACCACAAACAGACCACAGGTAATACTATGTCGCTTGGCGAACCCGTCAAAGTGCGTTTCACGCTCGAAAAACAGCTCATGATGGAGGACGAGGCGGCCCGCGTGGGCAAGCCTCTATCGACGTACATCCGTGAGTACGTCGAGGAAGCTCACGACACTGGTGACCAGATCACCGGCTTGCGTCGCGAGGTTTCCGCACTCCGGCACCTGGTCGAAGACCTGGCCGAAAACGGCATCGTGTCAGGAGGCAGTGACAGAGGTATGAGCGCGTCTGACCGGGCGGCCCTGGTCGAGACGCTTCTACTGCTGCGACACATCAGCAAGCCCGAACACCGGAAAGAGGTCCGGGCCGAGATGCGCCGCAATGGCATCGAACTATGGGACCCGGAAGGGAAGGAGGACTAATGCACCCGGATCAAATACGCCGAATGTCGGCAATCATTTTGCTGGTTGTTCCCCTCATGACCTGGCTAACAGCCGTTCAAAAAACGGAACAACTTTGGTCGCCAAAATATCAAGCCTTGTGGGAAATGGTGAAACTCACTCCACACCGCCCGATATTGCTAAGTGCATTTATCGGCGGGCTTGTCTTTGCGATATTCCTTGTTTGGGTTGTAGTGCAGCTTGGAAAGTCTGAGTTTGGGGGCGCTCCATTCCGTCGTTTTCTGCGCGGAACTAAGATTGTCAGCCCTGGCAAGCTCCGTTCTAAAACGACGAAACGCAAAGCTAAACAAATATCCATCGCTGGCATTCCAATGCCTTTGAATATCGAAAGTTATCACTTGCTGATTAATGGTGCGACCGGGGCCGGTAAATCTGTCTTGCTTCGAGAACTGGCATACTCGGCAATGCTACGCGGCGACCGTATGGTTATTCTCGATCCAAACGGCGATATGTATTCAAAGTTTGGCCGCGAGAAGGACGTTATTTTAAACCCCTACGATAAGCGGTCGAAGGGCTGGACGTTTTTCAACGAAGTTCGCAACGATTACGACTTTCAAAGGTACGCACTTTCGATTGTCCCGCGCGGGCGCACGGAAGAAGCCGAAGAATGGGCCAGCTATGGCCGGTTGCTTTTGCGTGAAACGGCCCGGAAGTTGGAGCGCATGGGTAAGGCATCGGTGCGCGAACTGTTCCGCTGGACCACCATCGCCGACCCGGAAGACCTACGCAATTTCCTAGAGGGCACACTTGCAGAGTCGCTTTTCGTCGGTTCGAGCGAAGCGACAAAGGCGCTTTCATCGGCGCGTTTTGTTTTGTCCGACAAGTTGCCCGAACACGTCTCGATGCCGGAGGGCGATTTCAGCCTGCGCCGCTGGCTGGACGATCCGAACGGCGGCAATCTGTATATCACCTGGCGCGAGGATATGGCCGAGGCAATGAAGCCGCTGATTTCGGCGTGGGTTGACGTGATTTGTACCTCTGTCCTGTCTATGGGAGAAGACCCGAGCCGCCGCCTATGGCTGGTTATCGACGAGCTGGCGAGCCTGGAAAAGCTGGCCTCGCTCGAAGCCGCTTTGACCAAAGGGCGCAAGCATGGCCTGCGCGTGGCCGCCGGTCTGCAATCGACTTCGCAGCTCGATCATATCTATGGCGTGAAAGAGGCGCAGACGCTGCGCTCCTGTTTCCGTTCGCTGGCCGTCCTGGGCGGTTCGCGCACTGACCCGCAGACCAACGAGGACATGAGTAAGAGCCTGGGCGATCACGAAGTCGAACGCGATAAGCGTTCGCACAGCTCCGGCGGCCGCAGCGGCACTACACGGTCAGACGAGCGCAACCGCGAGCGCGTTGTCACGGCGGCCGAGATCGCGAGCTTACCCGACCTGACCGGATACGTGGCCTTTGCCGGTGATCACCCAATCGCCAAGGTCAAACTTGAGTACAAGCAGTTCGCGGCACGACTGCCAGCATTCCAGGAGGCCGCCTAATGCTCAGCCACAAAGTCATGACCCGGCAGGACGTGGGCCGCGCGGCGAGCTACTACGAGGATGCCGCCGACGACTACTATGCAAAGGAAGGCGAGGCGACTGAGTGGCAAGGCAAAGGTGCCGAAGACCTCGGGCTTGAGGGGCCGGTCGATAGTGACCGGTTCCGCGAGCTGCTGGCCGGGAAGATCAGCGACGACGTGCGGATAAGCCGGGCTTCCACTCGACAGGACAGCAAGCAACGCATCGGCATCGACCTGACGTTCTCAGCTCCGAAAAGCGTGTCGTTGCAAGCCTTGGTACATGGTGACGCTGAAATCATCCGAGCACATGACCGGGCTGTCTCCCGTGCGGTAGAACTGGCCGAAGAACGGGCACAGGCTCGCCATAAGATCAACGGCAAGACACATCTAGAAACCACCGGCAACCTGGTTGTGGCGAAGTTCCGACACGAAACCAGCCGGGAACGGGACCCCCAACTTCACACGCACGCTATCGTCATGAACCTGACCAAGCGCAGCGACGGAGAATGGCGGGCATTGAAGAACGACGAGATTATCAAGACAACCAAGTACCTTGGCGCTGCCTATCGGGCAGAGCTGGCCCACGAGCTGCAACGCTTGGGCTATCAAATACGCCACGAGCGCGACGGTATGTTCGAGCTGGCCCATATGTCACGCGAGCAACTGTCAGCTTTCAGTCAGCGCGGCGCTCAGATCGAAGAACGGCTGGCAGAGAAGGGCCTGACTCGCGAAACCGCCACAACCGCCGAGAAGCAACAAGCCACCTTGCAAAGCAGGGCAAAGAAAACCGCTACTGACCGTGATGAGCTGTATCGTGAGTGGCAGGAACGGGTGAAAGATTCCGGCATCCAGTTCGACGGAAAAGGGCGTGAGGTAGGTCAAGATAATTCGTCATTTGATCGAAGTCATGCACCCGAGAATGTTCCTCCCCAGGAGGCTGCCAAGCGGTCGGTGCGGTATGCAGTAAACCACCTGACGGAAAGACAATCCGTCGTCAGCGAACGCGAGCTAGTCGACACTGCCGTCAAGCACGGTATGGGTTCTGCCCGTGTCCGTGATATTGAAGCTGAAATCACCAACCAGACCGACAAGGGCTATCTCATCCGGGAGGCCCCCGATTCCATCCGGCCACGGAGCAGGGCGGCGGGAACGTTCCGGATAGGGGGCCGTCGCTCACCCGTTCCGAGTGGATCGCCGCCTTGACTGACAAGGGCCTCGACAAACGAGCCGCCCGCGAGCGGGTAGACACGGCCATCGAGCGCGGCGGGCTTGTCCAGGACGAACGCCGCTACACAACACAAACCGCCCTCGAGCGCGAGAAACGCATATTGCAGATCGAGCGCGACGGCCGCGGCCAAGTCGCGCCGGTCATGACCGCCGAGGCCGCCCGCGAGCGCCTGGCCGAAACCAACTTGAACACGGGGCAGCGTGACGCGGCTTCGCTCATGGTATCGAGCGAAAACCGCGTCGTCGGCGTCCAAGGCTTCGCCGGGACGGGTAAATCCCACATGCTCGACACCGCCAAGGCGATGATCGAGGGTGAGGGCTATCACGTCCGGGCACTGGCGCCCTACGGGAGCCAGGTCAAAGCCTTGCGTGAGCTCAACGTCGAGGCCAATACCCTCGCATCGTTCCTGCGGGCGAAAGACAAGAACATCGACGACCGCACCGTGCTTGTCATTGACGAGGCAGGCGTCGTGCCAGCGCGCATCATGGAGCAGACGCTAAAGCTCGCCGAGCGCGAGGGCGCGCGTGTCGTTCTCATGGGTGACACCGCGCAGACAAAGGCCATCGAGGCAGGGCGACCGTTCGACCAGTTGCAGGCCGCCGGGATGAAGACCGCGCACATGGACGACATTCAGCGGCAGAAAGACCCGGACCTAAAACGCGCCGTCGAGTTCGCCGCCCAGGGCGACGCCAAAAGCTCGCTACAGCGCATCAAAGGCATCCAGGAAATCAAAGATCACTCGGAGCGCCGGAGCACCGTCGCCCGCGACTACGTGCAGTTGTCGCCCGAGGATCGCGACCGCACGATTATCGTCTCCGGCACCAACGAAGCGCGCCGAGAAATCAACAAGAACGTGCGCGAAGGCTTGGGAACGGCAGGGCAGGGCATCGAGTTCGATACTCTTATTCGCCGCGACACCACCCAGGCCGAGCGTCGTTACTCCAAAAACTACCACGTCGGCGATGTGATCCAGCCCGAGAAGGACTATCGCACCGGCCTCAAGCGTGGCGAGCTGTACCGCGTCACCGACACCGGCCCAGGCAACCGCCTGACCGTGAAGGCCGAGAAGGACGGCGAGAGCATCACTTTCAGCCCGGCCACTCACCGCAAGCTGTCCGTGTACGAACCCGAGCGGGCCGAGCTGGCCCCCGGCGACGTGGTGCGTGTGACCAGGAACGACAAAGACCTCGACCTGGCGAACGGCGACCGTTTCAAAGTTGCGGCGGTTGAGCCGGGCAAGGTTACGCTCGCCAGCGACACCCGCAAGGTGGAGCTGACGACCGAGCGGCCTTTGCACCTCGACCATGCCTATGCGACGACCGTTCACAGCAGCCAGGGCCTCACCGCTGACCGCGTAATGATCGACGCGCACGCCGAAAGCCGGACCACCGCGAAAGACGTTTACTATGTCGCCATATCCCGCGCCCGGTTCGAGGCCAGAATCTACACCAATGACGTGAAGAAGCTGCCCCCGGCCATTGCACGGGAGAACACCAAGCACGCCGCCCTTGATGTAGCCCGCGAACGCAGGAAACAGCGCGAGCGCGACTTTGCGCGCACTGGTGAAGCGGGCAGGGGGGAAGCAGGGCAACGCCAGAAGGCAGCCAGTAGCACGGAGAAAGCCGCTCAGGGCCGCGAGAAGGCCGCAGACAACAACCGTGGCCGGAACATGGATACCGAAAGAAACCGCGCTCAGGAGCGCCAGAAAGGCCGCAGAGAGGCCGAAAGGGGCAGGGGGTACGGTTGATGGTCAGAAACGAAGAACGGCCCCAAGGGGCCGTTTTTTCGTTCTGCTGCCGGTATCGAGCGCCACGCGCTCATGCCGGTTTTTTTCTGCGCCAGAGGCCCGACAGGTCCGGCACCCCCCAAAACAGGAATCGAATGCCAAGGGCCAGCACGACGGCAACCAGGTACGTTGACGTCAGAACCCCGGCAATTTTGTCGGCCATGCTCGCGATCGGCACCGCCTCGACTACCTGATTTTCACAGACGATAGGCTCCGGCAGGGTAGGGGCCTCGTCCAACGCGGCAGGCTTGGCGGGTTCGTCGGCGCAGGTCTGCATGTTCAGATAACCCGCCGGGGCCGGTCCCAGGGCAACCAAACCGGCGACCTCCTGCAGGGCGCTTTCCGCGACCTGCACCGGGCCGGATTTGGTGACGGCCATCGAGGCCAGAGCGAACATGAAAATCAGCGCCGCCGGTTGAACGACGAAGGTGTTTACCAGGACCGAGAACGCCTTGCGGCCATAGCGTAGAGTGGTGTTTGCATCCATAAAATCCCCCTTGCCCTACGACTTGTTTTTCAGATTGCTTATTGCTTTTACGACTCCGCTGCTGACTACCTTGCTAACTCTCGGGATCAGGTCAAAAGCGTTTACAACAATGATGATCATCAGAACAAAAAATAGAGTGTCCATCGACAGCTTTATTAATGTTTGGTTATCCATAAGAACTCCTACTGATTAGGCCATCTTGGCCTTGGCAAAGATTGGGTCATAGAAGACCTCAACCAGCTTGCGCTCATGGAAGAACAGCACCACGTCGATAGTGGTGTAGAGAACAAGCTTGATCATTTCCATGTCGAGCTGCCGCCCGACTTCCGACTTTTTGACCAGCGTTGCGATACGCTCGAAGGTCTGCAAAGCGTTGTTCGCGTGAACCGTAGTGATTGATCCAGGGTGGCCGGTGTTCAGTGAGTTGAGATATTCCCACGCCTCATTGCCTCGCAGCTCCGCAAGGAAAATCCTGTCCGGCGACTGACGCATACAGGCCGCAAGGCATTCGTCCGCCGACACACGACCGCTGCCGTAGCCGTAGAGCATCGGCACACGGTTCGGGTGGCTTTCTAGAAACAGCTCATGCACGTCCTCGATGGTGACAATCCGCTCATCGGTCGGCACCTTCTCAATGAGCGAGCGGGCAAACGTCGTTTTGCCCGAGCCGGTTTTCCCTGCGATCACGATATTGCGCTTGTTCAGTACACAGCTTTCCAGGAACTCGCGCACGGTCCCCTCACGTTTAAGGCGCAACAGCTCCGCCTCGAACGGCTCCATGCGCGTGAAGTCGTGCGCGGCCATCGCCTCGTGACATTCCATTTCCGACGGCTTGTTAAAGCTCACATCGGTAAAGGTATCGAATGCCCCCTCGTCGGCGAGCTGTTCCAGGGTCTTGACGACCATCGAGTGTTTCCGCACCAGGAACGACAGAGTGCCGTCAATGACGGCAGGCGGCACGGCCACTGTGCCACGCTCGCCGCCCGGCAGCACCAGGTACATGACGCTTTTCGGGGCCACCCCGTTATAGGTCACAAGGGCCGTGATAAGCCCCTGCATGTAGCTGGCCGTGAGCGCCGGAATCTCGTGCCGCTCCCATCCGGTGAACGTCTTTGTCCAGACCTCGCAAGGCCGGTTCAT
>NZ_JARVTG010000003.1 GCF_029846635.1 Pokkaliibacter sp. MBI-7 | reverse complement strand
TCGCCATCCGGCGCCCCGAGTGCTACGCCCACCGCAACAGGCAATACCTGAGTCGCCTGGCCCGCACCTTCTGCCTCGACTCAACCATCGACTGACTGCCTCAGCCTCCCAGGACCGCTCCCAGTCATTTCCACACAAAAACTGCCTCAGCCCTTCCACTATCACGAACTGCCACAGCCAGGCTGGCCTGCCACTGATTCAGCCAGCCTTGTACAACGGATCAGCACCAAACACTTCTTCGGGCGCCTCTGGCCACTCGGCCCGGATGACATCAAACTCTCCCTCCGACCAGCAGCGCAGAAACGCCAGTCCGTCATCCCCTGACCCCAGCTGCAACGCATACTCAATCGCGGCCACCGCAGCCACCACCGGCGCTTCCGCTGTCTCCCTCATCGAGGTCATGCACTATTCTCCTTCACCCTGTCACAGACGGTATTCCGCCATCCTGCCAAAGCCCATGCGCTGCCACAGCAAACAACCCTCACCGCCCGAAGAGGGTTTACACGCGCCGTGGCCATCATCACCCCTGCGACCAAAGGGGAAGAGGGTGGCGGGAACTGCACTGCAACAATGTGATACTCAGCAGTTACATACGTTACGCATTCACCACCGGACGGACCCATGTCACCGAACACCGCACACCCTGCCAGCCCACTGCAACAGGACGCACAGGACTACACCACCTACCAGGACTGCCTGGAGGCACTGAAGCAGACAACACTCACACGGGGAATTTACTGGGCCAGCGGTTGCTAGTGGCCCTGGTGATACTGGCCAGAGGGATACTCTTCGATACAGACGGCGTTAACCTCACTAGCTTCTGGAATGAAGGCAGTATCGCCCTAGTGCTGCACGGGTGGCCATAGCCCAACTGATCAGAACCTACTGCGTATTACCGAACTGGAGCTGCTGCCCAAAAGAACAACTGTGCCAGCAGTGTTGAGCCTCACCACCGGGGCCACTCACCCGGTCTGACAGATCAATCCCTGTGGAATCAACAGATCAAACACCTGCTGCTCAAGGCCGCACTGTAGCCCCAGATTGACCATGGCCACGGCTGATAAACAGATATAGGTCTCCTCCATCTCACGGCCACTGCACAGCGCCCATTGATAATGCACAGCCAACTGTCCCATCAGACCGGCATTAAAGGTGTCCTGATCCTGGTTCAGTATCCCCAGCAGCGCCCAGGCCATGTTCACCAGCCCCTGATACCAGCCGGACAGGGCAGGATCCTCCGGCAGTTGCCCCATGCCAAGCTGCAGTACCTGCCGGGCTATGTCCGCATAGCCCGCCAAACAGGCAGCCATGGCCTGCAGAATACTGTCAGCCATACCATCCAGCACCAGTACCTGGCGCGTGAGGCGAAGGGGGCAGGTCGGGTACTGCTGCAGGATCTCCTCCTGCAGATCACGATCACCCGCAGCCAGCGCGCATACCACCAGACGAAGGACATCACAGGCCGTCGTCCCCTGTATGAGCACCGGGTCATCATCCGGCCTTTCCTGAGCCATGCGCAGCGGCTGTAAACCATACTGACAGGCCCGTTGCCAGTAACAGCGAGCCATCTCCCAGTCCCCCATCAACGCAAAGCCGGTCCCCAGCGTTTCTGCATCCAGCGACGTGGCCACATACAACACCTCCGGCACCCCAGGTTCCAGTGCTGCACGGTGCCGGATCAGCCGTTGCTGAGCCTGACGCAGCCATTGTGTTAGCTGACTGAGAGTAGGGGAGAGACGCAGAATCCCCGCCCCCTCCGGTGACGCTGCAGACGACATTGACCCGGCACCGTCCAGCGACAGCGCCGAACGCATCCAGGCAGACAGAGAAGGAGAGGGATCACCAGCCTGAACAGCGGCAGAAGGAAAGACGAAAGCAGAAGACAAAGACACCATGACCCTCCTTGGACATCGTGAAGAAAGCACTGACTAAACTGGACTACACCAGTCATCGAAACGATTGCTAATTAAGTAAACAAGAACGTCCACCAGTTCCGGTTCATTACAGGGTCATGTCGTTTTGATGACGTTCTGCGGTTGGCTCAACTGAGGTGAGCGCCGGTTATTCAGGCTGATCCTTAGGGGAAGAGGTCATCAGTAACTCTACAAAGCGGTGTAAGGTTTCTTTGTCGAGAAGCGGGGTAAAAATGTGGACACTGGCCATTCCCTGAGTTGAAGGAGATCGAAGTCGTGTCCGAACTGGAACAAGCCCAACAGAATCCTGCCACCCTGGCAGATCAGCCCCTGGCGCCGCCACAGCCTCCCAGCCAGTGTTGCGATGAACCCCTGCTGTTTGCCATGCGCGATAACTACCACGCCTTCTCCATGCCCCTGACTACCATCATGGGGTGTGTGGCTATCGCAGAAGCCCGTGGCATACTGCCACCGCTGCCAGAGTCCTGGTGGGTAGAGGTAGGGAATGCGTACAACTGGCCGATACAACAGTGGCAGCAAGCAGGGGCTGCTACTCTTCAGCCAGCGTCAGAGTAAAACCTAAGGAATTAAACGGTGAGCGATGTCGATCAAATGCTGACGTCGCTTGCTCTCATTGCCTTCCTTGCGCATGAGGCGTTCAAGGAAGTCATGGTCAAAGACCTGACGTTCTTTGTATACGATATGGCCTTCATCAAAGCTCATTCCCTCAGACACCACCATATCCACATACTCTCCCCCCTCGCCATCAGTTTGATGATGAATGAAGCACACGTTTAGTGTCACATATTGTCCAGGCTTATTCTCCAGACGATTGTTCGCATCAAATTGAACCGCAGTGATTTTTTTCAAAATGCTTTGCTGCATTTTTTCATTGGTGATCCGGCGCTTATACATCCCCTGTGAGTTTGAAAAATACGCCAGCATCCAGGGAATATTGATGAGCGATGACCCCACATAGGTGTGAGCACTTTGTTCCAGATAGCGGGTTAGCATGGCTTCGGCCATGTTGTCGCTGATCGAAATACCTGTTGTTTTCTCAAGCACGTACACAACCCGATCAAAATGTTCGCGGAGAATCGTAAGGATTTTGTTGCTGAGAGCTCCGCCAGAAGGCCGTCTCTGTTCTCTGTCATACGTTTTTCGGGCTGCCAGCGGACAGCAATCGTACTCGAACTGACTGTAGCGAGCTAAACCTGGGATCCCATTTCTGAAGTGTTTGCCGTACGGTGCTTTATCGTTGGTATGAGTAGGGATCAGTCCTATCAGCTGAATGGGATTGTCACACGCTGGACAGACGGCGAAATGTGACCCCCCAGAGTAGTAGGGAGTTTGTTTAAGGGTGACCTCTTCAAAAGTCTCTTTATCAATTGGATAGTGCAGAGTGTCGTTGGGTCGTAGCTTGAAAATCTTCAATCGTTACCTCTCATTTTCTATGAATGATGTGTTGGTATATAGCAGTCTGCCAGACAAGAGGCGTCTGGCAATCTAGGGGGGAGTATATGTTTCCACTGTGCGTATATCGAGTGAGCGCCAGGCAGGTCTGGCCTCACTGGCCACGCTCACGCCCTGACCACCAATAACAAAGGGTGACGTGCTCACACACCGTCACCCTTTGCTGTCCCCTCCACGTTATCCTGCCCCTCACGATGCTCTGTCAGCCTACCGACTGCCGCAGTCAGGCTGGGTGTAAACTGCTCCAGCCAGCCCTGCTACGGAGTGACTGACACTCCTGCCGATACAGCTGCGCACCTTCAGTACGGGTGGGGGTACCATGCCGGCTTCTTCGGCGAATAGATCCCGTCTGGATTCAGATGCTGGCAGAGCTCGCTGCTAATGCCGGCAGAACTGTTGACTCCCAATCCCCGCGCCTTGTCCAGCTTCTGAGCGATCATCAGGGCCGCCTCCAGCTCAGAGACACCGTGCTCATCCATCAACCCCTTACGGGCTTTCTTTTCCTCCTTCTCCGTCATCCCCAACGCCAGATACAAACTGGGCGGGACTGAGCGGAACAGCATCTGCAGATTCTTGCTGAGCACCACCCCTTCGGTGTACTTGTGCTTTTCCTTCTGGGCGGACAACACCAGGTGTTTTTGATCGGCACTCAGTGTCTTGAAGCGCGCCACCTGCTCTACTTCGGCAGGCTCCATCACCAGCAGGATCCACCACTCACAAAGCCCCAGTAGCTTCTTGGCAAAGTCCGGGAAGTCGTCCATGTTCTGGGTGGCCAGCCACAACCAGGCCCCCAGCTTTCGCCACATCTTGCCGATCTTGGCCACATAGGGAGCCAGTAGCGAGTTGACCGTCACAATGTGCGCCTCATCGATAGGCACCACGATCTGCCGCCCTGAGAACTGGTCACGCTCGGCAATGTTGTTGATGTGGTTAAACAGTGAGATCAGTGCGAGGGATAACTGCCCCTCGTAACCCTCACGCGATAACGTGGCCAGATCCACCACAGTAACGTCCACTTCTGGCCAGGGGGTACCTTCTTTGGCGAACATCTCTTCCTCAAACGAGCCCGGTGCACACATGAGATCGAGCGCATCCGCCATGCCCTCGATACGTAAGCGGCGGGTCTCAGACTGATCCGGATCACGGGCCATGGCACGCATGGCGCGCTGCAGGTCCGGTGCGGTCATCTGCCGTTTCCCGGCGTACGCCTCTTCCGCTGCCTGCTGAATGGCCCGACGCACCGCCGAGCGGTCCTGCCGCTTGTACTCTTTGATTTCAGCCTCTTCACCGCCGGTAATCATCAGCCGGGCAGCCACTTCCATTTCACCCAGCACATCCCGCTGCGCATCGCCTTCATCATCATCACTGTCGTCAGCCTCATCATCGCTGATGTCATCCGGGTCATAGCTTCGTCCTGACTCGAACAACAAATGGCTGTCGGCAAAGGGGTTCAGACGTACCCCCGAACCCGGTTTGAGCGACACCTTATTGACGCTGAGCCCCAGTGACTGACAGTAGTCCGCAAACAACCCAAAGCTGTTACCGGCCTCAATCAAAAAGACACGGGGACGATGGATGGCCAGCACTTGCGTCAGCATGGCCACCAGGGTGGCGGACTTACCGGCCCCTGTCGGCCCCAGCAACAGCATGTGCGCATTTTTTGCCCGGTCAGCGGTGGAGAGCATGTCAAAGGTAAGAGGGCCACCGCCCCGGTTGAACGCCGTAAAACCGGGATTGCCGGTACCGACGGCGCGGCCAAAGATGGGCACAATCGAGGCCAGATGATCAAAGTACGCCAGATTGACATACCAGTGCTTGCGGTCCTCATGTGGCTTGTAGTTCATAGGCAGCCAGCGCAGATAGCTATTGAGCGGTGCTACCTCATGGCGCGGATCCACCATTTCGATACCTGCTGTCTGCGTGACGGCAATAATCTGGTTGGTACGCTCATTTAACTGGGCCATATCCTGACCACGGACATAGAAGGCCAATGAAAAACGGCACATTTTGTCACCGGCCAGCAGCTTACGCTGTGCCACATCACACTCTTTACGTGCCGCTGTTGCATCATTGGAATGGCCGGACGAGCTGTCCCGGATTTTATCGATATGGGCTTCGATTGAGTCCTGTGGCGTGATCACCATCGTCATGGTCATGATGGTGGACTCCGGGAGGGAGTCGAATAGCGAATTGACCATGCGGCCACGTCGCAACTCCGCCGTCAGGATGCCGGGGCGAGGTACCTGCTTGAATCGATTCATCATGATCACGCGATGGGGCATACGATCAAACAGCCAGACACCGCGATTCACATCCGATGCCGGGTGGGAATACATCAGGCACTCGGAGAAATCGTCCAGCAGCGGACTTCGCCCCTCAGGGGGCTCCTCATCGACATAGTGTGCAAGCCGGCCGAGCGCTTCCGTATCACCCTGCGTCAGCGTGGGGCAGGGGTTAAACCAGGGCAGTAGCCACTGAAACACACTGCGGCCATCACAGCGCTGGACATCGATCCCGATGGACTCCAGGTTTGCCACCAGACGGGCACAGGTGTCATTGATGTCCTGCACCGCCGTCTCAAACTCATCCTCAGTCGAGTGGCCTTTGAGGGAAAAGTTCGCCTCAAAACGTCGGTACAACACCAGGCGAGTGCGGCGGATCTGGCCACGCCAGGGGTTGCGCGTCACTGCCGTGTCCTCAAACAGCCCGCCGGGCTTACTGATCCCCCGCAAATGGCCTTCCATCTGCTTCAGATAGGCCTGAGTAAACTCGGTATCCGCGATCATGGGATCGATATAGGCATCGAGATGTTCCAGGTACGAGCTAAAGCTGGTTTCATCCTGGCAGTAAAGCTGCACTACCCAAGGCTCCGTGTCATATTCATCGAAGGATGACTGCAGTACCTGTTGCACCTGAAAACGGACGTTTTCGATAAATGCATCGTCACGCCCTTCGGTAATCACGGGCTTAAGCTCAAACACCACGCCTACCGAGCTCCCGTCCTCCAGCTCAAACACCTGATGCTTATGGTTGTAATCCACCCAGGGCAGCAGGTCGACAAAGGAGCTGAATTCCTGCCCCTTATTCATAAACGCCTGCTCGTCTGCGATGGTCATGTTTGAGCGCGAAATACGCTCATGCGTGGACCCGTCTGCCAGGGACACAACGTGTTTACCATCGCCCTGCAGAGCAAAGGCGCTCCGCAACTTCTCCATGACTCCCATCATTGCTTCCTCGCTATCAGTAGTCGCCCAGGCGTTCGCCGGGCATCGCGTACTGGATCCGCGAATAGAACGGGATCACCGTGGAGTAACCCGGAATCGGTGCCGGCTCATTACCGGCCAGGTGCGGAAACACATACACCACCAGATCCGGGTTGGGCAGGCGCGGGAACTGGCTGACGATCTCATTGGCCGCCGTGCGGGTGTAATCCCCGTTCACCTCAGCCACCCGATTGCCCCATGCCTGCCTGGCCACCATCACCTCGGCGGTGGGCTTGCCTGCCGTGGCCAACGCCTGCTGATCATAGATACCGTCACCCAGCGGGCGACGAAGTGACGCGCGGGCATCCATCAACTGACGTTGGTTCGTACTGGTACCGCCCATCCCGCTCAGCCCTGCGGTATCAATCCCCTGACCATGGTAGATATCCAGCATGGTTGCCCCATTAGTGGGAAACATCTTGTCTTTGGAGGTCGAGCAGCCTGTCATACCTGCAACAGCAACCATCCCCAGCACCGCAATCCATTTACTTGCCATCATCCCATTCCCCCTCAATCCAACGCCCCAGAACGGCCACCCGCCCCCGACAGATAACTGACCTTGCGGCCATTCAGCTCATAATCGATCTTGAGCTCCCGGGTGATATGCAGCGCCACCGGCTGACCCGGTGGCACGTAGATAGCATCAAAGGTCTGGCCGTAACGCTGAGCGACCCACTCGCTGACTTTCTCCAGGCCGCCGGCGATGCCGCTATTCAGCGCATATTTACCCGCATCGCCTGTGACAGCAGTGACCACGGCATCCGTCCCGGTGACCGACGTGGTCTCTGACTGGGCAGAAGCGGAGGCCGCTGCGGTGGCCATCCCTAAACCGAACTGAGTCGACAGGTACTCCATGGCATTGGATTTTTTCTCACCGGAGATACAGGGAATCCCATAGGGATCGGATAACCATCCCAGGCTTTGTGTCGCTCCCTGCGCTCCGGCACCTGATGCCGATGATCCGTTGCCCTGACTTTGCCCGCCTTCTTCGCTCTGGCCGTTGATAGTGCGAATGGTGCCGTCGGTGAAAACGAAGGTGATGGAAGTGACAGAACCCCGCACACAGCTCAGTACCCAGTCGCCTGTGGCCACACCTGATACCACGGCCTGCGCCACATCCGGCAGCTCGATGCCGTTAGCCATCAGGTTGTCTGAACCGATGACAACCTTGAATGGGTAGGGGTCCTGCACAGAACCATTGATCGGGATACGTCCCAACAGCGCGGTCATAGAGACCGAACCCATCAGGGTGGCGTTCTCTGCGACGGTGTACACTGGCACAGCGTCTTCCTCTGCTGAACTTCCCAGCACCTGAGCCGCCGCACCGTTTGTGGCGCTGTTGAGTGAACTCAGTCCTTTGTCAGCCAGCGAACCCACCTCACCGAATGACGAGGGGAAACTGAACTGACTTCCCGTACTGGACACCATGCCGTTGGCATCGGTCTTACGCATGTCCTGCGGCTCCACCCACATATAGGTTTCCCCGCCGAAGGTCACGGTACCCCCCAGCCCCCCTAAACCCGCATCCGCAGGCAGGGGCACAGAGCCCGCTCCCCCCATGGATGAGCCTGAGACGGCGCCGTCGCTGCCCACTGCGTTCAGCTGGCTGGTGACGGTATTCATGCGGTTCTCGAACTGGGACAGCTGCTCACCGACCTGTCCCATCAGCTCGTTCTTGGCCGATGCCAGCTGACTGGAGACAGCGGTACTGGCTGCACCTTCCACATCCCCGGCCTTCTGCCGTAAGGTGTCGTTTTCCTCCAGCAACTGCTGCATCAGCTGGTTGGATTTCGACTGCGAATCGCGCATTTGATCAATCTTTGCGACCAGTGCGGACACCGTGTCCTGAGCACCGTCCATGCCCAACCGCTTTTTCTCCTCCGACGTCAACTCCCGCACAGAGGTACCCTGGGCTGCCTGCGCCGGCGTGTCGCTACTGCTGTCGTCGCGGCCAGAGTAGGCAATCGCGACGGCACCGATGACCGCAGCAGGAATGATGACCTTCAATAGTCCATTGCTTCTGATCGTCGCCATCATTTCGCTCCTTTAGCTGGGCGGTAGGGCAGGGGCAGCAGGGCGGACTCCAGACCTTTGCCCTGCGTCACCAGATACGCCGTCGTGGTATCCTCGGCGCTACCTGCCGGCCCCAGCGTCGGATGCTGAAAGGCGGCACTATACAGATCCCCATTCAGCAGACGGGGGTCGAGCAGGACCGCACGAGGAGCCCGATTGATCAGGCGTACTGCCGTGACGGTGTAGTCAGCCAGTTTCCAGGCCGCGACGGCACGGGCATCGACATCGAGCGAGGGCAGCAGCGATCCCAGCGGGCCTTTGGCGCGCACGGGTACCGCGCTCACACCAGGCAGTGCCTCGACGGTACGTAACGGGGCGTACATGTTCTGCGCGGCATAGCGCGTGAGAGAAATAGGGGCAGGAGTGCGAGAGGTGGCATCCGTGCGGCCAATGCGACCGGCGACGGCATCATCGGCCGTCGGGCGCGGTGCGGCGGGAGCCGCTGCGCTGTTCGCTGACGAACCTGACGCACGAGCAGACACGGCGCCCGCACCTGCACTGCCCGGCATCCCATCACTGGCATAGTTGGGCGACAGACCTGCCGTGATACCAAAGCTGCTCAGGTCATCCCCTTCCCCGTACAGCACCTTCATCGGCTCATAGGCCGAGCTGTTGGCTGTGACGGTGGCCGCATCCTGCGCGGTCACGTCCAGCAGAATAATCTCGCCTGTTTCCACTACCTGAAGCGGAATACGGGTTTCGGGAAAGGGTGCAGCGGCTTTGAGGTACAGCGCCCCACCGGCATTCTGTACCCGCAGGGTATCGGCCAGGGCCACCGGCAGGGCCAGCTTCACATTACGATCCACATAGACAATCCGTTCCTGGCCGACAGCCAGTGCGGTTTTGATCGGCACCCGATTCCAGTGCACCAGCTCCACGGCAGAAGCCAGGGGAGACAGCACCATCCCCACGACCAGGCTTACACCCATGCGTGTCATCATCTTCATTTCACCTCCTCCATCACACTGCCATCCAGTCGCTCTGGCAGGGAGTCATAGCAATCCAGGGCCAGTCCAAATGGGTTCGTTTCAGGATTCATATCCCAGCGCACCACCTTCAACGGATGCAGCATGGCCAGCTTCTTGACCGACTCACCATGAACGCTTTCGGTCAGCATTAACTCCAGATCCACCACCCAGTGGTCGCGATCCTGGATATGTACCCGGTCATCCGAAACCCCGCGCCCTGGAATCTCTGCGACAGAACGCACCCGGTCGGTCAGCTCCTGGCTCACCTTACGGCGTTCATAGTCGCTATCCAGCCAGGCCTTGCAGGACGGGGTGAGATACGCACGCAGCGTCTCAATCCGCTCGTGATAGTCACTCTCACCATCACGCGGCCAGTAGTTCAGTTGCTGGAAAATATAAAAGGCAAATGAGTAAACCGTGCTGGGTGGCACCTCCCACCAGGCGCGGGTACTGCCACTGCGCAGGTCAGGCGGGTTGTGTACAGTCAAATGACGGGGAGCGGTATACCACCCCCACGACGTGAACCCTGCAATCGCGGCTAACAGCGCAATCACCAGTCGCAGACTGGTGATGTGCGAGTCTCGTGATGACAGCGCAGTGCGATGTCGGCTCATAAAAACTCCAGAGTGAAATAGGAATACAGCGTGGGAAGAAGGTAGCTAGCAGTGGCGCGTTATCTGAGAGGTATCCAGGGCCATCAGTCGAACATGCCCTGGCGTTTCCGTCTCAATCGGCGCCGTACCCCCTCACGGCGGAGCCACCAGGTTGCATCCTGATCGATCAGTGATGCCTTACGAAAAAACAGGCGGCTGACACTGCCGTGATGCAGCCGCCACTCCAACATGCGGTAAAACCAGGCACCGGGCTTATTGCGTTTGGCGGCAGCCAGTCGGTCGCTGCCAAAACGCAGGGCCAGATAGCCACACACCGCCATACTGGTGGGGATGGCCGGCAATTGCCCTGGCAGTAGCAGAACGACGATGAACACTCCCAGCACGAGGCCCACTACCACACCACTGCCGATGACCAGTAACAGCTCGTTGTTGGTTAGCCCACGGATCACCGTGGGCTCCCGATTCAGCCGCTCAGGCAGGTAGCGTGCATCCTCGTTTTTAGTCACGACTCAGCCTCACGCGAGAATGGCGGCGGCTTTGTTGGCCAGGTAAAGCACCAGAATCACCAGTGCGACCCCCATGCCTGCGACCAGACCCAGCTCACTGAGTTCAGCCTTCTGCATACGCCAGGCCTTGTAGGTTGCTATCGTATTGGAGCTACGGCGGTAGCGCAGTACCACCGACGCCTCATTCCAGCGCACCCAGGCAAGTACACCAAAGCCGCACGCCACCCCGTAGCCTACCGACGGCGTGAGAGCCAGCGACCAGGGCGCGGTGGCAGACACAAAGGCCGCAGATACGGCCACTGCCACGGTATTAAGCTCCACCGCCGGGCGCAGCAACGACTCAATAACATGCTTGTCGGTCACGCCTCTGCTCCCTCGTCAGCCAACAATGCCTGTGCTGCCGTCAGTAACAGACACACCCGCTCGGCACTGAACCCCAGCAGCCGTATCAGCGCTGCACAGAGCCCATCATCTATCCGCAGTTGCCGTTCCCGAACCAGCTGCACGATGGCGATCATACGAGCATCCCGTCCCGCACACTCACGGGGAATGGCAGAGCGGTGCAGCTGTGCCTGCCGGTCGGACACCAGCATCCAGGTGAGGGGCTGCATCACATCCAGGTAGTGCGCGGTATATCGTTCACACAGGGCAAACAACCCTGAGCGATCACACATCACCGCCTGCAGATCCGTATTGCTCATTGATTCGCCCAGTACCCCCCGTGCCCGGCGCACCAGCGGAATCAACGCCCTGGACGCATCTTCCACCACCTGTGCGGCCACCCCGGATGCGCAGCGCGACAGATCCGGGTGCATGCTCAGCCGGGCCCAGGCCTGGCTGAACGCCAGCCCCTCTTCGGCCATGCCGGCAGGATCCGCATGCAGTGACGTGGGGCGGGGAGGGCGATCCTCATCCAGCGCCTGCCGCAGGGCCAGCTCAGCCAGACGGCTCTTGCCTACACGAGTCGTTAACATCTTGCGTCCTCTTATTGCTCGATGGCCGTGGCCGTGATCAGTACCGGATAGCCAGACAGCTGAAGACGCGAGCCCATATCATCGGCGGACTCTGGCAGCAACTGCACACCGGGTACCATGCGCTGCAGCTCCGCCAGTTGTGCCGGTGTTTGCACGTTCACGACCACGCCGGTGGCCCGCATCTGCTGCAACTGTCCACCGCGCACCTTCAACCACTGCAGACTCAGGTTGTCGTAGCCGACCAGAAACAACGGCGTCATCCCCGGCAGGCTCACGGCACGCCGTGCCACGCGCCTGGGCTGCAGCTGGCTGGTCACCGGCAGCATGTCGGCAATACTCACCTGATGGGGCAGACCTGCCGCTGCCAGAGGCGGGCGTACCGGCGCGGGTTCTCCAGCGATCTCCGGGTCCGACACGTTATTGATTGGTGAGTAATACGGCTGTGCTGGCACACCACCGTGATCCGCCACAACTTCCAGCGCCATGGCCTGACTCATCGCCACGGCCAACAAGCCCCCGACCACCCACCGCATCGCTTGCATACCTTGCATCACCCCCTCCTTATTCATCACACCTGTAATCCCAACTTGCGCAAAAACCGTCTGACGGTTGCCCGGTACTTCGCCGCAGGCTCACCGCCTGCAGGCCGGTGATACCGACCTGCAGCCCAGATCCAGTCGTCCACCGGGTTTCCCTGGCTGCCCTTGCTGGCCTCAAACTGCTCACGCAGGATCTGCGCGGCTGTACGCAGATTCAGCATTGGATCAAGTCCCGCACAGGGCGATGAAAAACGATGACCGTTGGCACCGATATTCACCTGTGCAATGCCGACATCGATGTTGCCCGGACGGTGACTCGCCAGTGCCTCCTGCAGGGCGCTGCAAGCCTCAGCACGGGAGTGATAACGAAACCCTTTACCCGCGACATTCAGTGTCCATGGCCACGGACTGAAGCTGCCATCCACCAAACCGGCATTGCTCTCGGTTTGCGTCAGGGCGTACAGCAGCACATCGGGAACGGCTGCCTCCTGGGCTACCATCTGAAACGACGGCGGAGGCACAAAACGGGCAGCTGTCGCCACGCCAGGCAACAGTGAAATGCCCCAGAGCAGGAGAGCGGCCGTCACAGTGACCGGCCTCATTCGTGCACGATTCGCCACTCACCGGCGACCTGTTGCATAAGACCGGGCAAATCACCGGCATGAGCAGCTCCGGCCATGGATGCCCAGGTGCCGTTATCATGGTTGAGGGTGATCTGCTTTGACTTGACGGCGGCGGGGCTGATCCCCCGTGCCAGTGCCCACAACTGAATGGTTCGGTCGTTACCCTCACTGCCGACCAGATAGATGTCGATCGGGCGGTTCTGGCTCAGCAGCTTTTTCAGCTCACGATCACAGAGCACGCAGTTATCACGCACAAATAATGAGACTCGTCCGGCGCTCATCACCCCCACCGATGGCACCGCAGGCTGACCAAAAGGTGACGCTGAAGAAGCAGGTGACGAACTGGCCAGCCCCATGATGGGCTGCGTGGTGGGGAGTAGCCGTGCCCAGGCCGCATCAACCGCTTTCTGGAAGGCGAGTTCTTTCTCCACCCGCACCGCCTCGGCTTTGACAAACAGCTCGGCGAAACGCCGTCTCTCTGCGTCTGTCTTAGCGGTGACCCCAAGGGTGGTAATCGGGTCCAGCCCCGGCGACCAGATCCCCCGCTGACCGGCCATGGCCTGCTGATATTGCGTCCACTCACCGGCGCTCAGCCCCCACTCCGCTGCGGTTGCAGAGGAATCGACGGCTTGTGATTGCGCCCCCTGAGACTGGGTCATCTGTGACGTTTCCGCGCGAGAGGTACCCACAGAACCTGCCAGACACTGACCCACAACCGACAGCGACACTCCCATTACCAGCCACTTTAGCGGCGTCATAACGCCACCTCCTGGCTACGCCCGCTGACGTTAAATACAGCGCGTCCATCACCCAGTGACTGCAATTTCCAGCCGGAATACACGCTCCCCACTTTCAGCAACACGACCTGCGATAACGATGAGGTCGCCGAGGGCGCGACGGATAAAAAGGACTCACCGCCCCGCACCTCAGCCCCCAGTACCACAAAGGGGGGCGTCAGGACCCGTGGCTTACTCGTGCGGGTCACCGGCTTTTTTGCAGAAGCCACCGTGACCTGCCGTGCCTGAACAGCGGCAGCGGCATTGGCCTCCACCTGAGCAGACTGCGCATCGAGACGGGCCGACATCACCGTGAGTGATGATTCCGCCACTCCCAGACGGTCACCGAGTCCGGCCAGCGCCTTGTGTAACTCCTCGGTCATGGCACTGCCGGCTCCCTGGCTGCGCTCCAGTTGATCGATTCGACTCGCCAGCCCGACCAGACCATTTGAGGTGGACGACAATGCCGTCAATTTCTGTTCCAGACCCGTGGTATAGCTGCGAAGCTCATTCAACTCCTTCTCCACTGCCGCAGCCTGAGCATTGATTACCGCTGACTGCTGCCGGTCGCTCGAACCCAGCTGCAGGTTCTGATAGATCCCAAAGCCCGACACCCCTAACGCCAGCACGCCGGAGATCAATGCCAGCACGGCCAGACCATTACCTGCACGCGGGGCTACTCGCCCGCTGCGATCCTGACGATCTGCGCCACTTCCAAGCGATGCTTGATGGGGTGCCCGCTGCATTGCGGGCTGGTCATCATCAAGCACATCCAGTGCAGAGGGTTGATAATCCTGACTCATGGCCGTGCTCCTCACTGCTCACCGGACTGACGACGCGGACGCACAGGCGTTGGCACCGCCGCGGCCTCCCTCTCATCCACCGTACCGGCTTCACTCGCCTGACCCACCTTCACTGTCGCCAGCGCCGACGCGCTGACATCCACCACCTCTGCCGGTGCGGCATAGCCCGGGCGAGGCACGTACTGCACCAGGCGGTGCAGCTCATCCACTTGCACCTGCCAGGCAGGACCTCCCAAGACTTGCAGCGCATCCCGCAGAGCCATCGGCCCAATGCGGTAAAGCGGCGCAGGCAATGGGGCGGTATAGAGCGGGTCGGTCACGGAGGAAGGGGCCGCCAGGCTGTAGCCCGACTTGGCCAGGACATAGCGCACGGCATCACCCACACTGGGCGACATGGAGGTAGGAATCTGGATATCGATGATCTGTGCCATCAGATCGCGCTGGGCCACGGTTGGACCCACTGCTACCTCGGTATAACGGCCATAGGTAACAGTCGCAGGGGATGCCCCCGCTTCGACACCCGGCAGATCGCCTGCATAGACATCAGGCGCAATCAGGTAGGGGCTGACCGACGATACAGGTTCAGGGGCCGGTTTAGGTTGCTGCTGGGCACACCCGGCCAGCACACCGCAGGCCAGCGCAACAGCCAGACCGGGTGACAGACAGGCAAACAGGGGAGTACGCCACTGGCGATAACGGATGGGATAGAACGGACTGCTCATAGGAACCTCGCGACAACGTTGTGCGAGGCACAGTGCCGCAGGTGACTGAGCGCGTCAGTAAACAACCCTAACGGAGAAAGCGAGGGTTTATTGCCCCCAAAACAAAATGGGGCTCACGCGGAGCCCCATTCGGTCATCAAAAACAACAGCATCAAAACAGGATCAACTGGACGTCGTGGCCGTGCGTTCAATACCCTGACGACGCAGAGCATCACGCTCCGCTTTAGGTATGCGATGACACAGATTGTCCTGCGTCTTCCCGACTATTTCAGCCACGTCCCGCAGCATGATGTTGTGAGACAGCATCTCACGCGCAACCTCCAGTGCATTGCGGCCCCCGGAGATCATCTGGCGGTACTCATCCAGGCGTTTTGCATCCAGCTCTTCCATCGACTTGGCCGAGTAATAGCTACCAGGCAACTCTGCCACCAACCTTTCTGGGTCAATAGCACACTCGGACGTGTCCCGCTTGGGCCAGAGAGTTTTCTTCTTGCCATACAGGGCGGCGACATCCACCCCAAAAACAGCCACAACGTCCTGAGTCACTCCATCGTGAGTCCCTAAACGTGCGTTCAAGGTATCCATCAAGCGCCCAGTTCTCATGGCGCTGTGTTTTTCAAGAATCGACTGAGCCAGGTCATCTTTACTCTGCAAGGCCTTCTGCTGGCCATACAATTTGAACAGCACGTAGATGACGACCGCACCCTCGACATTGGCCTCGTACAGCGCTGCAACAACAGCAGGGTAATCATAGTCATAGCCTGCACCACCAAACACTACCTCCTGATAGATGCCGATCATATCGACCCCCAAGGCAGTACGGAGGTCCAGCTGCATTCTGCTGTACACCTCGGGACGGCGATGACCGGGGACTTCTAACTTGTCTAGCAGTGTTGGGTAAGGCATACCGACAAAATCAGCCAGGAAGCCCAGTTTGATACCGCGCTTCCGCAACAACACATACAGGCACACGCTGGCAGGCACCTGCAGTTCATACAGCTGCTCAGTCAGCAGAGTGAGTTTAGGATCGTCATGGTAGTCACTCGGTATCATCATCGTTCTCCGTAGCCGTCTCTCCCGTCCCGAATGCATAGCGCAACGTGCGGTGGTGCTGTGTGCTGGTGGCTCATTTAAGTGGTATGTCAATATAAATGATATAGACAAATGCCGCCGAGTTACAAGGTTTCGGGGTTACAAAACACGTCATGATGCCTACCCCAGACCCAACAGAAACAAAAACGGCCCCCGAAGGAGCCGCACATCACGTCGTGTATCACACGACCAAAGAGAAAGGATTATTTTGCCGCTGACGCAGCAAACAGGGCATCCCACTGGGTTTTGAGAATGCACCCCTCACCGGGCACCAGTGTCCAGGGCGCGTCATCTAGTAGACTATGGAGTTCGGCGATACGCAGATCCGTATCGTCTGTCTCCTGGCCCATAGCGCACGCAAGTAGCCGTTGGTCCAGTTCGTCCTGCAGCTGCAGGAATTGAGACTGGGTCATGGGTTGAGTCAGTTCAGCCATGGTGGCCTCCAAAGGTTATGTTGAGTTGAGTGGTTGAGTTAAAACAGTTCGAGTTCAGCCATCGACGAGACGGCTTCTCGGCCTATGACGATATGATCGAGTAGACATATATCCACCAGTGCCAGCGCCGTTTTGAGGCTCTGGGTGATGGCGATATCGGCTTCACTGGGTGCGGGGTCTCCGCTAGGGTGATTGTGAGCAAAGATGACTGCCGCGGCATTGCGTTGCAGAGCCAGCTTGATCACTTCACGTGGGTACACCCGCGTTTTATCGAGGCTGCCGAAAAACAGCTCGTCGTAACTGATGACCCTGTGTCGGGTATCAAGAAACAACACTGCAAACACCTCACGCTCATGAGCGGCCAGCTGCAGCCACAGATAATCGCGTGCGGCGTCCGTCGCATGAATCGAAGCGCCTGGCTCTCGTAGAGACCCCATGAGAATCGCCTTTGCTTGATCGATAATGGCGCGTTCTTCCGCACTGAGAGAGAAACTCATGCTGCCACCTCCGATGACAGCCAGACATCCATCTCTGCAAAGAGCGTAGTGACACACTGCTGCCAGACTGGTGACAGAGAAAGGGCCATCACACACTGCCGATCCGTAGAAGACAGCGCCGCGACTTCCGTGGGCGACAGCCCACCGAACAAACGCCAGTCGACGGCACACTCCCCGGGCTCAGCCCAGGGACATTCGGGCCAAAACATCGCCGAGTGCGTGAATTTTGAGACAGGAAACTGCGCAGCACGCCGCTGCATTAGCATGGCGGCGAACTGAAACAGCGCTAGCACAGTGGTATCCATGATGGACCTCTGGGGTGAACACCCCGGTTGCGCCGGCAGGGAATCTGCCCATAGGGACAGATCCCCATGGGCAGTGAAAGAAAAGACAGTAACGAGAGAGAGAACGCTGATCAGCGCCCCGACTGCAGACGCAGCCCGGGCTCCTCAAAGCGCAGTAAAGCGCGTTCTATATTGAGCACATACTCAGCCACTCGGAGATTGCCAGAGCAACCCAGTCGATCAGCCAGTAACTTGATCTCATGATCCCAGGCCTGGCTTTTCTTGATCACACAGCTGTGGGCCTCACACTCAATGCGATAGGCCAACAGCTCTAGATAATGCGCTTCAAAACCGCCTGTCTGTTCGATGTTCCATGCGCGACAGCTTTCACGCCACCGACGTTTCAGTGCCACAATCTCCTGCGGAGTCTTGGGCACAGCATCGAACATGGACACAACAGCGCGAGTAGAAGAGATAGAGGAAAGAGTAACCATGGTGTTCTCCAAAACAGTAGTCGGAGAAACACCCCCTGGGGGAGTGTTTCCCCCAGGGATGGTTAATGTGAAACGTCAGCGTGTAGTCAGACGTCAGGCAGGTTCAGGTGAACCCGGCAAACGTCCCCATTGTTGAATCGCAGGCTCACCGGCCAGTACACAGGACAAGCTCAGCTGCTCACGCAGCCGATGCTCTTTCTCCTGCCAGGCCGACGCCTCGGCATACTGCTCCTGATGGATCAGCGATACCCAGGTATCGCTGATCTGATCCATCTGTGCCTGCGTAGCCAGCCACTGATGACGAGGAATCAGTACCACATTGTCCTGCCAGCTCCCCTGGGTGTAGCGCTGAAGTACCGCGCCTTCACACAGGATCTCCATGGACTGAGGAATAAGAACAGGGGCATGAGGGCCATGCTGCTCCGCTCTGACCTGAGCCAGGCGTGCCATTTCCCGGAAATGCCCCTCCGCGACCTGCATTGCTTCCGCCACCCTGACCGATGCCTGAAGCGGCAGACGGGTCGTGGTACGGGTACGCAGGGGACCGGAGTAATAAGGTGCACAGCCCAGCTCAAAAGCGATGTCACTGTGAATGACGATCAGGCCATCGGGCACGATCACATCCCACAGACACGTCACTGCTTGTGCCGCGTTCACCCTGGCGATAGTTGAGTTCATAACGTTCTCCCGAAGGTTCAAAGTGAAAAAAGCGTGAAACAGATCAGGCAGGTTCACCCGCCACAAGGCGGGAGAGCCTGAGCCGGTCAGCCAGTACGGCTTCCCGACCCTGCCAGTCTGCTGCTTCAAGCACGTCTCCGTGTCTGATCAGCTCACTGCAGGTGCGACCAAAGAAGTCGATCTTCTCCTGCGTCACACGCCATTGTTCAGGGGGAATCAGGGCATAGTCCTCTTCCCACTGGCCGTCCTGGTAGCGTTGAAAATTCACGCCCCTGAAACTGGCCTCCTGACTGCGAATGGTCATGCTGACAGGAAGAAGAACAGGGGCATGCGGTCCAGCCTGTTCCACGCTGACCTGTGCCAGATGGCGCAGGTATCGGAAATGCCCCTCCGCGTCCCTCATCGCCTCAGCCACACTGAGCGAGGCGTTGAGATCAATAGTCGCCTGCGACGAAAGACGTATCGGCGCCGTGCAGTACGGTGGGCAGACCACATCCAGCGTAATAGTGCTGTCAATGATGATCAGGCAACCAGGCACAATCACCTCAGACACCCGCGTGACGGTGTTAACCGTGTGTGCGGAAAAGGTAGTTGACGTCATAGCATGCTCCCGAAGGTTCCAATGGATAACGGGAAGCACCTGTCCCCGAAGGGAATGGGTGCCTCCGGGGTGGTAGTGAAATGGTTAATGAGAGGTGTCGGAGCTATCCGTTCTCCCCGGCGGCGTATGCCCAGCACTGGGCCTGTTGAGTATCACCTTCGTCCAGATAGGACTGCGCGGACGCTAAATGCTGCTGCATTCTGTCCAGCGCCTGAGCGATCACATGGCGCTCCTCGGCCAGCCACTGTTGCTTGGGCTGTCCGGTTAGCACGGAGGTGTCAGAGGCAAACGCTGAAATAAAGAGAATGCGCATAGTGGATCTCCAGGGTTCAAGGATGACCAGGAGAAACACCCCCAGAGGGAAGCATTTCCCCCAAGGGTGGTTGGTTAAATGGATAAGCGTAGGAGCGATCAGTTCACGTCATCATCGATGTCAGACAGATCAAACCCATGATGGGCATTGACCACCTGAGCTCGCCATGGGCGATCACTCCAGACCTCCCGCTGAATGAAGTACGGGTGTAGTCCCGTGCTCTCCAGTTCCTCCCGAATCCGTTCATATTCACGGACCCAGTAAACCGAAGAACTCCAGCTTTCGCCGTCGAACGACAGGAAACAGCCGTAGCCGCTGATGTCGTAGCCAGTCCAGGGATCGCGAACGGACTCGATACGCACCTCACGGAACGTCGATCCCATCACCGCCGCCATGGCCAGGCTCATGGCCTGTGCCGTGAACACCTGGTGAGGCAGGGGTACATAACGAAAAGGACTGTCATCCGACAGAACCACCACCCGACAGTGCCGAAGCACCCCCAGACGTTTGAACAGATACATATCGGTACCCAGTTCAAGAGACCGACGTTGCTGGGCCAGCCAGCGTTTGTCGTCATCGGTCAGGGCAGCAGTGGAGCGGATATGAACAGCGGCAGTGGATAAGGCTTTCATCGTGGATCTCCAGGGTTCAAGGATGGCCAGGAGAAACACCCCCCCTAGGGAAGCGTTTCCCCCAGTGGTGGTGTAATGAAAAAGCGAAAGAAAAATGCGTTACCGAGCGGTCTGCATCCAGCGCGTCACCGCGTGGATTTGCTTCAGCTCATGTAACTGCCAGTGTAGTCGGGACATTGAAACGGCTTCGCGAAGACGCTGGGCCTCAATCAATAATCTATTCGCAGTGTTGTAATTGCCTTCGCGGCGCTCGTTAATGCGCTGGATATCCAGCGCCTTCGCCATGGCTTCATGAAGTGGTAGATCTGCTATGGGCAGGTAACTATCAAACCATTGACCGTCATGACGCTGAATTACTTCGCCACAACGACTCATGATTAACACCTGCTCTGGGACAAATTGCCCAAAATAGACGCCCTCATCACAGAGGTTATCCAGCCAGATCGTATGTTTCAGGGCGATCCCCCAGGACTGCAATGCCTCCAGCTCCAGATACTGCGGTGCCTGGTAGGGCACGGAGTGAGGGGTGGCCTTGCATGTCCACGGTCGCTGCTTGTCGTACTGCAGTATTTTCTTACCCTGCAGAGCCACAAAAGCCCCGACCAGCGGTGTAGTGCAACGACCAAACCGACTATCGAAGATAGTGGCCATTTCACTCCTCAACCCACGCTGGAGCTGTGACAGAAACAGACGATCTTCTTGGGTCAGGTCGTGAGCACGCTCAGGTTGAGTGACCACGGTATTCCTCCATCATGGGGAATAGCCGTGCCCCCAGGGGAAACGGTTATTCCCCTAGTAGCAGTTGATCAGACAAAAAAAGACCCAGTACCGATCAGAGATCAGAACTGGGCCAATGACTGTGAAGCAAAATAGATTGAGTAGTTATGCCGCGTTAGCACCGGGTGTGCCTGCTGTATCAGCAGGAGCACCGCTCGCGTCGTCCGCTTTAGGCATCTGGTAAATCATTTCGCCATCTTTCTTGATCCAACGAATCATGAGCAGACGGCCTTTCAGACTGACACCTGTTTCACCCTTACGATCACCGGATGCATAGGTGAATACGTCAGGGTAGATGTCACCGATCTTGAAACTGATCAGCATCTTGCTGCCAGCCTCCACCGCTTGTTGACACCGAGCGATCAAACGCGCCGCTTCGGTGCCCGACACGCGGACATCGAAATAGGTGTATTCCACATTGTTCGTATCACCCCGCAAGGCGGCGATAGAACAGGCCCAGAAGGGCTCTCCTTTTTTTGGCTCAACCAGGCGAATGCGGTTGATATAGCCAATGCCAGAAGTGTGTAAATCGAAAAACTGAGAAGCGTTTTGAGTAGTCATGGTAGAGCCTCCAAAAGGTTCGGAACGAAATGAACCCTGTGAAAGCCATGACTCCCTGAAGGGAATAAAGACTCCCAGCAGGGTGATAACGACATGTCGAAATAACGAAAATGGATGGTCAGTCAGATCACTGAATGCGATCTGCCATCTTTCGGGCAAAACGAGCAGCGATCATCAGCCCCGTGTGCGCAGAGCGACGCAGGACAGATAAATCGACCATGGAGCAGGAACTTTCCCAGCGGCGTTGTTGGTGCCGGGCAACAGTTTCAGCGACGGCATCCATGTCATAAGGACAGGCTGCACTGTAGCTTTTGAGCCAGTCTGCGACGTCTGCAAGATGCAGATCGGGGCAGTCAGCAAAGGTAAACGCCTGTTCAGACGCATCAGCGTGAGAACGATGTTGAGTAGACATACAAGGTCACCTGTCGAGTCAATCCAATCAGAAGGCCGACAGGGTAGCGCCCTCAGGACGGCATGCCTGACGGACGGAAACGCGGAACAGTGTGCCCGGACACACCATTGAGGGGCCGGACCAAAGTAGTGCAGTACAACGTAATAAGAGAAAGTGGTATCAGCTGGCAGTGCCAGTGCGTGCCGTAGCCATGAGCCGAGATACTGTCCACGCAAATCACCACTAACCCGCAGGTTAGTCATCGCCTTAGGTGAAGCGACTGGGTTTCAGTCAACAGACTGATAACGTGCGGCCATTTTTTCCGCCGCACCGAGGGAAGTCAAGTCAACGCACATCGGCCAACCCTCAGCTCATCGATGAGGATTAACCCGCAGACAGGGCTTCCCCATCAACAACACATCAAAAAAAGCAAAATAATCAAAATAGGGAAACAAGGTAGGGCGACGTCATAGCGATACACAGCGCCACAACGAAGCGTCGGGACGGGATACAGCAGGTAGGGTAAGCGGCAGCAGCGCCGCCGCTCACATCATGGGAAGGGATAGATACAACGAATCACGTACAACAGCAGTAGAAAAACACAACAGCGGATAACAGAGCGACAGGAAAAGGATGGCTACTGCAATCTGTCGATTGCTGGCCGGTATCGTAGCCCGCGGCCTGATCAATGGCGTGGATCCCCACACAAACGGCTCCTGCAGCAGCTGGCAGGCACAGCGTTGAACAACATGGGGCCAGAGGCACACCCCGAAGTGCACTGCCATCAATCACATACGGCAGAAAACTTCGGTGGTATGCCTGCCCATCAGAAGAGCAGAAAAACGAAAGTCGCGAGAGGAAACAAACAGAGGAAGGCAGTGACCGTCGTCGGTACGGGAACCTCGTTCCCCTGTTTGTTGATCTGGCCTGGAACCCACATCGGGCGACGGGGCGACGCACTCTCACTCAGGCTGCGTCTTTGGGAGCCGCTATTGGACGTCAGCGGTCAACGTTTTGTAAGGCCATTATTACCAGCAAAAGTGAGCAGTGCAACCCATGAACCATGACGTCATGCCGTGCCCTCCACCCTCTTGCGTGCCCGCTTCTTCTTGCCGCCACCATCGACTACCCCCTTACAGTCAGGCCATCGAGTACAGCCCCAAAACGGGCCATTGGCGCCACTGCGCTTGCGCATGGGCGCAGAACACAGCGGACAGGCTTGTGTTGGAGTAGCGGCAATCTGTAACGCCCCGCGACCAGCCTGCTTGGCTTCATGAACAAGATGAGTGATCCATTGCGCCTGAGTCGCCACAAACTGATCAAGTGTCAGCTCACCCCGCTCAATGGCAGACAGCGCCTGCTCCCACAGTGCCGTGGTCCCGGGATCAGTGAGCGGCTGGGGCAGAGCATCAATCAGCGACTGTGCTGCTTCGGTGGTTTTGACCGACCGCTTACTGCTCAACAGAAACCCCCGTTTGATCAGCCCCTCGATAATGGCCGCCCGGGTGGCTTCGGTACCGATGCCAGACGTCTCGCTCAACTTGGCCTTCAGGCGTGGATCCGCCACATAACGCGCAATGCCTTTCATCGCGGCAATCAGCGTTCCCTGAGTAAAAAATTTGGGCGGCGTGGTCTTCTTCTCCACGACTTGGGCATCGGTGACCGGGCAAACTTGTCCTTGCTCCAACGGCGGCAACTCCTGCCCACCGGCATCGCTATCCTCAGCCTCATCAGACTCCGCCGCAGAAGACTTTGCCATCAGCGCCCGCCATCCGGTAACGGCGATCACTTTGCCCACAGCCTTAAACTGCTGCCCCAGCGCGACCAGCATCACCTCAGTCCGGTCATACTCGTGAGCAGGCATAAACTGCATCAGGTAATGAAGACGAATCAGTTCATACACCCGGCGCTCGTCCTCGGTCATCGCTGACAGATCAATCACTCCCATCGTCGGAATAATGGCGTGGTGGTCTGAGGCATTCACCTTCTCATCATTCCAGGCAGCTGACCGCAGCCGACTGTCCAGCTGCATCACCAGTGGCCCTAGGGACGGATCAGACTGAGCCAGTGCCTGCAGGACGGGTTTTACTTCCTCAAGCATCGCCACCGGCAGATAACGGCAATCACTGCGTGGATAGGTGGTGGCTTTATGTTTCTCATACAGCGACTGAGCGATATCCAGTGTCTGCTGAACGCCGAACCCGAATTTACGATCACAGATCTGCTGCAAGGCACTCAGGCTAAAGGGCAGGGGAGGCTGCTCCCGCATTCGCTTTACCTCCACAGAAGCGACCTGTGCCGCCTGCCCCCGGAGTCGGGCAGCCAGTTGCTGCGCAATCGGGCCGTTAATACAGCGGCCCTCCTCATCTGCCACCTGGGCCACGGGTAACCACTGCGCGGCAAAGGTGCGGCCATGGCCTCCGTCTGCCGTGATCACAACCTCAAAAAACGGCTTTGATACAAAGCGGGCGATCTCCCGATCCCGCGCGACCACCAGTGCCAGCGTAGGCGTCTGCACACGCCCGACTGATAGCACCCCCTGATAACCCTGCTGCTTTGCCAGCAGCGAGTACAGGCGGGTCATGTTCATACCGACGATATAGTCGGCTCGTGATCGGGCCAATGCCGACCAGTACAGGGGCTCCTTGGAGGCACCGGGCAACAGTGATGCCAGCGCTTTGCGCAACGTAGCCTCATCTTGAGAAGAAGCCCACAACCGATGCACAGGGCCTTTGCGCCAGTTGCAGTGCTCAATGATCTCACGGGCGATCATCTCCCCCTCACGCCCCGCATCTGTCGCAATCACTACTGAGGTGGCTTGAGTTAACAGAGACTTAATCGCTTTGAATTGCTTTGCCTTGTCAGCGTCCACCCGCATGGACCACTCGCCCGGGATCATGGGTAGCTGCTCCAGGCGCCATTCTTTCCAATTTGGGTTAATCTCGTCGGGTTCCGCCATCCGCAGTAAGTGGCCTATACACCAGGTCACTATGACGCCATTCCCCAGCAAACACCCCTCACCGCGCTTGCTTGCGCCAACGAGTGCGGCGATCTCTTTTGCTTGACTGGGCTTCTCACACAAAATCAGCTGCATTCCCCACCTCATCCCCTGTGCACATCACATATCAACGAGGCACAGGATCAGAAAAGACAGCGACAAATACCGCAGAGAACCCTCACGGGAACAGGAAGGAATGCCGCCACAGACAACTCATCAGCAGCGGCAGAAAGCAACGGAAGGGCAGGAGGAAAACACGGAACGAATCGCACCACCGGCCACGCAGTGGCCAGACGTGATGCCAGCCCCGCAGGGGCCAGCGGTGCCCAGCCACCCCACGGGGCGTTCGGTAGGACACCCACAGACATGCTAGCCCCGTAGGGGCCGGGCGCCGCCTCAGCTACTGGCTGACTTGGGTGTGAGCCTCTACCAGAGGCAGCCCGAGCAATATCTTGTTCAGCACCTGATCCACTGCGACTTTCGCTATCGACATCATCGCTGCAGGCGGTACGGTATCCCGGTTCTCGTAATGGCCACAGTCCTTTGTGACGGTGACGACAGGCGTCTTTTCCTGAAGATCAATGACCAGATGCTGAGCAATGCAGCGTGCGACAAACGCGCTGCCTGTGCGACTGGTGATGCTCTCACCCGGAAATACATCAAATAGCGCGAACGCTTGAAATTCGATCACTCGTTCTGCTCCATCGCGCAATGTCACAGTGGCTGTCGTTGTACCAGGTTCAAATCCCGATGACTCTGACTCAATGCGAACCACACTTGCATCCCTGAGTTGTTTAACTAGCGGATGATGCTCCAGTTGCTCGGACACCTCATGTAGCTGAACACGCCCTGCATCTACCCGGCTGTGCCAACCAGGAATGATGAAGACCCAGCAGATGATCACACATGCGATCAACACGCCCAGCGTGCCAAAAAACTGATCCAGATCATCCAATATACTCCCGCGTGAGTTTTTATCAGTCATACCCGCTCCTCACTCCACACGTTTTCTGCCGACTCCATCTTCGTCAGCCCATCGGTAGCCTGCCGGATCAGCGTGCTGCAGATACTCATCTGCAGATTGAACGCCACACGATCCTGCTCCATAGCCAGCAGTGACCGACGCACGCTGGCATCGACCTGTTTTTGCATGACCGACGCCCACAACGGTACGCCACTCTGCCCAGCTTGGTGATCCGGCAAACGCCAGCGCAGAAAAGTTGCCCCAGATCCTGCCCGCTGCAGTCGTAGAATCGCACCGAGCTGCCAGACATAGTTCAACTCCTCCGACTGCCGGACGATATACCGACCCAGGACCAGGAGCCCCTCACGGGACTCCTCGGCCTGCACACCCAATAGCGCGATTCTCCCCTTACCCTTAAAAGGAAAAAGGCCTTTTAGGGAGGGAACGTTTGCGGCCTGTGACAGCAGCTCTGGGGAGACATCGTTTGCGGGGGTGTAGACGCGAATCACGCCTCGGCCTCGATGTCAGATACCCCTGCCCCAGTCATCTTCGTAGCACCATTGATCACTGCCCCAGTCACTTCCTCTCCCGCCTCGTCCAGCGCTTCGGTAGCAGATACTGCGTCAGTCACTGTGTTGATCGGGGGGCGTCCGGCGGCCAGACCTGCCCGCGTGGCCAGCGCCTCATTCATGGCATCCAGCTGGGCCTTGGGCAGAGGAGGGGAGAACTGTGAGCGCAGGGTTCCATCCAGAATACCTGCCGGCAACTCCCCGTTGCGCTCGATGGCGGCCAGCACCTTGGCGCCACCAAGCACATAGTCGGCACGGGTCAGCCCGGTAAAGCGATAGCGGCGAGACTTATCAAACACACTGCGGACCACCCGGGCTGCATCTCTGATTAAGAGCTTCTTATCCACATTACCGATCAGCCCCACATGGCTGGCCAGCAATATCGACCGGATCAGCTCGTCAAAATCCGATACCAGGTAGCTGCCCTGGAACGCCAGTGGCGTGGCGCTAATGACCGGGAACTGCCGTGGACTGACCGACAGGTTGTCCGTCATGGAGATCGATGACGGCACCTGGCTCAACACCGCGCTGATGGTTTGTTTCTGCTCAAGCAGGGTCTGACGGGCTTTGGCGATGGCTTGCTCGATGTCCAGCATGTGCTTGTCGGCATAGGGATCGTACATCCCTGACGCGACTGTGGTCTGGTGCATATTGGACATGAACACGCGCATGCCGGGGCGATTGAACGGACGCCCATTGGACTCATCGGCATGGTTGTCGTCGTTGATGTTGACGCCTTCCCACAGCCGGCAAGCGTGGAAAGTATGCAGCTGGATAGTGATGGTCGAGCGCAGCGCCCCCAGCTGGGGGGCGGTTACGGAAATAGCAGAATCAGACATGAACACACTCCTGATTGAATGGCGAAGCGAAAATAGAAACGAAACATGAGCAAGAACAATCGAGAAAAGCGGCGCCGGATCTACGTCCGGCTGCCGCTACGCAGTGTGTTCAACAACGACCCGCAACTCAGCAGAAAACCCTCAGAGACAGGCTGAGAGTAGGGAAATGGAGGGGGAGAGGAGGGCATTGCCTCAGCTGACCGATATTTGGCTAAGTGATTCCCAGGGAATCACTTTACTAACCCTTGGTCACTTATCCGGGTGCGTTACAGCTGACCGATATTTGGCTAAGTGATTCCCAGGGAATCACTTTACTAACCCTTGGTCACTTATCCGGGTGCGTTACAGCTGACCGATATTTGGCTAAGTGATTCCCAGGGAATCACTTTACTAACCCTTGGTCACTTATCCGGGTGCGTTACAGCTGACCGATATTTGGCTAAGTGATTCCCAGGGAATCACTTTACTAACCCTTGGTCACTTATCCGGGTGCGTTACAGCTGACCGATATTTGGCTAAGTGATTCCCAGGGAATCACTTTACTAACCCTTGGTCACTTATCCGGGTGCGTTACAGCTGACCGATATTTGGCTAAGTGATTCCCAGGGAATCACTTTACTAACCCTTGGTCACTTATCCGGGTGCGTTATAGCTGACCGATATTTGGCTAAGTGATTCCCAGGGAATCACTTTACTAACCCTTGGTCACTTATCCGGGTGCGTTACAGCTGACCGATATTTGGCTAAGTGATTCCCAGGGAATCACTTTACTAACCCTTGGTCACTTATCCGGGTGCGTTACAGCTGACCGATATTTGGCTAAGTGATTCCCAGGGAATCACTTTACTAACCCTTGGTCACTTATCCGGGTGCGTTACAGCTGACCGATATTTGGCTAAGTGATTCCCAGGGAATCACTTTACTAACCCTTGGTCACTTATCCGGGTGCGTTACAGCTGACCGATATTTGGCTAAGTGATTCCCAGGGAATCACTTTACTAACCCTTGGTCACTTATCCGGGTGCGTTACAGCTGACCGATATTTGGCTAAGTGATTCCCAGGGAATCACTTTACTAACCCTTGGTCACTTATCCGGGTGCGTTACAGCTGACCGATATTTGGCTAAGTGATTCCCAGGGAATCACTTTACTAACCCTTGGTCACTTATCCGGGTGCGTTACAGCTGACCGATATTTGGCTAAGTGATTCCCAGGGAATCACTTTACTAACCCTTGGTCACTTATCCGGGTGCGTTACAGCTGACCGATATTTGGCTAAGTGATTCCCAGGGAATCACTTTACTAACCCTTGGTCACTTATCCGGGTGCGTTATAGCTGACCGATATTTGGCTAAGTGATTCCCAGGGAATCACTTTACTAACCCTTGGTCACTTATCCGGGTGCGTTACAGCTGACCGATATTTGGCTAAGTGATTCCCAGGGAATCACTTTACTAACCCTTGGTCACTTATCCGGGTGCGTTACAGCTGACCGATATTTGGCTAAGTGATTCCCAGGGAATCACTTTACTAACCCTTGGTCACTTATCCGGGTGCGTTACAGCTGACCGATATTTGGCTAAGTGATTCCCAGGGAATCACTTTACTAACCCTTGGTCACTTATCCGGGTGCGTTACAGCTGACCGATATTTGGCTAAGTGATTCCCAGGGAATCACTTTACTAACCCTTGGTCACTTATCCGGGTGCGTTACAGCTGACCGATATTTGGCTAAGTGATTCCCAGGGAATCACTTTACTAACCCTTGGTCACTTATCCGGGTGCGTTACAGCTGACCGATATTTGGCTAAGTGATTCCCAGGGAATCACTTTACTAACCCTTGGTCACTTATCCGGGTGCGTTATAGCTGACCGATATTTGGCTAAGTGATTCCCAGGGAATCACTTAGCAGAAAAAACTGAGGCAGCAACCCACAGACTGCCTCATTGTGTATTGACTTATTGCACTGGATATGGTTTAGGATTTTTTGAGACCTGCCCCAGTCTCTCTGCTTTGCCCAACCTATCAGCCAGCCTTCTCAGTGGCCGCTGCTGCAGTCTTGATGGATTGCCGATCCGCCTTCACCCAGCGATTGATATGCTGCGCCAGTTGTCTGACATCCGTGCCGGCTGCCTGAATATTCCGCTGCAATGCCACAAAGGCAGCCATTCGCTGCTCGGTCGGGGTATACGACGCTAGCACCGGATCGATTCGTTCAAACGCGGCGCACAGGGTGGCGGGGTACCGTGACCATGCAAACAGGCGGGGTACATGCACTTCACTGAGTAACAGCCGCCGTTGCTCAGGTGAGAGATCAGGGCGATCCTCAGGCAGGGCATCCAGCGAGCGCTCACTAAACTGGGCAAACGGCCTCCAGACGGCATAACGCTCTTCCTTATTCCACGTCAGGATGACACTCAGGGGGGCGGGCTTTTCCAGTCTCAACATAAGTCCCAGGATCACCAGCTGGATCATCATCGTCCCAGCCCATTGCACCCATCCCCCTCCGGTGACGCCTACATAGATCGCTGTCACAACACATCCGGCACTGCCTCCCAGGAGCAGCCGTGCCTTAAACGTTTCACGTGCCTGATCCCTGCCTGCCGCTCCATCTCATCAAGCTCTTTTAGCTGTTTCCGCTGATCGTTGGTCATTACTCACTGTCCCCATTCAAACGATACCCAGACATACCGCCGTTGCTCCGGTACCGGATGCTGGCTTGTCGTCACATCCACTAAAAACTGACACTGGGCCAGGATGGCATCGCCATCCGAGACCCATTCACCCGCCGCTTTGCGCTGATCCAGTTCGTGCTGGTTCAAGGTATAGAGTTTGCCCGGTGGATAGCGCGTGCCGTCGGGTGCCAGGCACCCAACAGCCGCACTGTCTGCTGCCGGCGTGGCGAGTGCAGGCAGGGCGGCGGCCCAACACACAGCACTGAGCACCACCGCGCCCCACCCTTGTTTCAGGGAGGGCCTAAAATGGAATGTCATCATCAAAGTCGTCAAAGTTGTTCTGTGGGTAACCGGAGTAATCGGGCGCAGGTGAGGCGGGTTGCTGGTAGGGTTGCTGTGGGACTCCTCCCTGGCGACCGGGGGCATTCGGCGCACTTCCACCCTGGCCTGCTCTCTGACCGTTGTCGGAACGGTTGTCCAGCAGCTGCATCGAGCCGCGCATGTCCACGACGATCTCGGTGGTGTAGCGATCCTGACCACTTTGGTCCTGCCACTTACGAGTCTGCAGTTTGCCTTCCACGTACAGCTTGGAGCCCTTGCGTGCATACTGACCGACCACTTCAGCCAGACGGGCGAAGAACACCACACGGTGCCACTCCGTTCGTTCTTGTACTTGGCCGGACTGTTTGTCTTTCCAGCTTTCGCTGGTTGCCAGGGTAATGTTGGTTACGGCAGTGCCGTTGGGCATGTAGCGGACTTCGGGGTCCGCGCCCAGATTGCCAATCAGGGTAACTTTGTTAACGCCTCGTGCCACGATGGACCTCCGAATGGATGGATGATGGAGATGGATGAATCGTCGGAAAGAGAGCCAGCTGCAGAGCACTGGGATCGGATGTGCCGGTCTGAGCTCTCGGGGCGGATCCTGCCTGCTCTGGCTCCAGTGTCGCGACCACCCCTGACTCCAGACGCTGCAGATCACTCAAGGTACGCTGCAACAGACGACCTGATAACGGCTGCGAATAGACCGTGTGCCAGCGCCATGCGTGCTGTACCGGATACCCGGCAGCCATCCAGCGTAGCTTCATCACCTGTTCCCAATCTGCTTGGTAGACCGACTCCGCCTGTCGCAACAAGACCTGAGCCAGGGCATGACTGACATCGGACAGACCCACCCCCATGGCCATGCTCAGTTGATACAGCGTCGTGATGGACGTGACCGCGGCCACCTCATACCACACCTGCACCAGATTGACAGGGACGACGGCCAGCCTGCGGGCTGCTGCCGTTGAACAGGACAGGCTACAGGTCAGCGCCCGGCAGCCGGGCAGTACCTGCTCTAACACCAACATGGCGGTGGCTTCAGACAGCCCGTCATCAAGGCCAGGCAGCACCGGGAACGTATCCCGGACGCGCTGGATAAAGGCCAGCAGCTGACGAATCTGATCGGCCTGCCAGGGCGTATCAATGCCGTACTGGCCGGACAGATGGGAGCGGGGATGGATCAAATGGTAGATGGCCATCGCAGTACCTCACCGAACGATGGCCGTAGTATTGGGAGAAAGGGGTGAGCCGACAGCAAGAAAGGCTCACTGAGGCTCAGAGGGTTTACGTGCCCGGCACAGGCATAGGGACGTGCTGGCCTTGTTCAGCATGGGGGTTGAGCAGCGTTGTCCAGGGGACATCCGACATCACGAACACCGACACCTGGCCGGCATCATTGGTACTGACCTGATAACGATAGTCCCCGAGCAATCCTGCTCTGACCCAGACCTCGGCCACCTTCATCTTCATAGACGGTTTTCCTTAACGTTGATGGTGGCATGGGGGTGACCTCACTGCTCCGTGGCCGCAGTGAAGTGGTAGTCACATTCCTCTCCGGTGGCAGTGGCCTCGTTCCAGATCCCCAGTCTGGCATAGCAGCAGGCCGACACTTCCATGTAGCTGAAATGGCGCTCCTGCACGATGCCAGCCCGGGAAGTGATGGTGGCCCGATGCTCTTCCAGTAATGTTTTTTCGCACTCCCCGCAGCCCCTGTCACAGCAGTACGTCTCATGTTCTGCCAGAGGCGGTACGGTATAGGTCCCCAGCAGCACTTTTTTAACACCGGGATGGAGGTGTGGCGCCGTCAGCGCTACGTTGTCCGCACTGTTTAACCGTTCACTGATCGACATGGGTATGGCCATGGTGCGACTCCTGATGTGCTGTGATGCAATGTTACGTCTGTGGGAATAGGGGGGTGGTGCAGTTATCCAGCATGCGTTTAGCCTGATCGTGTGACATCGCAGCCCGTGTTTTCCACGACGCTATATGAATCATTATCCAGCGGTCATAGCCCAGTGACCGCAAAAATTCCAGCAATGGCTGTGCTTCTTCCTGTACCTGTGCGCAGATCATGATCTTGAATGTATCCGGGGTCGCTCCATGACGCTGGAGGTAATCGATGCTGAGTGCATTGGGTTCACCCATTACATCGGTCAGGATCACGTTATTCTCTGTTATCAAAGGGGTGGGCGATTCCTGCAGGCGCCCCAGTGCATCCCATTCAATGGGTAAATCCAGTGCCTGATAGGCAGCGACACTTTTACCGGCCCCCGTCGCGCCGACCAGCACCACGACATGGTGATCCTGCATTGCCTGTTTGATGAGAGGGGTCATCCCGTTGTCTTTCATACGGTTATCCTGCGCTGTTTCATGGTTAACGAAGCAGGCAGTGTAGTTGTGGCTCATCAGCGTGTAGCGGGGGAAACCTGACTGGCAGAAGAAGGGTTTTGAGGATGAGTAAGCCCAGCAGCGTCACTGGGCCTTGTACGGGGAGTCGCAAGAGGGGAAGGGTTAACTATCCAGTTTTTTAAGACCGCGATGAGTCTGTTTTAATGATGTCTTCACTTTCTTGATGTCATCTGCCAGAGCCATATCTTCAGGGGCAATACCACTGATTTCTAACATGGTTTTGCGGATTTTAGAGCCCACTTCCCTGGCCGTATTTTCTGCCAGACGTTGACCTTGAATAGCTTCATTCTTCATCTTCAGGTCGGTCTGGGTGATACGAAAGAGATTGGCAGCCAGCTCTTCTTTACCCATAAAATCGAGCAAAGAGCGGTTTTTCTGGGCCAGTCCTTTGTATTCCTTGAGCTGAGTAAGGCTCATGTTGTACATGCCTCTATACCCCGCATTCTGAAAAAAGGCATAGTCCTTGTCTGTCTCAATGCCCGCAGCCTTGGCTGTGGATGCCAGGGTTTTCTCATGGGCGGTAATCTCGTCACGGATCAGGACACGCTCAACCTCTGCAGGATTGTCTACATAGCGCTGAATCGCTTCGGCCGTGACAGCAAAGAAGGCCTGCGCCTGAGCCACTTTTTCTTTCTTGTTATCACCGTTCATGGCGACCAGATAACACGCAAAGCGCGAGAGTTTGAAGTCTTTGACCTCTTTACCATCCAGCGTTCGGTGGGTCTGCTGAAAATTATCGGACGTGTCAATGTCCAGTGTCAGGCAGGTGGTCATGGCCTTATTGAGGACTTTGCGAAAGGTCTCGTACGAGCTGTAGCCGAGCATAAACATGAAGTCGCGGGCATACCAGTAAGTAAACCCATTCGCTCTGGCCAGATCGTTGAAGTTCATGAAGTCTTCCTCAAAGTGAAAGAGATCGACATCCTTACAGCGTTCGCCTTCATATTCACTATAGTCCATGGCATCCATCCTGTTCCAAAAAAACGCGTGATTCTAACACAGTCACAGAATGTATCCGTAAGTAAAAGTAGCACTTTAACAATGCGCCGGCTATGACTTGGCACCCTCGTTAAATGATTGGATGAAACACTGCCGGGCAGTGTAGTTCTGGCTCATCAGCGTGTAGCGGGGGAAACCTGACTGGCAGCGGGAGCGGGAGAGATAGAGAGGAATGGCCCAGCAAGACAGCTGGGCCAGGGCGCTTAATCCTGCTGTTCACGCCAGCGCAGATAATCGGCCTCGCGATAGAAGCCGGCCTGGATGTAGTTGATGTGATAGATGATCTGCAGATTAAACCAACACCCTTCCTTTCGCTTCGGGCACCATGCAGGGCCACTGTTCGTCGTGCCACGATGCCATGTCCTTGCCGTAGGTATCAATCAATACCTGACGCCGTGCCTCATCTGAGCCCCGATACCCCAAAAAAGGCAGGATCGCAGGGTTGTCTGAACAGCAGGATCTTTCAATCAGATCATCGACAACCGCCTTGCAAAGTGGGGTACCGGGCTGATCGAGAATGATGTTCCATTTCTCTGTGCCTTGAGACGGCATCGTGATGGTGTCGTGAGCCATGTTCGTTTCCGTGCCTGAATACATATCGCATGGGAGTATCGGAGCAAAGCAGCAGCGCCGTCCTGCATCAAGCCTGACGGCGGGGCAGAGGGTTGGGGCGGGCGCTGTAAGAGTGGCGGATCGCGCTAGCTATGACCTGCAGGACGGTATGTAAAAACATATGATATGTAAATCCATACGATTCACGCGGTCGGATTCTAACCCGACTAAATTGCGTGGAAAGTCGTCACGCGGTCGCTTCCTGACCAACCTGTGCATCACTCCCCCTTCGTTTTCGGCGTCTTGCCTTCGGCCTTCTCGGCGGCAACGGCTTTGTCCTGCTGCTGCTGTTGTTGCGCCTCAAGCTGACCGGCCAGTCGGGCGGCTTGCTCGCGAGCATCGGCGGCGGTCTTGCGGGCGTCGTCGCGTTCTGCTTGAGCCTGCCGGGCTTCCTGTGCGGCTGCGGCACGGGCGGTATCGTGGGCCCGCACCGTTTTGGCGGCCTGCTGCTCGACCTGCTCGGTGCGAGCCTCGGCACGGCTGGCCCGGTCGGCGGTGGCTTCCAGCTTGGCGGCTAGCACAGCGGCCTGCTGCTCGGCGGCGGTGCGACCACACTGCGCCTCGGCCAGTGCGATGCGTAGGCGCTCGATCTCTGCGGTCTGCTCGCTCACTCGCTCAGCCTGCGCCTCGATCTTGAGGCGGGCGGTTGCCACCTCCACGCGGGCGACCTCTGCCGCTTGTTGTTCGCGCTCGATGCGCTGCTGCGTGTCGGCAAGATCTGTGGCCTGCTGGGCGGCTTTGCCTGCCAGCGTGTCGCGCTCAGTGGTGAGGACGGCCACCTGCTCGGCCAGCGTGTCGCGTTCGGACTCCAGTGCTTCGCCTGCCACTGCCAGCTCGGCGGCCTCGGCCTGTGCCTGTACCAGACGGCCCTCGATCTCCCCGCGTGCCTGTACGGCGGCCCGCTCGATCTCGGCCGCAATTGCGGCGGTTAGCGCCTGCGGCAGTTCCTGCGCAGCGGCAGCGGCCACCGGGCGGGCCTCGCGCCAAGTCGAAAGATGCTTGTGGATCGTGTTCGGGCTCCCGGTATCTCCCAGCCGCTCACGCACCGCCCGGATAGTCGGCTGCTGCCCCTCGCCTGCCAGCGCATCAGCGACAGCCACGACCTGCTCAAAGGTGATTCCTGCTCGTGCCATGTCGTGCTCCTAGTCATGGTCAATCTGCTGCGAAAACCCGGCCCTCGGCGACTGCCTACCGGGCGACATCGGCGGAGGGGAAGAACTCGCCCGGCACTCCTCAAACGAGCCTCGCTCGCCCTCACACTGACGAACAGCCCCGTAAGCCCCTCGGATCGGGGATAACCACCCATTCGTCACACATGGATCATGTCGCGGAATTTTGTATATCATATCATGTATTTAGCATAATTACAGATATGATACATAATACAAAATATGATAATAAAGCAGCTTTCGTAACGTATCGCTGCGCCGGACGGCGGCACCTTGCGTCCGGTCGGGCGCAGACTACTCGCGTCAAGGGGAGAGCTCACGAAATGGCGGATTGGGACGTTAAGCAGTTGGCATGAGTCGGGAACGCTTGCTATGCCTGGTCATGTCCTTACCGCGTCTGGTTGAGGTGTGCCTCAGCCTGGACGTGCCCACTGATCGACGTGCTACATGGCGGCTGAATGGCCAGATCGTGACGGGTGACAAGACTGCTTTAGTCGTCAGGGCCGTGGCGGAAATGAGCCAAGATCGCAAGCTGATCTGGATTCGACTACTACAAAGGCCCTAACGGTTTGAGGTGGATCCGCGAGGGTGAAACCGTAAGTTTCTGTTCAAATGCCCCCGCTAGTCCATGATGCGGCCTAAATGCAGGTCTATCTTCTCCTGGAGCACTGCAGACCGCCAAAGTGGCTATATTTTATACGTATATATATTAAATATAGGTAGCAGATACTTCTCCTGGCTATTCGGATGTGGCCGGGAAAACCTGACTGGTAGTGGAAGAGTTGGGGCTGGAGACAGCGCCGTCATGCATCAAGCCTGACGGCGAGTCAGAGGGTTGGGGCGGCTTAATGAGACACGATGGTCGGCGGACAGTGCCTGCGCACAGCAGCGCTGGTCAGCTGAGCGATTTCCTGTTTGGAGTACATGCGCACCGGCGCGTATTCGGGGTAGAACTGCATCACTGGGAAGTACCGCTCGTCATCACTGAGTGACGTGGTTTCCTCTCCGACCACCCAGGCGACCAGTCCTGCTCCCATCTCGCTGGCCAGTGCCACCGCGGCGTAGCTATGACGTGCCACATCGTAAAATTCAGCCGGGCTCCGGGCATCGGAGTAATAGAGCATGACCGCATCCTGGTGGCATTTCGCGCACAGCAGGTCTTTGCTCTGCTGCCGGCGATAGTGCAGGGGCCGGACCGTGGTACTGGTGTCGAGGGGGAGGATCGCGGAGACATCCTCAATGGTGTTGAGGGCGGGCAGGGCGTTCAGCACGGCGGTGATCTCATCCGCCACGCTGTCAAAGCAGGCCTTTCGCCTGGCCGTCATGGGATCGTCCGGTTCCCCCAGGGCTTCGACATGAAAAAAGCCGGTAGTGGCCGCCGGATTTTTGACATCCATCCAGATACGGACCAGCAGCATACCCACATCACCGAGCACGGTATCCCGGAACAGATAACCGTGAGACTGTCCCTCACGGTCCAGCTCAGGGTCGGTAGGGCGAACCGACATCCCTGTCGGCAGAACGAGTAAACTCATGAATAACGGTCCTTACTGATGCGTCTGATGCTGTAAAAGTGGCTTAGGGTTGTCGGCGTGCCTGATCCTGCTGGTACAGCAGTTCGGCCTGCTCGTAAAAATCGGGCAGATTCAGCTGCCTGGCCAGGGCAATGATGTCTGCCGGATCCGGCATCTCATCCCCCCAGTTGAGATGGGTATAGAGCGGATGCGCTTCATCAATGCCTGCCAGGTAATCTTCCGCCCAGTCGTCATAGGTGTAAGGCGCATTCACCAGCTGCGCCATCATGGCGGACGAGATCTCGTTTTTGATCTGAGCGTCACGGGCATCGAGTACGGCAATCTCCCGATCAAGGGCGGCAAGACGTTTGTCAAACTGCCTGATGATGCGGCCTTCTTTTGCTTTTTGCTTGGCGCGTTGACGTCGCTTTTCGGGGCTGGCCATCGGTATGTCCTTCTGTGGCGGGGAGTTGCCTCTGATCATAGCCCAGGCTGACGGTGCGAGCCGATACGCAGGTGTAGCCCTCTGCTGCTTAGAGGGCTTTACTGTCCCTGTCTTTGCAGCCAGTTCTCGACAGAGAGGCCCCGGATGCGGCTGAATTCGCGTGTATTGTCGGTCACAAGCGTGAGGCCAAGTGCGTGGGCATGGGCTGCAATCAGCAGATCATTCATGCCGATAGGTTGGCCAGCGGCCTCCAGCTCGGCGCGGATACTCCCATATTTAGCATCCGTCGGAGCATCCAGTGGCAGCACCGGGATGGTAGCAAGGAGGCTATCCACCCTAGCCTGCAGCTGGGCAGACCCTTTCTTTGCACAGCCATAACGTAATTCAGCGGCAACGATGATGCTGGTGAATATCTCTTTCGGTCCGATGTGCTCAATGCGTTGGGCTGCGGAGCCATTCGGATGACGGATCACATCGCTGATGATGTTCGTATCCAGCAGGTAACCGCTCAAAATATCTCCTCCGACGAGGCAGGCATATCTTCAATGTCGGGTAATTGATCTTCCGGCCCCAGGGGGGCTTCTTTTCTCCATTCCGCCAGTAGCTCGATGATGTTCGTTGGTCGTGCCACGGGTTCAATGATGAGCTTGCTGCCTTCACGATGGATCAGTACACGCTCTCCTGGTAATTCAAACTCTGCAGGAATGCGCACCGCCTGGCTACGGTTATTGCGAAACAGCTTGGCTTCCTTGGATCTGGAGGGAGTCGGTAGGGTTGGCATGGTAGGTCGCTCCTGTGTATATGCCAAATTGTATATGCCATTTCTGCCACTCGTCAATTGACCCGCCATCGTACTCCTCCTGGACACCGGGGGGCTGGGGCGTAGCCCCAGAATAGGCGCTACACGGCCTGGCAGAGGGATGCCAGGTCTGGCCGCGCCGGTACCCGCCCATCTGTCCCGTCACCACGGCGGTTTGCCCCTCTGAGTTCCCCGTGGCCATTGTCGCGGGCACGGAACAATAGGCTGATTCTGCGCCCTCCCGCGCCCTGTTTAACCGATGGCGTTGGCATAGTGCGGTGCATTCAGTGGAGCACCGACCCTGCGGGAGATGGGGCGCAGCCCCGTCCGGGTGCGGGCTGGCCCGCGTAAGGCCGCATGCCCGCAGGGCATCGAGAGGCCGCTGCATTTTCAGCAGCGTAGCTGCCAGAAGAACAAGCAGATTTCTTAAGCAGATAAAGAGGCAAAGGACACTTAAAAGGATATTACTGACAGTTAAATCAAAACTACTGACACTTAATTTTTAACTCTCTGGTTAATAACGCCGTGAGCGCGGTCGTTCAGGACGCGCCGGGGCGGTCGACGTGGGTGGGATCGGTGTTTTAGGTTAAATAGTGATCAATCTGGGAGCCGCAAAGGCCAGTGGTGCAATGAGGGGAGAAATTCAGGCAAGGGGAGGCCGCGAGGCGTTCAATGGGCCGCCTCGGGGTGTTCGTGTTGTTCAAGTTGCTGCTCTTTCCAGGTCTCGAACGGTTGCAGCTGCTGCCTGACCCGTTCTCTCACCCAGTAAGGGGGATGGCCGTGCTGCTCCTGCTCTCGGCAGAGACTGGCCATCAGCAGGTGCTGGTAGCCCCGGTAACGCTGCCAGAGGCTGGCAGCCAGCTGTTGCTCCGGTGTTTTTTCAAGCGGGGTATAGCCGGGTCGGCAGCGACCTGCCAGGTTGCTGGGGCGCAGCTGACTGCGGACCGTGGCGCGGGCTTCACGCTCGGCCTGGCGTTTGGCTACAAAGTCAGGGCGCGTGGCGCGCCAGACATTGCGCCGTTTGGCCAGCTCACGGCGGCGGTTGTCACGAAACTCGCGCAGCTGCCGTTCGCTGACAACGCCGAGGGAAATCAAGGACGTAGCGCTGATGGATTTCACTGCCGTGAGGGCGTACTTGTGGCCATCGCGTTCTTCATAACGTTGCACAACCGTCAGGTGGCCTTTGTTCTTCAGGGCTTTGGTGGCGCGGCGATAGCGCTGTGTGGGCCTGAAGGTCCAGAGGTTGGGCGGCAGGTGGGGGTTTTCCGGCTCAACAAGACAGTCACCATCCGGCGTACTGGCTGACAGAGCAATCTCCAGCATTGATCGGTGACTGAAGGATCCATCATCACGCGGGGTGCCAATGTGGATGTCATCGCCGGTACTGGCAAAATTAGCCATCTCTACCATGGCGGCAAGGGTCCGCACCTCAATCAAGCGCAGCTCTGAACGGTCACAGCGGGGTGTTCCGTCCAGGTTGGCCTTGCCGGAATTGGTGAACAGCGGGTAGAGACGCGGGTTATCGTAGACCGGCGACACGGTACCTTTGTACTCGTGGCCATGGGTGCCGCTGTTCAAAAAGACATTTCGGATACGCTGGATGGCCTGGGGCAGATCATCAAAATCCACCAGGGGGTTAGCGATCCGTTCATTGACCGGGCGCTGGGGCCGATGGCCACAGCGGTTGCCTGTACCGATATACAGTCCGGGGTACAGGTAGGGCTGACGGCCATGCAGGACTTTGCCGGGCCGGGTGGTGTTGGCTTTTTTCTGTTCTTGCTTCTGCTCACGCGCATCCAGGGCTGCTTGGATGGCAAGACGCAGGGGGTGACGATAGGGCTCATCCCCCTCGCGTACAAGGAGATCGCCATCGAGCAGGTGCCGTAACACCTGCTCGTCATGGCAGTAGCGCTGCATAAGATACGGCATTAAGCCGGGGTTGATCCTCATGATCATCCCCCAGCTTTTATGCGGGCGCGCTTTGATGACAATCGTCACAGTCACAGGCGGCGCTTAGGCAGGCTTTTTCAGCAGTCTGACGTGCCGGATAAGCCCGTCAGTATTGCTTTGTTCACGCAGATGACGGGCACGGAATGCCTTCACGCCTTTGCCGAACAGACGTTCATCCTCGATCCAGCCACTCACGAGATGCCAGCAGCTGGCCAGTGAGAGCAGCGCCTGATCGGGACCAAAGAGGCCTGCGCGGGCCTCTTCCGTCAGCCGGCACATGGCTTCGAGGAAGGCATCCGTGCTTTCCGCGGCTTCTGGCTGCACGACTTCGTGCCACCGCTCCCACAGGGCTTTTTCCTGCTCCTCTGACGGCATTTGCTGCCGTCCCGAGGAAATCTGGATGCCCTGCAGTCGGCGAACCGACGCCGCCTCGGTGGAGTTCAGCCCAAAGAACTCCTCCAGCAGTGAGTACGAGGCGCCCAGGTTCATGGCTCTCACCATGCGCTCATCGCGGTTGCTGTCATTCAGCAACTGGCGAACCACGTTCCTCAGCACGGCACGATTCACCGACACCTCGGCCATGGGCACGGTGCAGTTGCACAGTCGGGCGAAGGCGGTTGAAGACAACAGCTGCAGCATAGCGGCATCGTCGGCCTCGACACCTAAATCCTGCAGGCGGGCCAGATCTCCCCGCTCAATGGTGCTCATGATCTCGTTGATCAGAGCCTGATTTAGCACGTGAACTAAACGTGGGGACATTTCCTTACATCCTTTATGGTACGGGTTGGGTTAGTTTTGCGTCCGACGGCGGATCTCGCGTCCGAGCCGGATCAAACGGAACAGGCGCAATACATCGGCATCGGGCAGATCGCCCAGCAGCAGTGCATGCGCGGGAAGCTCGAAGTCGACGTGGCCAGCGTCAGTGCGGGTCAGCAGACTCAGCCACTGAGCCAGGTGCCGTGCCGCGGGGGTGGCCAGGTCATCCAGCGCTTCGGGCTGGACGACAAAGCCGAGCAGCGCCTCCCCGTCCATATCTACCAGCTCCGGTGCGCCGGCCATCATGGCCATGACCATCGCAACGTCAGCTGCCTGATACTGCAGCTCAGCGACCGCTGTGTTGGCATCAACGAGCCACAGATCGTCAAAGCCGAGGCCAGGATCAGCCACCGCTGTTCGGGGCAGGACGGCAGGGGGAACTGGCGTGGGGGCAACAACAGGTGCTGCCGCAGGGGCTGGGCTACTGGCCGGGAACACCGAGGCCGGCGTGGGAGTAGGGCCCAATGGGTTAGGGGCAGCAGGAGACACCGGCGCGGTGGCGACGACGGTATTTACTTGCGGGGTGTGACTGGCACCCGGATGGGCTACTGTCTGGACGGAGGGGGACAGGGGCAGTGGGGCCTGATCGTCGATCAGATCCAGCTGCTCCTCCGTGTAGTCGTCATCGAGGCGGTCGTCGTCCGGCACGGTGTGACCCGCCTGAGCCGCAGCGGCTTCTGCTGCTCTGCGCTCGTTGGCCCGTTCCCGGCCTTCCTCCATTTTTAGCCTTCGTTCTTCGCGCTCTGCGTCCCGAATGGCCGCCGCTGCCGACTCGGATGCCAGTTCGGCATCGATCTCCAGCCACTTATCTTTGGTAGTCCGGCCCTGCAGAAACAGGAGCGCGTTGTTGTTGTGTCGCGTCCCGGGTTTCTGCATCTCCGGGTTATCCGGGTTCAGCTCGCGGGTGACCCGCGACAGCCAGCCGGCCAGATCTTCGGTGAAAAACCGAATGATCTCAGGACTGTTGGCTAACGCGATCAGTGCCGCCTCTTCGTCGTTGTCATGACGCTGCAGTGTTTCGTTCCAGCCCAGCTGGAACAGGCCTTCCCGCTCTTCGGGCTGGGGTATAAACGTTCTCCAGTATTCCCAGGCGCCGGAGCGCATTTTCAGCAGCTCTGAAATACGGTGTTTTCCCATGCCCAGGGTTAATAAATTCGGGATACAGGGGTAGAGGTACTGGATTGCCGCTTCCATTTTCGAGATGTGGGACTGGCCGATGGGGAAGCCGTCTTCTTTTAGTCTGTTGGCCAGCTCTCGCTGCGAGATCGCTGTGCCTTCCTGCTGTTCGTACAGGGTTCTGGCCTTGGCAATACCGAGGGCTTTTTCGATAAAGGTCAGGTCCGACCTCATGGAATTTTCTGCCAGGTGGCCGACCAAGGTATCCAGTTCGCCGATTGCTGGGCTTTCGTGACCGTCGGCATCCAGCAGTTTCCAGGGTTTGAACAGGACGGGGATCCTGAAAAATTTCTCGTCCTGGGTCTCTGTCCACAGTTCATTGAGGATGGCGAGGCGCGTATTGCCGCCATTGCGGATGATGTAATAGGTCTCACCCGGTCTGCGGGTCACCGGGGGTGGATTATCCAGACCTCGCTTCAGAATCGAGGCCTTGATGTCCTCATACAGCGGGTTTTTCGACAGCCTCGGGTTGTTGTCGAACGGGCGTAACTGATCCAGTGTCAGGATCATGGGCTGATCCGCGATGGGATCAGAAAAGGCGATAGCCCCCGAATGACTGGCACTGGGAACGGGGCGCAGCAGGTTGGCCCGCATGGCCTCGGCGGTGACTTTTTTACTCATAAGCAGGCTCCTGCGCGGTTCGATGGGCCAGGTAATGGGTCTGGTAGTGCGATTGATAACGGACTGGTGACCAGGAGGGCTTCGGCATGACTCCGCACTTCCGAATGCAGCCTGACGGCTTCGGACTCTGTGTCCTGACAGCCTTGGGTATCTGCTGGAAAAGGGCGCGCGGCACGTCAACGTCGGTGGTGTTGAGCTCATCAAGGGTGAAATCAGGGTCGTGGTGAGTCATGCCAAAAGCCTTCTAGTGCGAGTGAAACGGAGCTACGGCGTGATGCTGGCGTGCACGGAAGGCCAGCATCACGTCGTGAGACAGTGGGGTGTCAGGGTGCCCGTCACAGACGGTGTGGGGCAGGGCATCGATGTTGGAGCATGCGGTGGATCGGGGCGTCTGGACGTGACGTGCCCACAACGCCTGAAAGCGGTCATCCCCGGTGGGGATGACCTGATGAGGCATACGGCCTGTGGCCGCGTAGCCATAGAGCACGTTAAAGAACGCGGACTGGTCGTGAGCGCTCAGTTGCCTCAGGCAGGGCAGATCACCCATGTAGAACGCCAGCAGGCAGCGTGTGGTGGCCTCGCCGTGTTGCCCCTCTGTGCTGGCCAGCAACTGCTCCACCGCGGCGGGGTAGTCCTGATCTAGTACCTCTTCATGCTCCAAAGACAGCGGGAAGTGGAAAAAGTGTGAAGAGAACGGCCTAGTCATGGCACACCTCCTGACCATGGACATAGCCGAGGCGTTCAATGAGCGCTGAGAGCGACAGCTGAGACCAGCGTGTGACCAAGGCTGCAAAACGGGCATCGCCGTTGTCGATCAGCTCCTGTGGCCCTTTTCCCGTGTACGCCCGTGCGTAAACCACCATCAGGATGGCGCTCAGCAGATCCTCTTTCGCGTCAAGAATGAGTGACAGGCGGGCCATATCCCACGGGTAACACGTGCCGTCATAAGCCGAGAGCAGCACCTGGGCGGCAATATGTCCCGAGCTGGTCTCCTGCTGGGCCGTGGTCAGCAGGCGCTCTACTGCCTGCTGGTAATGGTGATTGAGCGCCTCGGGACCCATGGACTGCATCGGAACCTGCCAGCCATACGTGTTGTACTGGTGCTGAATGCGAACGATGGCATGCAGCCCATGCCAGTGCTGGCCCAACGCATAAAAACGGGCATCACCCTTATCGATCAGCCCCTGAGGCGCTATTCCAGTGCGTGCTCGGGCGTAAACCACGGTCAGGATGGCGTTCATGATCACTTCCTCATTGACGCCAAACCGCCCGAGATCCGTGATATTCAGCTGATAGTCATCGCCGTTATAGGCGGACAGCAGCACCTGAGCGGCGACACGAGCGCCCTCCGTGTCCTGGAGGGCAACAGGCAGCAGGTACTCGATGGCCTGCTGGTAATGGCGTACCAGATCCCGGCTGCTCAGGGTGAGCAACGGACTAAACAGGGAGGCATTAGTCATGATGTGGCTCCTGGTGAGGGGCGAGGTGACTGTGCGACTCGCACAGGGATTGCAGGCTGGGGGGCAGGTCCGCCAGATCGGCAAACCCGTGAAGCAGGGAATAGGTGTTGATGATGCGGGTATCGACAGAGCGGCTGGCCCGCTGCAAGGACGGGCTGTCGCCGTAGCAGGTCACATCGATATTGCATAATCCTGCAGAGATAACCTCGCTGTTGGCCAGCCCTGGCAATAATTGGGCAGCTTCAGCCATTTGGTCATGGCTGAACACATCCGGGAAAATGATGGGAAAATGGCGTAGCCCCTGTCCCATCGGGACGCCTAACATGATGTATTTCATGGTGGCGTCCTTACTTCAGGGTCTTGCAGTAGGCGGTGATGGCCGCCTCTTGCTCTGGCAGCAGTTCCAGAGCAAGATCAACCATCGTCTCCATACATGATGCTGCCTGGCGCCCCGCAGGGCGTTTGGGCTCATAGCGGTGAGCTGCCACGCCTAGCGCACTCGCGTTTTTGTAGGCCACAAGATCGGGGACTTCTGTCTGTAGTACCGTGAACCAGTCTTCTTCTGCCGCCATATCCTTTACGAGTTCAATAACCATTGAACTGTTATTCGTGTTGTCTATCTGGTTCAGAAGAATCTGCATTGTTGGAATGGTGATCCCCATAGCTTCGGCCATGGGAGACAGGTCGTTATAGAGCGTGCCCATGCCCCGGATAAATTCCCGGGCGCTGAGCGTTGCTGGGGTAACGGGAGATACCACCATGTCTGCAGCCAACAGTGCCATGTCGAGCACGACTGAACGGGCACCTTGGGTATCCAATAGAATGATGTCGTAGTCGCTGAATCGGGCCAGCAGACGTCTCAGACGAATACGCCCGTCGGGGGCATGTAAAAGTGACGTACTGAGCGAGCCTGATGGATCGTTGGACTTTACGAGGTCCAGTCCGTCGATACTGGTCCTGGAAATTATCTGATCGGACGGAGGCAGGTTTTGGCTCAGCAGTTCGCTGATGCCAAAAGGAGCTTCATACGACAGATGGAAATAACTGCTCGCTGTGGGCTGAATGTCCAGGTCAACGATCAGTGTCCTTAAGCCTACATCGGCGAGGAACGCCGACAAATTGACCACTGTTGTGCTCTTTCCAACTCCGCCTTTGGAGTTGGTTACTGCGATAATCTTCTTCATAGAGCCTCCGGAAAATGTCCTTGTATTCGTATGATTTCGGAGGTATGAGGGAGAGATTCTGGCGGCTCAGAAACTTGACATTATGAGTGTCGAGCAACAAAATATTTTATGTTTTGCCAAGAATCGTTGAGCTAACCCTCAGACCGATTCACCCAGAATCCCTGAGTTAACCCTCAGACCGATTCGCCCAGAATCGTTGAGCTAACCCTCACGATTCACCCGAATCCCTGAGTTACCCCTCAGGCCGATTCACTAAAAGTTGTTGAATCTATCCTCAGACTGAAACTTCTGAGGCACCCCTTAAACTGATTTGCTATCCGTTTATATCCTTACCGCTTTAACCATGCTGACTGCGTTTGCCGCGTCAGTCAGCAACTCTCTCCCCTACCACACACCACACAATACACTTATTTGTTTCTTTATCAATACCTGATTATCGATTATTTAACGCTTCTCTGATCTGATCCATGTCTACCGTGACATAACGCAGTGTTGAACGCAGGCTTCTGTGCCCCAACAAAGCCTGAGCAATCATCAAATTACGATCAGGATGCCGCATCAACGTGGTTGCAATCGTATGTCTGAAGGCATGAGACGTCACCTTACAATTCACCTGCCTTGATAGCTGGCCAAAGAAGTAGTGCACCTGACTCTTCTTCATTGGCGTATCTTCCTGCTGATACCGTTTCCTAAAACGATTCAGATTGAAAAGCTGCTCATTCCCGCGAATGCCTTCGCGTTTGGCATTTTCTAGCAATTGCTCAAGGTAGGGGCGAAGTGGCTCTGCAATCGGTATTGAATACGACTTTCCGTTCTTACTGATGGCTGCCCGAAGGTGAATCGTATTCTTCTGCAGGTTGATGTCTGTCTGGTGCAGATGTAGCAGCTGATGTAACCGCATGCCCGTATTGTAAAGCGTTTCAAGCAAGCAACGATGAAACCACACGGGTCGAAAGGAGACCTGCTTAGCCACCTTCTCTTTCTCTGCTAAACGGTCAAGGTGTTGCCGATAGGCATCCATATCCTCTGTACCCAATACGATAAACTCAACATCAGTCTCGCGTACTTTGAGTTTGTAGAAGGGATTCTGATCACACTGCAGAAGCGCTGACTCCAAACCAAAACGGAATAGATGGCGCAGCGTGTCGATATAGGTGTTCCAGCTTATAGGCTTCAGGCCAGGCTCACTGTCTAATGCGGCCTCACGCCAATACAGCAACTGTTTATGTGTGACTTGTTCTGGCAGAACATCTGGCTGGAACTTCTGAAAACATCGGATGGCAATACCGTAGTTTCTGAGTGTGACCGGCTTGACCCGTTTTTGAAGTCGATATTCCTCCAACAACTCTTCCCAGGTAATGGGCTTGGTTGATCCCTGTGCTTGCTGTTCCATGCTTGACTACTTCCCTCTGTACAACGTCTTTCACTTTCTTCATCCAGGTGTCTACCTGGTACTACTCAGACCTCTCCCTCAGCCACCCGCTCAGGGGCAAGTGTGAGAAACGGGTTGTTTCTGATGTTTGGCGCCACGTCTGTCGGATTGAGTAATAGGTAGCCCTTCAGTGACTTCCCTGTCTTTCTCGGCCCGTTGACGTAGCAAGTCCAGATATTTTCTCCATTGCCGGCGGCTTTGCGGTGGATACCCAGTTGCTGAAAGCTCACTTGCAACTCTCTCCACTCCATGTCTACGTTCGGGTGCTCTGCCAGGTATTTGGTAAAGATGGTCGGGGTTACCAGTAGCACCGTGTTATCGACTCCATGGACCAGTGCACGCGAGTCATTGGTAATCATGGAGCGATCCGCGACTCCTTGTTTAATCCATGTAACGAAATGTGTAGGTATTGTATCTTTAATTTTCTCTGGCGCGTTAGTGTTTGTTTCTGACGCCAAGTTCCTGCCGCCTGTAAAAGTTTTTGGATTGCCTGCCCGTTGTACCTCGGGCGTGGCTACAACAGGTTCCAGTGGGGCTACGGGAGCCTCTGGCGTTCGTGGGACCAAGGGGGCTGGAGCCGGTGTTGTCACCTGGGCCGCTGCCGGCATGAGTTGATCGAACAAGGACAACATGACGTCGGTGGCATCGGCAGAATGGGTTTGGGATGCTGAGGGTACTGCCCCAGTCATTTCCTGTTGCGTTGTCGCTGCCGCAGTTTCTATCTGCTGGGTCGTTGTCGCAGTCTTCTGTGTCGTCGAATCGGGCAGTGCTGATGATGTAGTGGACTGGAGCAGGTCATCGAGTGTGAAGGCTGTCGCAGCAGGCTGTGCTGTAGTGGCATCTGGCGCAGTGATCTTATCTGGAGCGCCTGTGCCAGCGTCTGTATGTTCAGGTACGACAGTGCCTTTGAGTACCGCTGGGCGATCACTGTTGTTCTCCCAGATCAGTGAAGGGGCGACTTTGAGCAGCGTCAGGCTTTGAGTCCAGGGGTCTTTGCCTTCAACAGTGATCTGGCATTTCCAGATGCTGCGTCCATCGGACGTAGGCTGGACCAGTCCATGGGCCTGCATTTCATCGAACAGGCGACTGTTGGACGAGGGTATGCCTTCAATGCCCTGCTGGAGCAGATGGGCCTTCAATTGATCAACGACGGCTTTGCTGACCAGCCAGAGTGCGTCGTCGGTCAGATAGGCAGCGGCGCCAGGCTGATTGAAGCGGATACCGCCTTGCTGCAGCAGGAAGCGTAGACCGCCAAGCAATTTGGACTGCAGGGAGCTCTTGGGAGCAGTGATCGCTTTACCAGGATTGCCGCCCAGGTTCGCGGCAACGCTGGCCTGATCCGCTTTGATAACGATCTCGCCCAGAATGCCGGCACGATCATTGTGGCCAGCAAGGACCGACAGCAGGGCACCGAATAAAGCCGGGAAATGACTGAGCCAGTCCAACACGTAAGGCGTCAGGATCTGGGAAACGAGCAGGGCGCCCGCAGGCGCATGCAAGTGGTAGTCACGTCCCTTGATATAGCGCACGCGGTACGGTTCCCGGATTGATCCATGCCAGGGATGCCAGGGCTTGCCAGAGGCTAGAGTGACCTCAATATCGACGGCGATCTTGCCGATGTCGTGACAAAGCGCACCGTAGGCTGCACCCGCTGTCCAGGCCTCGGCTTGCGCACTTTGTTCCTCGGGAGGCGCCCCTTGGGGCAATAGGTAGGATCGACGTAGCTTGAGAGCGTAGGCAATGATCTCAAGGCCGTGATCAAGCATACCGCCGAGGTGAGCGTGGTGATGACTTTCCGACGCAGGAAGTAGCTGGACCAGCTCTGCGTAGCGCTCGATAGGTTCCATGTAGAGCGATTTGAAATGGGCTTCGGGCAGACTGGTCATTTGCCAGATCAGCTGCAGCAGTTGTTGTCTGGCAGGGGGAGCCAGGAGCTGCTTTGCCGACAGGGGACGTATCAGGCCGCTGTCCGTCAGGTAGTCGCTGGGATCGAGCTCAGTAGGTGCTGTGGATGCGGGACCGGAGGGGGTCTTTGAAATGACTGGGGCAGTGGTCCCTTTTGAGCTTAGGCCAATCAGAGATCCTGAGCGTTTCAACAAACCGCGTAACATCAGACGTGCACCTCTTGCGCCTTTTGGCCGTTTGGCCGTTTGGCCTTTTCCATCCAGTTGAAAAGGGCCTTTTCCGGGTAAGCCCGTTACCTTTGACCCCCTTCCCTTGATGCCATTCCCTTCCGGCCATTCCCGTCAATCCATTCCCTTGTTTTCCCTTCCAGTCCTTTTTCGCCATTTTTCCGTTTGGGAACAAGAGTTAAACCTCAGAGGTGGCCAGAGTGATGAAGCTGGCTGATATAGCGCAGTGAATGTCTGGGATGGCATTGCTATCTTATGACGTTATTCGTAAAGCAGGTTGCTGGATCTGCGCCCACTTACTCATAGGACGTGATGATGTCTAATGCAAAAGAGGCCTTTCGGTATTCGATACGCGACGCTGAGGAGTTGTTGGAACATTTTGATGCGTTGAATAGCAACCCGCCCCCGGCCAATGCCGAAGTGCTAAAACGGGCAGGGTTGGTGATGGCGTTGACGGCGTGGGAAACCTATGTCGAGGACCGCATTGGTGAGGCGATCAATTCTCAGCTACGGCTGATTGCTGGTAGCCATTGTGGCGAGTTTATTCGGAAGAGGCTTGAGGGAGAGCTGAAACGTTTTCACAACCCGGATGCAAGCAAGACGAGGCAACTGTTTGTGGACTATCTGGGGGTTGATGTCACCGACAGTTGGGTTGGTCTGAATGCCGATGCGGCTACCAACAGAAAAGCATTGGACAACTGGATCAATAAACGAGGGCAAGCTGTACATCGTTCCAAAGTAAATGTTCCAGGGGCAACAGCTGCCCACCTGGTACGACGTGAGGATCTGGAGAGGGCTATTCGGTTTGTGAAAATGCTGGTTGAAACGACTGACTCCTGTCTGGAACAAGTGCTCATGGGAAGGAATGGGGTACTTTGAACATGTTGCAAGGTGTCAGCGGCCAAGCCACACTCCAATACAGAGCTTTTGTGCTGAAGATTGAGGAGTACCTAATGCGGCCTTTCTCGTGAATATTAGTTGCATAGCGCAGATTAATAATAGGATGCGAAACCGGCGTTATTAGAGTAGGCCAGGAGGAGATCACTGTAGCGCTATAGGTTTGATTTTTCGAGTTAAAAGTTGTGACGCTTCATACCTTTAACGGCAAACATGCCCAATTGTAGAGCTGCATTTTCTAGGAAAGCTGACCTAAGCACAGAATGGGCTCTTCTTGCCCTTCCGCCACGCAGTGAGCCCTAGATGGGCTACTTATCCTGGTAGACTTGCAGAGCAACTGATAACATTGACAGAGCGGTTTAGGTTGATGTAGGGAAGGTTAGATGTTGTCGGTAGATGAGAAGATTATAAAAAAGATTCACTCTCTATATGATGTAGACAAAGAGTATTGGTCATTCTCTGGTAGGTCAAAGAGGACCCATTGCCATGGTTTCATAAAGTATCCAGCAATGATGGTTCCTGAAATGCAAGGGGAACTAATTGATTTGTTTCTGAGCGTTCGAGAGGGTATTAACTCTGTATTTGATCCATTCGTAGGCTCTGGGACTACAATGGGAGAGTCAATTATTAGAGGTCTTGATTTTCAGGGTGTAGATATTAATCCTTTGGCAATATTAGCCTGCGAAACTAAATCAGATTCCTTCTATCTATCTTCACTTGAGGAAAAAATAAATTTATTAAACCGCCGGTTGATTTTAGATAAGTCAGAGGCTGTTGAGGTTGATTTTCCAAAAATTGATAAATGGTTTACCCCTAGAGTAAAAATTGAGTTAAGCAAGATCAGAAGAGCAATAACTGCTGAGCCTAGTAAGTGGGCTAGGAGGTTCTTTTGGGTAGCTTTCAGTGACACGGTCAGAGATAGTTGTAATTCAAGAACCTCAACTTATAAGCTTCATATAAAACCACCTGGTTATTTAAATGATACAAACTGTTGTCGTGATGTGTTTATAAGAAAGATTGAATCAAATTTCAATTTGAAAAAAGAACAAAGAGAGTTATTGAAAACAAGGGGTCTTCTTCCTCGTTCCCGCATAACTAACACAGTAGACTTGCAAATATCTGATATTCGTAAGAAGCCTAATAAGCACGATTATGAAAGACATGACCTGCTAATAACATCTCCTCCATATGGCGATAACCAGACTACAGTTCCATACGGGCAGTTTTCATATCTTCCATTAATGTGGATTGATACAAAGGACTTGCGAAATAGTGTGCCAGATAACCTCCTTTTAAATTCATCATCAATAGATGCGGCTAGCCTTGGAGGCTCAAAGAGAGGTGCGTTGTTAAATATTGATCGGCTTCGAGGATTATCAAAGAACTTTTCATCCAGCATGGATATTCTACTGAAGAGTAATAGTAGCGGTGTTGGACGTTTATCATCATTTATTAGAGATTTAGATGATTCCCTAGATAATATTCTTTTAAGAATGAAGTCAGGAGGATTCCTTGTCTGGACCTTAGGTAATCGACATATATCTGGTAATAAAATACCGCTAAATGAAATTTTGAGAGAGTTGCTGGAAAATAGGCGGTGCAGCTTTATAACGGAAATTGATAGAACTATTCCCTTTAAACGGATGGCAAGTAGAAATAGTAGCTCTCAGACTATGAATGAGGAAAAGGTCTTGATAATGACAAAAAGATAGTCCTTGTACACTCTCAATGTTTTTTAAATCTATATTTTGATTCTTATATAAAAGGGATGGGGTATGTCAGAGGTATATTTAAAATTTGGGGGGAAAATTATCGAGGAGCTCTCACAGAAAATTCCTTCCACGCTGTTTGCGCTTAATGAACTAATTAAAAATGCTTATGACTCTTTCTCTCCGGATGTCACAATAAAAATTGATCCATTAAGGCAGACTGTAATTGTTTCTGATCATGGGAATGGGATGGGGGAGGATGATATTGCAAAATTATTTCATATATCTAGAAGTTCGAAGATTTATGGTTCTTTGATTAGCCAAGATGGGATAGAAAGAGTTACCCAAGGGTCTAAAGGTCTGGGATTTTTAGCTGCATTTAAATTTGGAGATAGAGTTGAATGGGTTACCTGTAAAAATAATATTCGTAGTAGGTTCTCATTAAAAAAGTCTACCTTAGTAGATAAAGAGGACTTAAGCGATACAAAAATTAGTGTGATAACTGACTCTTGTGAGAGAAAAGGAACAGAAATAATAATTCACTCGAGTGATAGAATAATTGAAGAGTTATTAGAAGATTTAAAAGATGACAGGATGATCGAAAAACTGGTTGCTACTATCCAGGATGAATCATTTGAGATTAAAGTTGATATTGAAAATCAAAAAAATAAATATTCAACTGGAAGGCTAGTGTCATATTTAAAAGAGAGCGAGGAGGATCAACTGTTTTATGTTAAGTACGACTCTGAAGAAAATGAAATATTATTCTATCATAACAAGGAATTGTTGAGATCTTATCCAGGACTTCTAGAGTCTGAAATTAGAACCGATTATGCAATAAATATAGAGCTGGTTATTTTCCATTTTGAAAGTGGAAGGAACTCAAAGCAAGTATCACCATTAAATAGAAGAATTCATGATAGTGCTCTCTATCCATTGGTTTATATAAATAGAAACTTATTCAATAACAACATTATCTTTGACCCAGAACTTCTTAGAAAGTCCAAGTCTACATTGGCCTTGCCTCAGATGATTGGTAGGATTAATCTGACAAGTCAGAGTAATGAGCTGGAGTTTAATTCGGACAGGACTAATTTTGTTGAAAATACACTGACGAAAAAAATAGTTAAAGATTTAAGAACACTGAATGAGGAAATCCAGACTAAAGGCTCTGAGTTAAAAAGAGAACTTAAAAGTAAACATGGAGGCCAGCTCCCAACTGGTAAAGCAATCGAAGTTCCAGAAGCTGAAGAGAATAAAATAAAGGCCGCAGCTATACTTATTAATCGGCAGTTGCCTTCATCTTATTTCATTCCTTCTGAACAAATTGATTTGGAGGATTATATTTATCAAGTAAGAAATAGTCGTGGAGAGGAGGTTGGGAAAGACAATGTGGAGATTACTGTAGATAGCACATTAGTGAATAATAGAATTTTGCCATCTATTGAGGACGTATGTGAAAAAGTAGTCTCTTTCAGATATAGAGATGAACATACAGATCTGGTGTTGTCTGAAGTTGTTTTGAGGTTTGAAAGAAAAAATTCAAATGTTGCAGGTGAACCAAAAAATAAGTCTATATTTACAATAGAATCTAATTCCGAGTATAAGATTAAGGAAGGCGTTGTCTCTAATTTAATATATGCGATTGATAAAGCCTATTTGACAAGGAGTCGAGGTGATTATTTACCACTGGTTGCGTGTTCTATTAGGACTATTTTTGAATGCTCTGCTAATAAGTTATTAAAATCAAAAAAGCAATGGTTCGCTAAGATTGCTTTTGGCACCTCAGATAAAGAAGCTAAAAAGGAGTTTGGTAATAGTTCGTTGTTGATGGATGTTTTCCATATTCTGATTTTACTTAAGAAAAATCAGCCCCTTGTGAAAACAATTGCTGACGCTACAGGTATTAGCTTCAGTACCATGAATAATCTTTTGATTCTAGCAGATTTCAAGAATGCTGTAAGACTTTCAAATGTGGGGGCACACTCCTCATCTAGTTATCTAACGAAGTCTAAAATTGAGGAGTGTGCAGACAAGTGTGGTCTATTCGCGGTAATTTGTGATGTGTTGATAAATCTTGACAGTAGCGTTGCTAGTAGTTTCAGCGTTGTCAAAGTAGATGTTGATGATTTTAGACAAGTCCTAGGGGCATAAGTTTAGATCAATGTACATCACATCATCTTTTATACTGCCTTACGATGAAATGTATGCGGTAGTGGTGTTAGCCAAAAAGAGCAAGGCCCTTCTGGAGCCTTGCTGACTGGAATGATTCTATCGTGGTGATGGGTCAAGCTGGCTGGGTTTGGGCACAGCAGAGACTGGCTGATAGGGCAGGTGGCGTAGCCTGTTGTCCGTGGTAGGATTTTGCGCTTTCAGGTACTGGTGAGGAATGCTGGTACCGCTTCACCTCAACAAGGAACGTGCTATGAGCAATCCCAGCGTTTGTCCTACACCCACAGGCTCAGCAGTGACCAGCAATCCCGCCGGTCAGCCCTACCTTGACGAACTCACCCCCATCGCCGAATACATGGCCAGAGAGATCAGCACTAACCTGCGTTCTCGTGATGTGCGGGCGATGAAGCACCTGAATCATTCCGCTGACTACTTTCTAAATCATGCGCGCGAGCTGAAGTCGTGGGGCCTGGGCGAGTTGCTGGATTGGGGCAAAGACAAGGCCAAAGGGCTGACGGCCCGGGAGGCGGCCATGATGATCTGGACCATGAAGGTGGCGCAGGACAGCAGCTGGGATCATAAGCCGGTGATTAGTCGGTGCTTTCATCCGCGTGATCCGCAAGAGCAGCAGTATCATGCGTGGAAGGATCGGCGTTACTTCTACGACATCTGGTCCAACATTCACTATGGCTTTATCGGTGCCGCGTCCGGCTTTACCAATTCGCAGTTGTCAGATGGGGCTGGTCTTGAACAGATAGGCAGTACACTGTTCAATCTCAAATGGCCAGCCAGGGAGGGGATTCCCACTGGTCGCTTACGTGATTTTGACGGGGTAAATGATCGAAAAAGTGTGCAGTTAGGAATAGACCTCTATGCAAAATATCCGGTAGGCCCAAGTGCCAAGGCGTTGGTTGATAGCATATTAAAAAGCAATATCCTGTTTTATCCACCTAAGCCATAAGGACTTGCATCCAATGAAAGGTGTTTTAGTGGGTGCATTAGTAGCTGTTGCATCTCTGTGGTTTTTCTTTGGACCAGACAGCTCTGTTAGTTATGTGGAAATTGAATTTTTAGCCCCTGTTGGGGCTACTCCAATACGTACTGTATCTATCACCTCTGGCAAGGATAAGAGTGCTCTTACTGATATTGAGCCCGGTGAAACACGAACGACACGTATCTATCCTGCAGACGGTACGGACAATCAGATTGGTCTGCAGATATTAATGTCCCCACTGCCTCCAGAGCATTGGGAAGGATGGATGGGCCAACGCTACTACCCTCCAGGCACTGCTTTCCGTACCCATATCCAGATTGATCAGGAAGGTAAGGTGATTTCTGAGAAGTCCTGTCAGTTACCGTGCTCCTTTGACTGATTCTGCTGGTTTGTGTTTGTCTTAGATGAGTAAGGCCCCACTGGGGCCTTACTGCATTAGGGTGAAGTTAAACGGGCAGGTTGGTTTAGTCTGTCAGTGTATCCGTGCTCCACACGTGTTGCAGATCCTGTATGTGCTCGTAGCCATCGGCGACTAGCCGTTGCTGCAGACGATCTGCATCTACTCCCTGGATCTCATCGGGAGAGAAGCGAACCACGACCCAACCGGGTTTATCCGGGTTGAGATGAGTGGCTAGTTTCTGCAATGCATCCAGGATAGATGCCTTTGCAGTGCCCGCTGGATCCGTGCCTTCGCCGTAGGCAGGATGAGGGTCATAGAAGATGTCTCCCATGTTCTGTACTGCCTGGGTAGCCAGTTGCTCAATCAATTGGCTCAGCGAGTTCTCTGCGTCCGTGTTCATGAGTGCATGTCCTTATGCTGCGACAGGTGTTGGCTTGGTAGTGACGGTATAGGTTGCCCGTGGACTTTCAATCAGAGAAAGCTGGGTCAGTGGTGCGATACGGTCTGTATAGCGTACTGCTTCCGTTTCCGTGCTGACCTCATCGGCTGCATTGACCTCACCGACTGACGAGGCTGGCGATGTGGCTGGTTCAGTGATGATGTGACCCACTTTCTGATCCAGATCTGTCCCAGGCTGTAGCAGTTTTCGCATGGCTTCTGCCTGAGTTCTACGCCGTAGTTTGGCGCTCCAATCGCCGAGGTAGTGGGCGAGGGTGTACATGCGCCGACTGAATGCCATCGACAACGTGTTGCCGATGATAACCTCTGCTGGAATATGCAGGAGGGTCAGCTGGATGTAGCACATCCATGCAGCAATCGGGTCAATGTCGATGCACTGTGCCCACATCTGTTGCTGGGGTGAATGTCCACGCTCCTGAAGTGCTTCTGCAAAGGCAATGATCATACCTCCGGCACCGCAGGCGGGATCGCTGACAGAGACAAATCCATGCGGATTCTCGGCATAGGGATCGTTATTACCTAGCTGGAGTCTGGCCATCATTCTCGATATCGAAAACGGGGTGAAAAACTGCCCCAGGTGACCTGATGAGATGTCCAGGCTCATATAAAGCTCTCCCAGCACGTCACGGGGATGGCTCTCCAGTTCCATGGTGAGTACAGCGAACAGTTGGGTGAAGCGCATCACATCGTCTTTCTCATACTGCTTTACGATGTCGAGGTATTGCTGCTCCAGTTCCTGATCAAAGGCAGCGGCATTGTGTAGTGCGATACCTGCCACGGTGACAAAGTCCGCAAAGACCTTATAGCGGTGATGGTAGCGAGCAGTCTGGTTGAAGAGGGAGATGAACTCACGGGTACTCGCCGACTGGGCTGTCGCCGTCACTTTTTCGGATGGGGTCATGATTGAGTCTCTGTGGTGAGGAAAAAGAAAAAGGCCCCGAAGGGCCTGAGTGAGAAGAGGATTCCAGTGAAGTTGAGAGAGGTCAGTCGATGGCACTTAGAATGCTGCTTGCTTCGGCATGCGCACAGGCAAAGTCTCTGAGTCTGTAGAAACTCTCACCAACGTCGTCGTTATTTGTTTTCCATGCCAACATGTTGAGCGTAAACAGCGAGGCGACGATGCCGGCGGCATCAAAGCTCATGCTTCCAGTAAAGTGATTACTAGGGACTTCAAGCGTCAGTTGACCCTCTCCTATCGGGGCCATGTAGACCCCTCGATTCGACAGCGCGAAGAACTGCCATTGTCCACCGTGGTAGGCATCGGCGTAGCTATTAAGCTGACGAAAGGTGTTAATCACAAAGAGGATGGAATGGGCAGGCTTGCCTCCCAGATACTGAGAGAGCGTACTGCCAACATCGTCTGGCTGAATAAGGGTGCGGGTGATGCGGTTTTCTGAGGTCAGTGTCGACATGGTGATCTCCATAAAATGAGCACGGAGATACCGCCCGCTGGGGAGGTATCCCCATGCGGGCTGGTTGAGAAGCGAGCCTGGTGTCAGGCTACAAACGTGATATGTTTCACCGAGCCGAAGACCTGATGCCAGGGCGTGCGGTGTTCAATATACATATCCTGGTGAGTGTCATAGCTACCCGCCTTAAAGGCGCCGATAGTTTCATGCACTTCATCCCGAGTAGGACCTCCTTCCCATCGCACAATGATCTCGGTGAAACCATTCATCCGAACAGAGAAGGTATGGCCAGGAAAACGGTGTTTCAGTGAAGCACGGATGTTCCGTGACGCGAGCTTCGTGCTGTAGACGTCACCTGCGCCTGTTCGTTGCAGGTGCCGGTATTCAGCCGCCTGGCTAAGCCGTTTAACTTCGTCACTGAACCGCTTGTTAGCGGCCAGGATGTCCGTTGCGTTCATGGTTGATCTCCGAAAAGGGTTGCACGGAGATACCACCCACCGGGGACAGTATCCCCGAGTGGGTGAGGTGAAGTGGCCTGATAGTTCAGGCGGGTTATACGTCGAGCATCGATGACTGACTCTCAGGCCACGTTGATCATGACACTGGGTTGAGCCAGGTCATGACAGGTGGCCACCAGTTGGACTGGGGGCTGTTGTCGATCAAAGACAGTAAAGGTCAGCTGCCTGGCTGTGGGGTTGGACTTCATGGCCATGAACAGGCTGTGAAGCAGCCTTGGTACAGCGGCGAGCGCTTGACTGCTCTGATCATGGCAATGGCTGACATGATCGATAGCGTAGGAAGAAATGAGTACACGAAAAGGCCTCACCGCTTCTGCAGGGAAATACTTCCGCGCAAACTGCTGGCCAGCCAGGGTGATGCAGGTTGAGTACATGATGAGTCTCCAGACAGCGGGAGACACATCGCCCCAGCGGGAATGTGTCCCGCTTGGGTAGAAGAGTGAATGGGCGATCTGTAGCGAGCGCTACCGCCACCGAAATGAAGAACAGCAAGGCCTCCTGATATGAGATGTCATCATCGTCAGACAGGTGACCACCCAGCGGGCTAGCCGCTTTGGGGTGAGAAGTTACTGCATCGGCGCGTAGCGCATGGCGGTCAGGATAATTCCAATACCGACGACTAACAGACTGCCAAGGCGGAAGGTCAGTTGCAGGCTCAGCTTATCGACTTTGCTATCTAGCTGATCAATGCGCCGCTCAAGTTTTTGCTCAAGCAGTGCCAGATCAGCTTTGGTGGCCAGTTGGTCGCTCATCGCTTCTCCCAATGCATCGACAACCGCCCGGGCGTTAGCCTCTGGGACGTTGATCGATACAAGAGCCGTATACAGTGCAATATCCAAGTGCATAAAAGGTCTCCGGTTGAAAACGGGAGACCACCCATGGGGATGTCTCCCGCAGGGGTGTGAAAAATATAGTGAAGTCGGTGCCAGTCTCAGTAACTGAGTGCGTGTCTTCGCCAGGAGCTGAGGCACATCGCGCATTTTTGCCGAACTGATCAGCGATCAGTGCCACCTGATCGGCAGTGGCTGGGGTTCAGTCAACAGACTGATACGCGGGAGTAATGATCAGGGAGGGGAGGGATGGGCGTCAAGGGAATGTTGGTGGCTCAGGATGGGCTGAGTATGCAGTTATCAGCGTGGGGAAACTCTCTTGTGCCGTCACTGCATGGCCTCCCACGGGTTGATGACGTTGAGGCCGGCCGCCTGGAACGGCGCAACGTCGCGCGTGGCGACGGTGAAGCCGCGAGCGTTCGCAATGGCGGCGATGTAGCCGTCCGGCGTGGGGAAACCCTTGCCAGCGGCACGGGCGCTAACGGCCAGCTCGGCATAGTGCCGGGCTGCGCTGGCGTCGAAGGCAAGCACGCGATCCCTGAACAGCTCCAGCAAGCCATCCAGTGTCTGCGACAGTGCATCCTTGCGGCGGCCGGACGGCAAGGTACCGATGCCGAACAGCAGTTCGGCAAGCGTGACACTGGACAGGTAGAGGGTTTCCGCTGCTTGCTCATCCAGCCACGCCTGCACGACGGGATTCGGTTCCGCTTTCATCACCTCGGAAACGACGTTGGTATCCAAGACAATCATTCAAACCTCACAGGCTCGGCCGGAGCCTTGTCGCGCACTTGCTCGAAGGCTGCGATGTCATCATCGGTCAGCCCGACGCGGCGGCCCAGCTCGGCCAAGGCCGTGCCCAGGCGAAGCCGCTCCGGCGGACGAACGGTCAATTCGAGGATGTCGCGGATTTCGGCCTCGGTGCTGCGGCCGTGCATTGCTGCGCGTACACGAAGCGCGCGATGCACCTCGTCCGGCAGATTTCTAACGGTAACTGTCGCCATGTTGGCCTCCTGCGCTTTACGCTATCAATGAAAGCATTTTAATCCGAATGCTATCACGACGAAAGGGTCCTAAATAGATCGTTTTCGGACCCCCCTCAAACACCCTGTCCTAAAATTAGCCTTCTCCTATTTTGGACATGCCGTATGATACGAACACTGATTTCGTACATGTAGGTGCACGTATGTCCCGCATTTTCGTCTATGCCCGTGTCAGCACTGCTGACCAACATACTGATAACCAGATACAAGAAGTTGTTGCGGCGGGCTTTGCTGTAAATCAACGGCGGATCGTAACAGAGCACATCAGCGGCAGTGTAGCAGCGCTTGAGCGTCCACAGTTTGCCAGACTGCTGGATCGCCTGGAGCCCGGAGATATATTGATCGTGACCAAGCTGGATAGGCTGGGTCGCAATGCCATGGATGTTCGGGCCACCATAGAACTTCTGGCAGAAGATGGTATCCATGTTCATTGCCTGGCATTGGGAGGTGCGGATCTGACCAGCCCTGCAGGCCGGATGACGATGATGGTGATGAATGCGGTCGCGGAGTTTGAGCGAGATTTGCTGATAGAGCGCACTCAGGCAGGTCTGGCAAGAGCGCGTGCCGAAGGGAAGAGGCTAGGGCGCCCACCGGCATTGAGTGACGAAGATCAGGTCAAAGTCATTGACCGCTTAGCGGCAGGGGTGTCTGTCGCTCAGGTAGCGCGGGATTTTGGGACTACCCGACAGTCGATCATGCGGATTAGAGCTAAACACGAAACAGCTGGCGTTCATGAGGCTGTCCAACATGATACATAGCAATAAGCTACCTGTAGCCTAAAGCTACTAAGTAACGTGCTGCTCGTTTATATTTTGTAACTGTTTAGAACTTTATCGTTCGGTTTACATTTATTTTGTCAGTCAATACCAGGGAAGGATCTATACCGGAAACCATGAAATAGGGGAATGGATATGTACGGCAGTATGCCGTATCATATTATCAGGAGGACACCACTATGCCCGCAGCTACATCTACCGCCCGACTCGAAGCCAGGATCAGTACCGATCTGCATTCTATGCTCAAGCGCGCTGCTGAACTGCAGGGACGCACCATGACTGATTTCGTGGTCGCAGCCGTGCAGGAAGCTGCACAGCGTGCCATCGAGAAAGCTGAGGTCATTCGTCTGTCGATGGCTGATCAGGAGTGCTTTTCACAAGCATTGCTTTCACCACCGGAGCCCACACCTGCCTTGGAGCGCGCTTTCGCTCGCCGTAGCAAGCTATTGCGCGCTGAATGAGCACTGCGCCGTTCCTGCTCGTTCCACTCAATGCTGCGCATGACCGCGCTGCTTTTGACTGTGGCTCAGAATCACTTGACCGTTATCTGCGAGAGCAAGCCACCCAGGATATGCGCCGGCGTGTGGCCGCCTGCTTTGTGGCATTAGATGGAGAGCAGCGCATAGCAGGCTTTTATACTCTGGCATCTGCAAGTCTGCTGCTGGCCGATCTTCCGGCTGAGGAAGGAAAGAAGCTACCACGCTACCCGACCGTACCTGCAGTACGCATGGGACGTCTGGCCGTCGATCAGGCTTTTAAGGGGCAAGGGCTAGGAGGAGCACTGTTAGCTGATGCACTTGAACGTGCTGTTCGGTCAGAGATTGCCGCCTATGCCTTAATGGTCGATGCTAAGGATGAAATGGCATCTTCTTTCTACCAACATCATGGCTTCATCGCTTTGCCGGATTCGCCGTTGACGCTTTTCCTGCCTCTGGCAACAGTGCCCACATCTCGGAAGGCATAAGCTTCACATCTAAGAACGGGTTCACGATTTTTTGAGCAGTATTGCCAGATGAGCGCATCTTAAGCTGGTATTGAGCCACCGCACGCCATTCTTCTAGAGTTGAGAATATTTGGACGATGTAGTGTGCGGCATCCAGAAATGAAAAAAGCCAAGCGTTCAGCTTGGCTTTTTTCATAACGAGGTGGAGCGGTACCGCATTGTGAGAACATACAGCCTCGCTAAACAAAGACTGCGACAACTGAATGCCTTTTCGCCCCGGCTCGGACTGATCTCGCCGGAAAAAGTGAAGTTAACCACCAGGGGCATTGGTATCAATGCTGCTGATGTTTACAAAGCAGATGGACGGTATAATGCTTGAACTGGTTATACTCTTACCTTCTGGAGGTTCGTCATGCAAAACTCAGCTCCACTTCCCTCTGTACCGGAAGGTGTAATCAAGTGTTTTGGTGCATTTGGCCCAAAATATGAGGTGGGTAAGGCGCTGCGGCAGCTGGATGATGGTGACTGGTTAGTAGAAGTAAAGCTGCTTGAAACGGGCGAAAAAGCTGAGTACCGCCTGACTAACATCACGGATGATCCAGAGGCTCACTGATGTACGCAATTGCATTTGATTTGGTCGTCGCAGATACCCAAAACAATCACCCTAAAAGTGTGGCGCAGGCTTACATTGATATTGCAGCAACACTTGGACAGTATGGCTTTAGTCGCATTCAGGGCAGCTTGTACGTCACTGAAAAGGAAGATATGGCAAATCTCTTCTTAGCCATTCAAGCCTTGCGGGGCATGACATGGTTCCCACAGTCAGTACGCGATATTAGAGCTTTCCGTATAGAACAGTGGTCTGACTTCACGTCTTTGGTAAAACAGTAAACAGAGATCTATTGCCTAAAGGTGCATTAAACGAAGGTTTTTCTCAATACTTGGGGCGGTATGACATTTCCGCTCTAATTGCGTGGTGTGAGGGACCGTCTCAAGCGGCACCGAAGCGCTGCTCTACCTGCTAGTCAAACAGCCCCCAGCAATTCCATTCCGCAGATTTTTCCAGTCTCGCTGGTCTAACTTACCCTTCGTTTTTCTGGCTGTAGATGGGCATACATGCTCTGTATTTCCCTAGCAGTCGTGACAGGTAATTCTTTTATAATAAAGTGAGCGCTCCCTTCCTCCTCAGCAATTTTTAATACATCACTCTCTGCATTTTCAGCAATGACCACCCTATAGGTCTCTGGATGCAGGTGCCAAATACGATTTAGAAAGTCTAATAGATCGGTATCAACAAGATTTTGAGCAATAAGCACCATGCCTATTTTGTAAGTCGCCATCATATCCAGCGCTGAATGTGCTGTGTCTGCGATTAAAATGTCCTGAGTAATATTAGCTAGTGATCGTTTTAAAGCCTGCTGCTGTGTTTTGCTATAGTGAATAATAAGGGTATGAGAGGTATCGTTTTTAAATAGTTCGATTTCTTCTTTATCTATATATTGCGCTTTAAGCAGCTCTGAAAACTCTTCAGATGTTACGGGCCTTGAAAAGAAATACCCCTGTACAGTATTGCATCCATGCAGTTCGAGAAGGCGTATTTGTCCAAATGTTTCTGTTCTCTCAGCAATGATCTCAATCTTAAGTTGTTTTGACATGCTCACAATGCTGTCAATGATGGCCATATTCCGAGGGTCATGGGAAATTTCTGTAACAAAGGAACCATCTATTTTTATCTTATCAATTGGGAATTTTTTTAGGTGGCTCATATTGGAGTAGCCCGTGCCAAAGTCATCAATAGCAATTTTCACTCCAATACTTTTTAACCTGCGCAGTAGTGGTGCGATTTGACTGTTTTTCTCCAGAGAGAAGCTTTCCGTTATTTCCAGTTCCAGATATTCTGCTGGCAAGGAATATCTTTCCAGACTGTCAATGATAATCTGCTCTAGATTTTCGGCCTGTCTTAAGGTGTATGGTGAAATATTGACTGCCATGGTTATTTTTTTCTGATATTTTTCATGCCATGACTTTAAGGTTCTGCAGGCTTCATCAACTACCCAGGCGGTGATGGACATAATCGTGTTTGACTGTTCAGCAATAGATATGAATCTATCGGGAGCAATCAGTCCAAGTGATGGATGACTCCAGCGGATCAGGGCTTCAGCACCAATAATTTCACCTGTCCGCGACACGACCTGTGGCTGGTAATACAGAACAAACTCTTGATTGCCAACCGCCTCCTGCAGATCTTTCTCTAGGCTATTACGTTGAGCATTTTGCTCATGGGTCTCTGTGTTGAAATGGCAGTAGGTGTTAGGTCCTTTCACTTTACTCTGGTACATCGCAGATTCAGCGAGATGAAGCAGCTCTTCGCCCATTTCGGCATCCTGTGGGTACTGACTGAACCCTAAGCAGGCAGTGCAGTTGAGCACTCTGCCATCAATACAGTAATCCTTGTTGATCTGGGCTTGGAGTCGATGAGCAATGGCATGCTCACTGTTTGGATTTTCTAAACTAACGATCAATGCAAATTGGTCAGTGCCTAGTCGGGCAATCGTGTCTGAATCTCTGACTGTTTTTTTAAGGGAAGTCGCAATTTCTCTGAGTAATAAATCACCCGTATGATGCCCATAAGCACTATTGATCCATTTGAAGCCATCCAGATCGATAACGCATACAGAAAAGGAAAGGTTCTTTCTGCCCAAGTGAATAATAGCTTGCCTTAATCGATCCATTAATAATGTACGATTTGGTAGGTTTGTTAACGTATCGTGTGTTGCCTGGTAAATGAGCTGATGTTGAAGCTGTGTTCTATCCGTCGTATCTCGGATAATGATTTGTATTGTTTTTTCACCTGCATACCAGTGCGGTTGTCGAGTGACCTCAACATCAAATACGGTATCATCAAGCCGTTTTGCCTTTTCATTCTGTCGATAGGTAGCAGATTTTCCCTGAAATATTACCTGCATGGCTTGTTGGGCTATGCTTATACTTTCGGGTGCGACCAGGAGTACGATGGGTTTGCCGATTAATTCTGATATTTTATTTGCTCTGTATAGAATACAGGCCGTATGGTTGGCGTAAACAACTTTTCCCTGCGAAACAATCAGTATGCCATCGGGTGACTCTTCCACCAGTTGTCTGTATCTGTCCTCGCTACGAGCAGAAACTTCACATTGATGAGCCAGCTCTCTCCATATATCACGTATTTCCAAATGAAGGCTTAATCGATACTTAATTTCATTTATGTCATAAGGATTTACCAGACAGTCTGAACCGCCGGCATCAATCACATTCTGTATTGCATACGCTTCATCTGGGTTCAGCATGAAGATAATAGGAATGCCGGAGAGTAGGTGATGACTCTTTATCTTCTGGCTACAGCTATAACCATCCATGTCTGCAGGCTGTGAGTGCAGGAAAATGAGATCAATGGCATTGCGTTCAGCAATAGAAATGCCGGCTTCTCCTGTACTTGTACAATATATATTGTATCCAATTTTCTGAAGTGTCTGCTCCAGGAACTGTCGACGCGATTCGATACCATCGATAACGAGTATGGAAGCTAAGTGAGCCATAGTGACCTCCTGAAAGGAGCTTTATATTTTCATAATTATGCGCCCATAAGGTGTTTATGAAAGGGGGCAAGTGATAAAGTTATAAAAAGGGCAACACTGCTGGAACTATTCTTATATCGCATGTGGGATAAAAGTAATATTGTTCTTTATATTCGTATTGTGACTTTTTATCCGCTTCTGGTGACAAAATCTGTCTCGCGCCGCCGGAACATGGCGCCATGTATGTAATGTGACGCAGAAAAGGGTGGCTGCTGACTGACAGCACTCTGTTTTTGATTGATCAAGGACGATCTGATGCATCTACTTTCCAATAAGTGGCTTGTGGCCACTGCTCTCTTTGTCACTCTGATGTGGGGCGCGTACTTTCTGGACCAGCCTCTCATTCTGCTGTTGAATCTCCTGCTGCTGGGCTATGTCTTTCTTGCGGACTCCTTTTATCCCTCTGGCCCCGCTGACAACGCCATCATTGATGAGCTGGTCAAAACCTGTGAGCGTGAAACCCAGCAACGTTGCATTATTCACACTTATCGACTGACTCAGCAGGAGTCATCGAGAGGGCAACTGGTCTACCACGCCAAGGCTACCTTCAGTGTGCCAGCAGAGGCTGGCCACCACCTCATTAAAGAACTGGATAAGGTCATTATCTACCAGCGCAGAGGCTCGGGTGTCTGGCTGTTGGAGTACATGGCTGATCTGGACGTCGACTTTTGAGCTTCGTGCTCAACATCACAGGTAGCCTGGCTGCCTTTCCCCTGACTCAGATAAGGAGATATTCATGAATATCAGGGACATTCTGCACTTCGATACCATGATCACCCCCAAGATCATCACTGTTGTCTATTGGTTGATGCTGCTGTTTGCAGTGGTATCAGGTCTGGGCATGATGTTCGGTGGCTATCGGATAACTTTTTTTGGTTTTCTGACAGGGCTGGCTGCCATGATTGGTGGCGCAGTGGCTGCCCGGATCTGGTGTGAGCTGTTCCTGGTGCTGTTTAAGATCCATGAAAACCTACAGAAAACAGCGGCAGCGACAGAGTTAAAAGAGCCTGTTTGATGATGTTGGCAGGCCGTACTCTCAGGCGGTCTGCCGTTTTTTCGTCAGTGTCACGCGAAAAGAACCATGTGAAAGGGATGCTAGAACGATGAGGAAGGGTAAGCTCAGTCTTCATAGCACAGCCCGTTATGGGTCGCCCAAATATTGATCAAATATTCCGCAAAGGTTATATTTGAATGAGCCATGAGGTTGAATACACGGATGAGTTTGAAGTGTGGTGGAATGCTTTGACTGAGAGTGAGCAAGTCAGTGTCACGGCTTCAGTTGAGCTTCTTGAACAGCATGGCCCGAATCTGCCTCACCCACATAGTTCAGCAATAAGTGGCTCCCGCCATGGTCACATGCGAGAGCTAAGGATCCAACACTCAGGTCACCCATATCGTATTTTCTACGCCTTTAACCCCAGACGTATGGCAATACTGCTGATTGGAGGCGATAAAACAGGGAACAAGCGCTTTTATGATCAGTTTATCCCTGTTGCTGACAGGCTCTATGACGAGCATCTGATGGAGCTTGAGCAAGAGTCTGCCACTAGCGACTCAGGAGAAAATTAAGATGGCCAAATCATTCAGTGTATTGAAAGCTAAAATGTCTCCTGAAGCCCAAAGAGCTGTGCAGGAGAAAGTACATGCAATGATGCAGGAGATGCCTCTTGCTGAACTTCGCCATGCTAGACAGCTATCGCAACAGGACCTGGCGGATAAACTAAAGGTCAAGCAAGCTGCAATTTCAAAACTGGAACGTCGAACCGACATGTACATCTCCTCTTTGAGAGATGTTATTCAGGCTATGGGGGGCGAGCTGGAGATCAAAGCTAAGTTTCCAGACGGTGATGTGAAAATCACCCAGTTTGAAAGTATTGAAGGTGCAAATCCCGCGTAATTTAAGAGGCGCTCGAATAGGCTCAGGGAGAGGAATACATGTCAAACGATTGGCAGATTGCACTGATCGTCGTTATCGAGAAAGAGCTTGCACAGCTCAAATGGCTCATTGAGCGTGAGCAGCATGGTGAAGACGAAGTTGAGTCTGGTGATGTTCACTCTCAAATCAGCCGTATAATATAAGTGGCCTAACAGATCTCGTCTATGCTGAAGGCCTGCCTCTCAGTGAAACTACCCGTGCGAAACTTCGTTCTCAGAATGAGATAGCTATGCAATGGATGCGCACTAGGGCATTTGGAATCTAATAGGGTAGCGAAGAAGGGGATTACGTATGGCTTGGTTAGAACAGCCCATCGCAGTTGTGGTTGCGGCTTTCATGGGGTCGGTGGTAGGCCCGTTGGTGGTTGATCTATGGAAGAATAAGCGATCCAAAGGCAGCTTTCATCGGATGGTGACTTCGGACGTAGCTTCGCGGGTCAAAGTGATGAAATCTTCTGCAGAAGGCTTGGAATCAGCGATTACTAGGGCAGAGTCTGAATCAGACTATTTTCCCTATGTCATTGTCACGCAGGGGATTACGGATCTAATTGTCTGGGGGCAAGACAAGTGGCATCTGCCTGAAGCGCTATCTGCAGATATATTGGAGTTCTACAACCAAATTCTTGCGATCCAAGAATGCACCACTCATATGTACAGTAGTGATTTTGAGTCACGTAATTTTGATAGGGAAAGGAAGCTGAAACTACTAAGACGTGTTCTGAGCGACATGAACGATGCCGTGGCAACGGGAAATGATCTTCTCGCAAAGCTCAGAACGTCAGTGAATGGTAACACTAAACTATAATGGGGCCGGGGCCTGGTTGATACATAATTAACACTCCTACATAGCTTGCCTATTCAAAGTACTTCTGGAGAGGGATATTGTCAATATCTTTTATATTGACAAATTTGCTCAATATAGTTTGCTTTTGTTTTGTCGAAGCGACTGACCGGATGAGATCGAGCGCTTCCCAGCTAGAGCAATCTAGTGCCCACGCAAGGTGAGCCGAGGTGAAAACCGAGTGGTGTCCGGATCTGCTTTAATGCACGAAAATAGCGCCTCTTGGCGCTTTTTTCGTTTCTAGGCCTATCGTTTTGTCGCCACTGGTTTGTTTGTATAGATCTTACCGCAAAGAAGCACAAATCCCATGCTCCCCAATACCGACGGTTTATCCTCTGTCTCGTGGTACGCGCTTTCCACGACCAGGTTCAAGTCTTGTGGCTTTTCCTTTGCAGCACGTTTCAACTCAAAAAAACATGGTAGGGGCCTGAAGGATCTTCAATAGTGATGGAGTAGACCCAAGTGCGGCGAGCAGCCGTTTGCTTCACTTTAACTTTCGGATCATTTAACTGTTGATACCGAATGGCAGCACGTATCGATATTGGTGTGCGGAGGCCTGATTTCAAGTGATGTAATCCGATGAATATATGTATCTTTTTTCCGTACTATGTACGGCTATTGACTTGTCTTGAAAGAGGGTCGTATAGTTTTAAAACCGTACCATGTACGGCTTTAAAAACTTGACTCACTATCTACCGCAGGAGTTTGATCATGCCAAGACATGACATGAAATGAAATGGCCTTTTGGCTAGTGACCTACCTTACGTAGGTAAAAGCATATCACGGCAACGATGCCCTGTGGCTGCAGTCGCCCTGTGATGTTCTGGAGAGAGACGAAGAGGATTAGCTATGGCTAACCAAGCTTTGAGTGATGTCGCCTCAAAGAGTGCGCGCATTGAACTTAAAACAACGCCGGAAGTGAAATTGATGCTAGAGCAGGCTGCACGGTCTGCTGGAGTGAATCTGAGCGCTTTTATCATTGCCCAAGCCCAAGAGCAGGCCAGACGTATCATCGCAGAATCCAGCGTGATTCGTCTAAATGCGGAGGCATGGTCAATGTTGGAAGAGGCTGTTCAGAATCCAGCTCCCCCTACTGAAGCGCTGAGGGCCCTGATGAACAGAAGAAAAAGATGACCCATGACCATGAGAAAACCAGTAATGTATTGATTTCTACCTTTACCCAATCTGATATTGCCATCACTCCAGCGAAACTTAAGCAGTTTGACTGTGGTGATACTTTTCTAAATAGCTCGGCCAGAAAACTTCAGAAGACTGCTAAAGAGCATCAACTGAAAGTATATGTGGCCACCCTTGACGATAACTTGGTGGGATACTGCACAACCCGCGTTGGTCAGCTGATGCGAGATGATTTTGCAGGCGGCTCCTACACAGGCATGCCCCGACTTATCCCGGTACTGCTGCTAGAGCAGATTGCGACGGATATCCGCTATCAGAAGCAAGGTATTGGTTCTGATTTGTTGGTAGAGGCGGTATTTCACTCAGCCCTGAAGGTGTCAATGCATGCAGGTCTGCAGGGGGTAGCCCTCTGGTCCCACCCAAGAGCTGTCGCGTTCTATCGTAGTTTGGGCTTTATCACACTACCAACCACGCAAAGTATATCTGACGGTGATCAGGCGATTGAGTTGTCGCTGATGTATCTTGATATAGACACCATTATTGCTTCGTTGGGCGATGGGTAGAGATATTCAGAAAGGTGTTACCAGGAACCAGCTCTGCTATCCGGCTCAGCTGGTTTTTCTTTACAACCCGCTCATTTTCTATTCAACTTACCCCCACCACAGGCGTACAAGGAGAGTCCCATGCCCGCCCACACCTCAGCTACCAAGGCTGGTTTTCTGCAACGTCTAAAGGATCGACGTTTCCAGATACTGCTGTCCAAACAACTACTGCTACTGGCAACGAAGATAGCCGCCATCGTACTGGGTGCAGTTGGCGGGTTGTTCAAGGATCTTGCTAAACATCTACCTGACGCGATTGCAGATTGCGATGTTGGCGGAAGCGTTTGCAGCGATTCATCAAAGTCAGGTTATCGTCATAGAAGGAGATGGCTATTATAGCGGTGGGGTTAAGATAGACTGAAATGAGATGGTGTTTGATTGCACCATCTCATCTGGCTTCAATTTAAGTTACGTCTCTATTACTGCTGATTTTCTTCATCGCTGTATCCTTAAGTAGTTTTCCACCCGTTTCTCCTGCGTCTCCAGCTTGCTTGGTCCCTGATCCCATATCATCAGAAATCAATGCCATCTTATATCCAGCCCAACCCATCGCAGCCAGAAAGAACGCAGGCCATACCAGAAACATGGTGACCGTCACAAAGTCACTGACCCAGTTGTCAAAGTCATCAGCCAGGTAACCCAACAGGGAACCGTCACTGGGGCTGCTGTAGAGGATCTCCACCAGTTTGTTGTCCACGAACCGGGCCAGCTCCCACCAGAAGGTCATAAAGACCAGCGCGCAGTAGGCGAGGGTGATCGACATCAGCGTGGCAAAGCTATAGCTACCCATGACCATGACGATGGGCATCGAGATGATCAGGGCCATCATCAGCATGCTCTGTACCATGGGCAATGACGTTTGCACCAGATACATAGCAGGCATGACGGTGGCAGTCGCAACCCCCATACCCACCGCTGCCGTGGCGGTTTTCAGGGCTGCGACGGGCGCCCCTACAACGCTTCCCCCTTCCGACTCAGAATAGCCATAGCTTCTGAAGGCACGCCCTGGCCGCTCCATCGTGGTGGAGGACATCAGGGTACGCAGCAAGTCTTCATCGGAGACACCGATCGCGAAGAGCTGTTCCAGCAGATCGTCTGTCAGCTCCGCTTTCGCACGCGCGGCCAGACCGACTTTTCCATCACTCCACCACTGTTTACAGGTGGGATAGCCACCGGCCCCGGTATTGGGCAGAGCCACGTCCCTTGCCGCATCATACGGAAAGTTGGGGTTAGGCAGACTGGCATGATGGGTGTCGTAGTAGCCCGGCGTAGTCAGAAAGTAGTTCGAACCAACCCAGTCCACGTCACGCAGCTGCTCTTCGTTGAACTTGTAATAGTCCGCACGCTTCAGGTTCGTCAGGCGTGACTTGGATACGGCAAAGCAGTCCCGCGCAAAGTCACCCAGTTCTGCGGCCAGGCCTCCAGAGATATATTCCTGATTCAGTTCGTACTTCACTTGCCGGAGGTTGATCTCACAGGGGATCGAGGCAATCGCGGGGTAGGTGATCATCTTGGCCACGACATGCCAGCTCCACCACCAGAAAGGCACTTGAGGCGTCATACCGTTGACGCTGGCAAAGCCTGTCGTCCAGGCATTTTCACCGCCTGCAGGTTTGCCCTGATCACTCATAGAGCATTGTGCCGAATGCAGGTTGTCTGCGTTAGGGGGATAGACGACCTTGAGATTGACGTTAATGAAGGGCTGCAGTGCAATCAGGATCACGATGAGCGCCTGATACAGATCGATCTCAAGGTTGTTCAGCCCCAATGCGCCCTTGTTACCCTCATCGGCCCCCTGACGACGCATTTCTGCAAAGTTGCTGTAGACCATAAACATCAACGGGATCGCAAACACCCCGGAGTCAGAGAGCACGGCCCATATCTTTTCGCTGATATACCAGCCCAGCAGCACCATGGAGTATTCCAGGTGCGAGTCCACGGCCATGATCATGCCGCACCTCCTACGATCTGAATCAGGCGGATCACTTCAACGGCGGCGATAATGCTGACGGCACGCCAACCAAAACGGCGCACCTTTGCCGCGCCATGGTGCTCTACCATGTAGTGATGGCTGGTACGCCACATCCAGTAGAAGCCCCCGTACAGCGGTATGCGCCACAGATACAGCCAGGGGCTGAGCCGGCTCCACCACTGACTAAAGTGCTCCAGTTGTTCGGTGTGGTTCATGCTAAAGCGAGCCAGTACCAGCAGGGTGGCAATGCACGCTACCAGGATGGCCACTGCGATCAGCAGCTTCCTGGTCAATGTCAGTCCACGCTGAGCCAGCTGCAACATCTGAGGGTTATGCCAGAGTTTCATATCCATCATTCCTCATCCTTCGGGTACAGACCGGGTGCGGTATTAGGTAAGGGACGTGCATTGGTACCTTCATTGCTGGTACGACGGTCAGCAGTACGGGTCAGTGAGGTGAGTGCGGTGTTCTCGGCCAGCATTTTGCGGATCTCCATTTCCTGTTTGAGGGAGCCGATTTCCCGGTCCAGCTGATCCAGGCTGCTATCTACAGCGGTTTGTAGCTCATCGGAGTTCTGCACTTCAGGAATACTGGCACCGGCGACGAGGGCACGGCGCATCAGGATGGCTTTGTCCAGTACCCGCGACAGTGCCAACTCACCGGACAACCGCTGTACCAGCAGGGAGCGTTCAGGGTCATCCCGTAAGCTGTCGATGATGGAGCGTGAGACCTGCAACAGTTCGCCCCCGGACACTTTGGCCAGGTTGTCATTGGTCACCTTGAGCGAGCCACTGGCGAGGCCTGCCAGGGTGGTGGCAATGGAGTCCTGGGCCTCGGCGACCATCGGAATCAGCCCCGTACCGGCTTTACCCGCCACTTGTTCGCAGGTGGTGCAGGTGGTCAGGGTTTTCTCACCCAGCACCTTCACCATGTCGTCAGCCAGTTCGGCAGGAGAGCTCCAGACCTGACACATCGAGCCACCGGCACAGGATTCACTCCCTGTCGCATGGGAGAAGGTGCCCGTGTCGGTGACGGTACGGTTGGTCAATACGTTGGCACCGGCCACTGCCGTATCACGGATGACTTTAATGGGATCCTGGCCCTTACCACCTTTACGGGCACCGCCTACCCACTGAATGCCCTCATCGCCGCCTTTACTCTCGGCCTGCTCCTTGGCCTGTACGGCATCGGTTGTGGAGGCTGCTGCCCGCTGGTAGGCATCGGCCTTGGCTTGCTGGGCCAATCGAGACCCCATGACCACATCGGTCATATCGGAGGCCATGCTCTCGCAGGTGAGCTTGGCAGAGTCGAAGGACAGTTTGCCTTGCAGTACGCCATTCTGCAGCAGGTCATAGAGCTGTGGATTGCTGCGCTGAATGATCATGGCCGGCAGTGAAGCCACGGCGCCAGTCGCGGCATTAATCACGTTACTCATCAACGACTTGAAGCCGTTAGTAACGCCGTTCAATTGGTTCTGTACCGTTGCTCCGAGATCAAAATTGCCGCACATGAGGTTGGCATTCCAGCCGACCCCCAAGCCAATGGAGTTGGGCGTCTTCCGGCTGACTGGGCCTGCAATCACATTGCCGCCGCCAATGGCGTAATACACCGAGTCATTGAGCACTTTGTCATGCACATCAAACCCGTAGTCGGTGTCTGCACCAGCCAAACCACTGCCCATCGCTGCACCCGTCAGGCCGACGGCCAGGGTCACGGTTTTTACTGCCTTCACTGCACCAGCCCTCTTTATCCTTACGTTCATTGCTGCTCCCTCACATGAAATCCGTGTAACCCAAGAAGGTTTGCCCTCGCCGCTGACAGCAGCTATAGGGGCGCCACAGTGACCAGACATAGCCACCGTTTTCGCTTAAACGATCGGAGTAGGTTTCAGATGCCCCACCGTTGGGGAAAATCGCGCAGGTGTACTCAAGTTTCGGACTGAGTTGCTGCCATTTGTGCGTCTTCTTATCCCCTTCGGTGATCGGGCCGGGTGGCCAGTAGCCATCGCGACTGGAGGCCGTCAGCGGGGTATAGACGTGCATCTGCCCGGAGCGGGTGACCAGATCGCCTACGCGCTGGGCCACGACAGCCCCTGCTTTGTAATCGTGGGTCTGGATCAATGCGCCGGCACGCGGATAGACGCTGCCCCACATATCGCCCGTCTGGCCGACTTCACGCTGTCCGGGGATCAGCGCTTCAGGGTAAACAGACTCAGGCACACCCCAACGCCAGGCCAGGGTATCCAGGGTGGAGACGAAGTAGGGGTAAACAGGAGTGGCACTGGTTGAACAGGCATAGCCTGACTGAGAGGCCAGATTAGAGGCGATATAGCCGCCCGGATGCCCGATGGCATCTGCACTCTTGAAGCGCACCTTGCTGTGTTCATTGGCATGCCGGCCATGGGTATCCCCACCACCTTCCGCTCCCGGGAGCTGCGCACCCACAAACGACATCTCAGACCAGGGGTTATCCCCTGGTCCGCTGTACGCCGAGACCACCAGATCCGGCACGTAGTGCCGGACCTTAACTGAGGTCCGCACTGTGCAGCCCCACAAGGTGCAGAACAGCCAGTAACAGACACCGACTACCCGGTACTCCACACAATCCGGCGCCATGGCTGACTGGGTGATGGTGGCAGTGGTAATAGCAAAAGTCGGTGTAGTCACCAGGCAGAACGACATCGCCATGCTGCGCAGTCGCTTTTTCCATGACAGAGGTACCGGGATGGCGCGGGGGGAAGAGGCCACTACGGGCAAGGTATCGGGCACTGTCATTGGCCACCCCCAGTGCGCTGCTGGATCTGAGCTACTGCGGCAGCCACATCAGTCTGGCCATAGACGACATAACGTCCCCCCACCACCACGGCAGGCACTTTCAGCACCTTCAGTTCATGGGCGCGCACGACACCGGCATACGCTGCCTGCAGCTGCTGCTGGAATTGCTGGCCGGCAGGGCCTGCTAATCGCTGCTGCACCACTGCAGCGGCCTGTTCAGGGGGCTGCGGCAGGTTCGCGGAAAACGACTGTTCCAGCCGCGCGGGTTCGTCCAGATAAGCCACGCGAGTCTGTGCCATGAGTGCCGGCGGCACCGTGACGGGCTGTGCATGGACGGTGAAAACCTCAATGGAGGGGGGAGCAGATGGTGAGGGCGCAGCGGCCCAAACCGCTGCACTGACGATGGCCAGCACACCACCGGCCCATGCTGCTGTTTTGCGAAGATGGATGGGAACCATACCTGACCCCTTGAAAACGGTGACTGAAACTCAGCCGACAGCTTCAAGAAGAAAGGGGGAAAAATCCGCAGTTAAACCTATCTCCGGGCTGGAGGGTTACCAGGTGCCGTCTGGTAGTGGCGTGCTCTGCACTTGGCCATGGACGAAGAGCAGCGCAAAGCCGGGATCATCGTCAGATGTCCCGGCTTTGTGTTTTTAAGGAGGGGAGGAGCAAGAAGGTATTATTTAAGTCGCTGAGTGGTATGACCCAGTTGCTTCAGCAGATTGACTGCTTTCTTGTCAAAGGAAACAAAAGTATTACCACCTTGAAGCCGCCCATCATAAGCAATGATGCCATCGGCAAAATCTCCCCCTGCGTCAAAAAGCTGAAGACCTGCTTCGACAGCTGATTTATTGACCACGACGTTTGCGGTATTCATCAATTGACGGATGACTGACGCAATATCGGTGCGCGCAACCTGATAGCCTCTGCCCAGAACCCAAACGAGCTCACACAATGAGTGCAGGCTAATCACCACAGAACTGGCCTGGTTAAGTGTCTGTATGGCCACCCTTGACTGATGTAGATCATCCTCTGTCAAAAGACGCACCAGAACATTGGTGTCAGCGGTAATGTTCATGCAGGCGTGGCCCCTGCTTCGGCAGAAGCCTCTCTGATGACGTCATTCATTTCTTCTACAGAGAGAACGCGTCCATTGGTTTTGCCTTTGAGAAAGCCTTGTAGAGATTCAAACGTATTTTTGGGGGGAAGGGCTTTGATATTGGCCCGCCCTTCAGAGAGCAGCTCCAGCTCAACTTTGTCACCGGGCTTGAGCCCTAAATGGCGGAGCACTTCTTTATTAAAAGTGACCTGGCCTTTGGCGGTAATTGTCAGCGTAGCCATGGGATGACCCTCCAAGTGGTATAGATACATGGTAAGGCATATCTGCCTTACCATCTACTATGACCAATACGGGCTATCGTTCAACTCAGCTCACCACACGAAACTGCTGCCGGCGCTGACTGGCCGTATTCTGCAGTTCAATACAGTGGTCCACCATGCGCCCCTCACTGTCCGTCAGCAGGCATCCGGCATCACGTAAGATATTCAGGTGAGGCTTCATCAGCGGTACAGAAGGGTAGACCTGCCATACACGCAGACCATCACTGCTGGCCATATTGATATGGAGTTGCTGAGGATGCCCATAGCCGGCATCAGAGGAGGGATACACCGAACGGGGAGCATGGCGCGCTGCCTGATAGTCCTGCCAGCGGTCTTTCAGCACGATGCCTGCCAGGATCGCTACCAGGTTAAGCAGGCCAAACAGCAGCAGATAACCACCGACCTGTACATTGAGCCCCAGGGTGACGGCCAGCACGATCCCCAGCCCCATCCAACCAATACCGCGCAGACCTGCCCAGTAGGCCTGCCTGATCATGCGTCCTGCTTTCATTCTGATCATCCGTATCATGGTGTGCACACTCCGCCGCCGATAACGGCTATTAAGTGTGCTAAAGCGTTATTCGGTTTCCGTGACAGCAACAGGTGCCGTGGCCTGATCACCCTCGTCCGGCTCCCCGTTGTCCTCACCGCCTTTGATGTGCTTCAGTGTGGCTTCCGCTGTGGCTACGCGCCCGGGCAGCTGGTCAGGCGCAATGGCGCGTCGCGTGGTGACATCGTAGCCGAAATGGATCACCAGCCTGGCTGCAGCCAGTTGCCGCGCCTCCTCGGAGACGTCGCCAGCAGCCCCCTCCAACGGCTGACCGTCCAGCCCGATACGACGTGCTCCTTTCCAGACCGCGATCAGATAGTGCCGGCGGCTGGTGTAGGCCTTGAGTGCAGCCCGCACCCGTTTCAGTGACACCCCCATCGCCTCAGTCACCACGATGGTCCGGATCTGCTCACCCACCCCGATGGCTAACGGCTGGGCCGGTTCCGGCAGGCAGGCGGGGAAATGCGCACGCACGATCTCCAGGCTGGCCTGAGCATAGGTTTTCGGTTTTTTGGGCTGACTGGCAGGAGGAGGTGTCACCGGCGCCGCTGCGGGTGGACTGGCTACAGGCGTACTGACAGGGGGCTGTTCATTTGTACTCGGTATGGCCACAGCGGGCGTGGAGGGTGCCTCCACTGTTTCTGCAGTTACAGCCACTTTGCGCTTCAGACTCAGCTTAGGGCGGGAAGGCGGGGTAGTTATCATGAGATCCATCGGTTCCGTGTCAGGCTGTTCTTCCGGGGAACAGCTTACCGCAAAAGGCCGTACCCCCTACAGACCATGCTGTATCAACGCTTTTGGCACATACCCCAGCTGCAGCTGGTGTGAGTGCGGCCACTGACCACAGAGCACGGTCACTGAGTCCCCGTCGTGTTTGAAGGGTATCATTTCGACCTGCGGATTGGGTTCACAGCGCCCCTCCAGGTCTGGTACGACCTTCACCCCCATCATATTGCCTACCGGAATCGGTGCGATCAGCAGGCTGTAGTGGCCTTCGCCGTAGAACTCGGCCACTTCCTTACCCCGACGGTAATCGACATAACTGTCTGCACTGATCCATGCCAGTAACATCATCGGTACCATGACGAACAGATTGGCGCGCTTCATATCGTGCTGCATAACGGGGGACGTCCTTGTAACGGGTGATCCAGGATCACGATTGGGAATCGATCGGTACCGGCTCGGCCCAGTACAGAATCTCTTTCATCTGTTTTTGTACCTCGGTGGCCAGCTGGTTGGCCTCCTTCAGCACGGCCAGCTGGTTGGCCTCCTTCAGCACGGCCATCTGGTATGCCATCCAGCGCTTGTCATCTTCACAGGCCCCCTCCCGTACCTGACCGGCGATGGCCACCGCCTTGCGTCGGGCCTTGGCCTCCATCTGTCGAATGACCATGCAGGCCTCCCGCGCGCTCTGCACAACCTCATCACTCAGTAGCATTTCACCGTCATAGATACGCTGGAGCGTCAGTGCACGGTCTCTCAGCACCGACAGTGCTCCCTCACACTCACGGTACAGGTCCATGACGACATCGGTGGGGTTGGGTTTAGCGGCATCCGTTGTCAGGTCATCCATATCAAGGGACATGGATAGTGGTTGAGCAATAGCCATAGCGAACTCCTTCTCGATTGTTTTTGTTATGGCCAGAAAGTGATCATTGAACACAATGCGCCTGAATCGATATAGATACCACCCCAGTGGGCGTCATTGAACTGGCACAAGGGACAGCCGCCTTACCGTTTACGTGCCTCGATCTCTTTGATCAGGGATGAAAAGTCATAGCCTGCCACCGCCGCCTGCTGCTGCAGTGCGCGGGCCGGATCCTGCTGACGCAGCCGCCGCTGTGCCTCACGCTTTTCGGCAATCTTACGAATTAAATGCACCCGGAACTGGGACAGCTCCTCAATGGTCGCGGCCTCGATCTGCGCGGCCCAGGCCTGCCGGCGGCGTTTATGAGTGGAAAGGGAATCAGTACCTGACATCATCGGGGTGGCCTCCTGCTACACCATCACTACGACAAAGCACCCAAAACAACACTGCCAGGATCAACCTGGCAGTGAGACACCCTATCACAGCCCACGCAAAGGCTCAGCGACCTCAGCCCAGCGCCTTTTGGACACGGGCTTTTAGTGCCGACTCCAGCTGACTGACATTGGCACCGGCAGGATTGCGATACGTCATGGTCAGGGCCGCTTTGCCTGAGCCCAGCTTGTCGATCACCATATCCAGCACAATATCCTGACCGCTCACGGTCGCATCACTGCGCATGTGATAGGTCACACCCGGTGTGGCCTCATAACGCCAGCCAGCGTCCTGCATTCTCATGCGGGAAGCCAGGTCGCCACGGGCAGCTCTCAGCTCTTCCGGGGACTGAAAACCAAACTCCCGTTTCATCCGAATAAACACCAGATCCACATCCTGATTCACGGCCATACTCACGACATGGCGCCCTTCGGAATAGGGAGCGTTGTTCGGGGCGCCCAGGCCGATACTGCGCGGACCACTGTTATCCGTGGTGGTCCCTGAGCTGACGGACACAATCCCAAACGGATCCTTGAAACAAGTAACGCAGCTGCCGTCCTTGGTATACAGATTGCAGCCGGCTAACAACCCTGCTGATGCCAACACCACCGCACCCACTCCTGCCTTGACCCTGGCGGTTATCCCCACACTGCACTCCTTATTGATTGTCATTGAATACACCAGTTGACCTGCCACAGCCGACTGTCGCTGTCAGTGCTTGCCACTGACATCCCCCTGTACCTTACTACTGACGCTGTACTGAGACCGCGTTACTGAGGCCGGTTGGCCATTTCCTGCTCGGTCATGTGCCCTATGGCCATATCGATAATGTTGCGGCAGCCACGTCGCTTGGCCGCCTGATAGGCCTCCTCCAGCGCCACTGTTTCCGACGTGGCCAGCACGGTGACATGCACCACACCCGCTGCCACATCCAGTACCGAACAAGGATATTCATGCCGATAATCCGGCACCGGCCTGTTGACTGAGTGGACCGAATCCACCGGAGCCACCTCACTTGCAGCGGGTGGCGACGTGCGCTCACCAAACAACGGCACCACCACACCGGGTCCACCGGGGCGCTTGTTCACAGTTCTCTCCTTATTCGGTTCATGGCCCGGATTCATTCCAGACCGTTTCAACATGCCCTCCACCGCATTGACAGGGCAGGGCAACCTTTCAACAATACCCAAGCCAGTCTGCGACCTGCTGGAAACAGGCGAAACAGCAGGTGGCAGGCTGGCAATCTACTGACTCAGGATGGAACCCATGTCCCGCGCTCCTCATACCTCCAGGGCCCGGATGGCCTTTGGCCTTATCCGCTACCTGATCACCGTCAAGCCGCGCCCGTACTTCCAGCAGACGCTGCTCAAGGCTCAGTGGCACGGCCACCTGATCCTTAACCGGAATCGCGGTGAGCGCATCGTCCTCACCCAGCCCGATGGCCAGCAGATCATCCTGCTGGTCTACGATGTCAAAGACACTGAATCGCAGCAGCAGGTATGGATAGGTGTCGAGGCACCGCGCCATATCGCCATCCGGCGCCCCGAGTGCTACGCCCACCGCAACAGGCAATACCTGAGTCGCCTGGCCCGCACCTTCTGCCTCGACTCAACCATCGACTGACTGCCTCAGCCTCCCAGGACCGCTCCCAGTCATTTCCACACAAAAACTGCCTCAGCCCTTCCACTATCACGAACTGCCACAGCCAGGCTGGCCTGCCACTGATTCAGCCAGCCTTGTACAACGGATCAGCACCAAACACTTCTTCGGGCGCCTCTGGCCACTCGGCCCGGATGACATCAAACTCTCCCTCCGACCAGCAGCGCAGAAACGCCAGTCCGTCATCCCCTGACCCCAGCTGCAACGCATACTCAATCGCGGCCACCGCAGCCACCACCGGCGCTTCCGCTGTCTCCCTCATCGAGGTCATGCACTATTCTCCTTCACCCTGTCACAGACGGTATTCCGCCATCCTGCCAAAGCCCATGCGCTGCCACAGCAAACAACCCTCACCGCCCCGAAGAGGGTTTACACGCGCCGTGGCCATCATCACCCCTGCGACCAAAGGGGAAGAGGGTGGCGGGAACTGCACTGCAACAATGTGATACTCAGCAGTTACATACGTTACGCATTCACCACCGGACGGACCCATGTCACCGAACACCGCACACCCTGCCAGCCCACTGCAACAGGACGCACAGGACTACACCACCTACCAGGACTGCCTGGAGGCACTGAAGCAGACAACACTCACACGGGGAATTTACTGGGCCAGCGGATGGTTGCTAGTGGCCCTGGTGATACTGGCCAGAGGGATACTCTTCGATACAGACGGCGTTAACCTCACTAGCTTCTGGAATGAAGGCAGTATCGCCTTAGTGCTGCACGGGGTGGCCATAGCCCAACTGATCAGAACCTACCTGCGTATTACCGAACTGGAGCTGCTGCCCAAAGAACAACTGTGCCAGCAGTGTTGAGCCTCACCACCGGGGCCACTCACCCGGTCTGACAGATCAATCCCTGTGGAATCAACAGATCAAACACCTGCTGCTCAAGGCCGCACTGTAGCCCCAGATTGACCATGGCCACGGCTGATAAACAGATATAGGTCTCCTCCATCTCACGGCCACTGCACAGCGCCCATTGATAATGCACAGCCAACTGTCCCATCAGACCGGCATTAAAGGTGTCCTGATCCTGGTTCAGTATCCCCAGCAGCGCCCAGGCCATGTTCACCAGCCCCTGATAACAGCCGGACAGGGCAGGATCCTCCGGCAGTTGCCCCATGCCAAGCTGCAGTACCTGCCGGGCTATGTCCGCATAGCCCGCCAAACAGGCAGCCATGGCCTGCAGAATACTGTCAGCCATACCATCCAGCACCAGTACCTGGCGCGTGAGGCGAAGGGGGCAGGTCGGGTACTGCTGCAGGATCTCCTCCTGCAGATCACGATCACCCGCAGCCAGCGCGCATACCACCAGACGAAGGACATCACAGGCCGTCGTCCCCTGTATGAGCACCGGGTCATCATCCGGCCTTTCCTGAGCCATGCGCAGCGGCTGTAAACCATACTGACAGGCCCGTTGCCAGTAACAGCGAGCCATCTCCCAGTCCCCCATCAACGCAAAGCCGGTCCCCAGCGTTTCTGCATCCAGCGACGTGGCCACATACAACACCTCCGGCACCCCAGGTTCCAGTGCTGCACGGTGCCGGATCAGCCGTTGCTGAGCCTGACGCAGCCATTGTGTTAGCTGACTGAGAGTAGGGGAGAGACGCAGAATCCCCGCCCCCTCCGGTGACGCTGCAGACGACATTGACCCGGCACCGTCCAGCGACAGCGCCGAACGCATCCAGGCAGACAGAGAAGGAGAGGGATCACCAGCCTGAACAGCGGCAGAAGGAAAGACGAAAGCAGAAGACAAAGACACCATGACCCTCCTTGGACATCGTGAAGAAAGCACTGACTAAACTGGACTACACCAGTCATCGAAACGATTGCTAATTAAGTAAACAAGAACGTCCACCAGTTCCGGTTCATTACAGGGTCATGTCGTTTTGATGACGTTCTGCGGTTGGCTCAACTGAGGTGAGCGCCGGTTATTCAGGCTGATCCTTAGGGGAAGAGGTCATCAGTAACTCTACAAAGCGGTGTAAGGTTTCTTTGTCGAGAAGCGGGGTAAAAATGTGGACACTGGCCATTCCCTGAGTTGAAGGAGATCGAAGTCGTGTCCGAACTGGAACAAGCCCAACAGAATCCTGCCACCCTGGCAGATCAGCCCCTGGCGCCGCCACAGCCTCCCAGCCAGTGTTGCGATGAACCCCTGCTGTTTGCCATGCGCGATAACTACCACGCCTTCTCCATGCCCCTGACTACCATCATGGGGTGTGTGGCTATCGCAGAAGCCCGTGGCATACTGCCACCGCTGCCAGAGTCCTGGTGGGTAGAGGTAGGGAATGCGTACAACTGGCCGATACAACAGTGGCAGCAAGCAGGGGCTGCTACTCTTCAGCCAGCGTCAGAGTAAAACCTAAGGAATTAAACGGTGAGCGATGTCGATCAAATGCTGACGTCGCTTGCTCTCATTGCCTTCCTTGCGCATGAGGCGTTCAAGGAAGTCATGGTCAAAGACCTGACGTTCTTTGTATACGATATGGCCTTCATCAAAGCTCATTCCCTCAGACACCACCATATCCACATACTCTCCCCCCTCGCCATCAGTTTGATGATGAATGAAGCACACGTTTAGTGTCACATATTGTCCAGGCTTATTCTCCAGACGATTGTTCGCATCAAATTGAACCGCAGTGATTTTTTTCAAAATGCTTTGCTGCATTTTTTCATTGGTGATCCGGCGCTTATACATCCCCTGTGAGTTTGAAAAATACGCCAGCATCCAGGGAATATTGATGAGCGATGACCCCACATAGGTGTGAGCACTTTGTTCCAGATAGCGGGTTAGCATGGCTTCGGCCATGTTGTCGCTGATCGAAATACCTGTTGTTTTCTCAAGCACGTACACAACCCGATCAAAATGTTCGCGGAGAATCGTAAGGATTTTGTTGCTGAGAGCTCCGCCAGAAGGCCGTCTCTGTTCTCTGTCATACGTTTTTCGGGCTGCCAGCGGACAGCAATCGTACTCGAACTGACTGTAGCGAGCTAAACCTGGGATCCCATTTCTGAAGTGTTTGCCGTACGGTGCTTTATCGTTGGTATGAGTAGGGATCAGTCCTATCAGCTGAATGGGATTGTCACACGCTGGACAGACGGCGAAATGTGACCCCCCAGAGTAGTAGGGAGTTTGTTTAAGGGTGACCTCTTCAAAAGTCTCTTTATCAATTGGATAGTGCAGAGTGTCGTTGGGTCGTAGCTTGAAAATCTTCAATCGTTACCTCTCATTTTCTATGAATGATGTGTTGGTATATAGCAGTCTGCCAGACAAGAGGCGTCTGGCAATCTAGGGGGGAGTATATGTTTCCACTGTGCGTATATCGAGTGAGCGCCAGGCAGGTCTGGCCTCACTGGCCACGCTCACGCCCTGACCACCAATAACAAAGGGTGACGTGCTCACACACCGTCACCCTTTGCTGTCCCCTCCACGTTATCCTGCCCCTCACGATGCTCTGTCAGCCTACCGACTGCCGCAGTCAGGCTGGGTGTAAACTGCTCCAGCCAGCCCTGCTACGGAGTGACTGACACTCCTGCCGATACAGCTGCGCACCTTCAGTACGGGTGGGGGTACCATGCCGGCTTCTTCGGCGAATAGATCCCGTCTGGATTCAGATGCTGGCAGAGCTCGCTGCTAATGCCGGCAGAACTGTTGACTCCCAATCCCCGCGCCTTGTCCAGCTTCTGAGCGATCATCAGGGCCGCCTCCAGCTCAGAGACACCGTGCTCATCCATCAACCCCTTACGGGCTTTCTTTTCCTCCTTCTCCGTCATCCCCAACGCCAGATACAAACTGGGCGGGACTGAGCGGAACAGCATCTGCAGATTCTTGCTGAGCACCACCCCTTCGGTGTACTTGTGCTTTTCCTTCTGGGCGGACAACACCAGGTGTTTTTGATCGGCACTCAGTGTCTTGAAGCGCGCCACCTGCTCTACTTCGGCAGGCTCCATCACCAGCAGGATCCACCACTCACAAAGCCCCAGTAGCTTCTTGGCAAAGTCCGGGAAGTCGTCCATGTTCTGGGTGGCCAGCCACAACCAGGCCCCCAGCTTTCGCCACATCTTGCCGATCTTGGCCACATAGGGAGCCAGTAGCGAGTTGACCGTCACAATGTGCGCCTCATCGATAGGCACCACGATCTGCCGCCCTGAGAACTGGTCACGCTCGGCAATGTTGTTGATGTGGTTAAACAGTGAGATCAGTGCGAGGGATAACTGCCCCTCGTAACCCTCACGCGATAACGTGGCCAGATCCACCACAGTAACGTCCACTTCTGGCCAGGGGGTACCTTCTTTGGCGAACATCTCTTCCTCAAACGAGCCCGGTGCACACATGAGATCGAGCGCATCCGCCATGCCCTCGATACGTAAGCGGCGGGTCTCAGACTGATCCGGATCACGGGCCATGGCACGCATGGCGCGCTGCAGGTCCGGTGCGGTCATCTGCCGTTTCCCGGCGTACGCCTCTTCCGCTGCCTGCTGAATGGCCCGACGCACCGCCGAGCGGTCCTGCCGCTTGTACTCTTTGATTTCAGCCTCTTCACCGCCGGTAATCATCAGCCGGGCAGCCACTTCCATTTCACCCAGCACATCCCGCTGCGCATCGCCTTCATCATCATCACTGTCGTCAGCCTCATCATCGCTGATGTCATCCGGGTCATAGCTTCGTCCTGACTCGAACAACAAATGGCTGTCGGCAAAGGGGTTCAGACGTACCCCCGAACCCGGTTTGAGCGACACCTTATTGACGCTGAGCCCCAGTGACTGACAGTAGTCCGCAAACAACCCAAAGCTGTTACCGGCCTCAATCAAAAAGACACGGGGACGATGGATGGCCAGCACTTGCGTCAGCATGGCCACCAGGGTGGCGGACTTACCGGCCCCTGTCGGCCCCAGCAACAGCATGTGCGCATTTTTTGCCCGGTCAGCGGTGGAGAGCATGTCAAAGGTAAGAGGGCCACCGCCCCGGTTGAACGCCGTAAAACCGGGATTGCCGGTACCGACGGCGCGGCCAAAGATGGGCACAATCGAGGCCAGATGATCAAAGTACGCCAGATTGACATACCAGTGCTTGCGGTCCTCATGTGGCTTGTAGTTCATAGGCAGCCAGCGCAGATAGCTATTGAGCGGTGCTACCTCATGGCGCGGATCCACCATTTCGATACCTGCTGTCTGCGTGACGGCAATAATCTGGTTGGTACGCTCATTTAACTGGGCCATATCCTGACCACGGACATAGAAGGCCAATGAAAAACGGCACATTTTGTCACCGGCCAGCAGCTTACGCTGTGCCACATCACACTCTTTACGTGCCGCTGTTGCATCATTGGAATGGCCGGACGAGCTGTCCCGGATTTTATCGATATGGGCTTCGATTGAGTCCTGTGGCGTGATCACCATCGTCATGGTCATGATGGTGGACTCCGGGAGGGAGTCGAATAGCGAATTGACCATGCGGCCACGTCGCAACTCCGCCGTCAGGATGCCGGGGCGAGGTACCTGCTTGAATCGATTCATCATGATCACGCGATGGGGCATACGATCAAACAGCCAGACACCGCGATTCACATCCGATGCCGGGTGGGAATACATCAGGCACTCGGAGAAATCGTCCAGCAGCGGACTTCGCCCCTCAGGGGGCTCCTCATCGACATAGTGTGCAAGCCGGCCGAGCGCTTCCGTATCACCCTGCGTCAGCGTGGGGCAGGGGTTAAACCAGGGCAGTAGCCACTGAAACACACTGCGGCCATCACAGCGCTGGACATCGATCCCGATGGACTCCAGGTTTGCCACCAGACGGGCACAGGTGTCATTGATGTCCTGCACCGCCGTCTCAAACTCATCCTCAGTCGAGTGGCCTTTGAGGGAAAAGTTCGCCTCAAAACGTCGGTACAACACCAGGCGAGTGCGGCGGATCTGGCCACGCCAGGGGTTGCGCGTCACTGCCGTGTCCTCAAACAGCCCGCCGGGCTTACTGATCCCCCGCAAATGGCCTTCCATCTGCTTCAGATAGGCCTGAGTAAACTCGGTATCCGCGATCATGGGATCGATATAGGCATCGAGATGTTCCAGGTACGAGCTAAAGCTGGTTTCATCCTGGCAGTAAAGCTGCACTACCCAAGGCTCCGTGTCATATTCATCGAAGGATGACTGCAGTACCTGTTGCACCTGAAAACGGACGTTTTCGATAAATGCATCGTCACGCCCTTCGGTAATCACGGGCTTAAGCTCAAACACCACGCCTACCGAGCTCCCGTCCTCCAGCTCAAACACCTGATGCTTATGGTTGTAATCCACCCAGGGCAGCAGGTCGACAAAGGAGCTGAATTCCTGCCCCTTATTCATAAACGCCTGCTCGTCTGCGATGGTCATGTTTGAGCGCGAAATACGCTCATGCGTGGACCCGTCTGCCAGGGACACAACGTGTTTACCATCGCCCTGCAGAGCAAAGGCGCTCCGCAACTTCTCCATGACTCCCATCATTGCTTCCTCGCTATCAGTAGTCGCCCAGGCGTTCGCCGGGCATCGCGTACTGGATCCGCGAATAGAACGGGATCACCGTGGAGTAACCCGGAATCGGTGCCGGCTCATTACCGGCCAGGTGCGGAAACACATACACCACCAGATCCGGGTTGGGCAGGCGCGGGAACTGGCTGACGATCTCATTGGCCGCCGTGCGGGTGTAATCCCCGTTCACCTCAGCCACCCGATTGCCCCATGCCTGCCTGGCCACCATCACCTCGGCGGTGGGCTTGCCTGCCGTGGCCAACGCCTGCTGATCATAGATACCGTCACCCAGCGGGCGACGAAGTGACGCGCGGGCATCCATCAACTGACGTTGGTTCGTACTGGTACCGCCCATCCCGCTCAGCCCTGCGGTATCAATCCCCTGACCATGGTAGATATCCAGCATGGTTGCCCCATTAGTGGGAAACATCTTGTCTTTGGAGGTCGAGCAGCCTGTCATACCTGCAACAGCAACCATCCCCAGCACCGCAATCCATTTACTTGCCATCATCCCATTCCCCCTCAATCCAACGCCCCAGAACGGCCACCCGCCCCCGACAGATAACTGACCTTGCGGCCATTCAGCTCATAATCGATCTTGAGCTCCCGGGTGATATGCAGCGCCACCGGCTGACCCGGTGGCACGTAGATAGCATCAAAGGTCTGGCCGTAACGCTGAGCGACCCACTCGCTGACTTTCTCCAGGCCGCCGGCGATGCCGCTATTCAGCGCATATTTACCCGCATCGCCTGTGACAGCAGTGACCACGGCATCCGTCCCGGTGACCGACGTGGTCTCTGACTGGGCAGAAGCGGAGGCCGCTGCGGTGGCCATCCCTAAACCGAACTGAGTCGACAGGTACTCCATGGCATTGGATTTTTTCTCACCGGAGATACAGGGAATCCCATAGGGATCGGATAACCATCCCAGGCTTTGTGTCGCTCCCTGCGCTCCGGCACCTGATGCCGATGATCCGTTGCCCTGACTTTGCCCGCCTTCTTCGCTCTGGCCGTTGATAGTGCGAATGGTGCCGTCGGTGAAAACGAAGGTGATGGAAGTGACAGAACCCCGCACACAGCTCAGTACCCAGTCGCCTGTGGCCACACCTGATACCACGGCCTGCGCCACATCCGGCAGCTCGATGCCGTTAGCCATCAGGTTGTCTGAACCGATGACAACCTTGAATGGGTAGGGGTCCTGCACAGAACCATTGATCGGGATACGTCCCAACAGCGCGGTCATAGAGACCGAACCCATCAGGGTGGCGTTCTCTGCGACGGTGTACACTGGCACAGCGTCTTCCTCTGCTGAACTTCCCAGCACCTGAGCCGCCGCACCGTTTGTGGCGCTGTTGAGTGAACTCAGTCCTTTGTCAGCCAGCGAACCCACCTCACCGAATGACGAGGGGAAACTGAACTGACTTCCCGTACTGGACACCATGCCGTTGGCATCGGTCTTACGCATGTCCTGCGGCTCCACCCACATATAGGTTTCCCCGCCGAAGGTCACGGTACCCCCCAGCCCCCCTAAACCCGCATCCGCAGGCAGGGGCACAGAGCCCGCTCCCCCCATGGATGAGCCTGAGACGGCGCCGTCGCTGCCCACTGCGTTCAGCTGGCTGGTGACGGTATTCATGCGGTTCTCGAACTGGGACAGCTGCTCACCGACCTGTCCCATCAGCTCGTTCTTGGCCGATGCCAGCTGACTGGAGACAGCGGTACTGGCTGCACCTTCCACATCCCCGGCCTTCTGCCGTAAGGTGTCGTTTTCCTCCAGCAACTGCTGCATCAGCTGGTTGGATTTCGACTGCGAATCGCGCATTTGATCAATCTTTGCGACCAGTGCGGACACCGTGTCCTGAGCACCGTCCATGCCCAACCGCTTTTTCTCCTCCGACGTCAACTCCCGCACAGAGGTACCCTGGGCTGCCTGCGCCGGCGTGTCGCTACTGCTGTCGTCGCGGCCAGAGTAGGCAATCGCGACGGCACCGATGACCGCAGCAGGAATGATGACCTTCAATAGTCCATTGCTTCTGATCGTCGCCATCATTTCGCTCCTTTAGCTGGGCGGTAGGGCAGGGGCAGCAGGGCGGACTCCAGACCTTTGCCCTGCGTCACCAGATACGCCGTCGTGGTATCCTCGGCGCTACCTGCCGGCCCCAGCGTCGGATGCTGAAAGGCGGCACTATACAGATCCCCATTCAGCAGACGGGGGTCGAGCAGGACCGCACGAGGAGCCCGATTGATCAGGCGTACTGCCGTGACGGTGTAGTCAGCCAGTTTCCAGGCCGCGACGGCACGGGCATCGACATCGAGCGAGGGCAGCAGCGATCCCAGCGGGCCTTTGGCGCGCACGGGTACCGCGCTCACACCAGGCAGTGCCTCGACGGTACGTAACGGGGCGTACATGTTCTGCGCGGCATAGCGCGTGAGAGAAATAGGGGCAGGAGTGCGAGAGGTGGCATCCGTGCGGCCAATGCGACCGGCGACGGCATCATCGGCCGTCGGGCGCGGTGCGGCGGGAGCCGCTGCGCTGTTCGCTGACGAACCTGACGCACGAGCAGACACGGCGCCCGCACCTGCACTGCCCGGCATCCCATCACTGGCATAGTTGGGCGACAGACCTGCCGTGATACCAAAGCTGCTCAGGTCATCCCCTTCCCCGTACAGCACCTTCATCGGCTCATAGGCCGAGCTGTTGGCTGTGACGGTGGCCGCATCCTGCGCGGTCACGTCCAGCAGAATAATCTCGCCTGTTTCCACTACCTGAAGCGGAATACGGGTTTCGGGAAAGGGTGCAGCGGCTTTGAGGTACAGCGCCCCACCGGCATTCTGTACCCGCAGGGTATCGGCCAGGGCCACCGGCAGGGCCAGCTTCACATTACGATCCACATAGACAATCCGTTCCTGGCCGACAGCCAGTGCGGTTTTGATCGGCACCCGATTCCAGTGCACCAGCTCCACGGCAGAAGCCAGGGGAGACAGCACCATCCCCACGACCAGGCTTACACCCATGCGTGTCATCATCTTCATTTCACCTCCTCCATCACACTGCCATCCAGTCGCTCTGGCAGGGAGTCATAGCAATCCAGGGCCAGTCCAAATGGGTTCGTTTCAGGATTCATATCCCAGCGCACCACCTTCAACGGATGCAGCATGGCCAGCTTCTTGACCGACTCACCATGAACGCTTTCGGTCAGCATTAACTCCAGATCCACCACCCAGTGGTCGCGATCCTGGATATGTACCCGGTCATCCGAAACCCCGCGCCCTGGAATCTCTGCGACAGAACGCACCCGGTCGGTCAGCTCCTGGCTCACCTTACGGCGTTCATAGTCGCTATCCAGCCAGGCCTTGCAGGACGGGGTGAGATACGCACGCAGCGTCTCAATCCGCTCGTGATAGTCACTCTCACCATCACGCGGCCAGTAGTTCAGTTGCTGGAAAATATAAAAGGCAAATGAGTAAACCGTGCTGGGTGGCACCTCCCACCAGGCGCGGGTACTGCCACTGCGCAGGTCAGGCGGGTTGTGTACAGTCAAATGACGGGGAGCGGTATACCACCCCCACGACGTGAACCCTGCAATCGCGGCTAACAGCGCAATCACCAGTCGCAGACTGGTGATGTGCGAGTCTCGTGATGACAGCGCAGTGCGATGTCGGCTCATAAAAACTCCAGAGTGAAATAGGAATACAGCGTGGGAAGAAGGTAGCTAGCAGTGGCGCGTTATCTGAGAGGTATCCAGGGCCATCAGTCGAACATGCCCTGGCGTTTCCGTCTCAATCGGCGCCGTACCCCCTCACGGCGGAGCCACCAGGTTGCATCCTGATCGATCAGTGATGCCTTACGAAAAAACAGGCGGCTGACACTGCCGTGATGCAGCCGCCACTCCAACATGCGGTAAAACCAGGCACCGGGCTTATTGCGTTTGGCGGCAGCCAGTCGGTCGCTGCCAAAACGCAGGGCCAGATAGCCACACACCGCCATACTGGTGGGGATGGCCGGCAATTGCCCTGGCAGTAGCAGAACGACGATGAACACTCCCAGCACGAGGCCCACTACCACACCACTGCCGATGACCAGTAACAGCTCGTTGTTGGTTAGCCCACGGATCACCGTGGGCTCCCGATTCAGCCGCTCAGGCAGGTAGCGTGCATCCTCGTTTTTAGTCACGACTCAGCCTCACGCGAGAATGGCGGCGGCTTTGTTGGCCAGGTAAAGCACCAGAATCACCAGTGCGACCCCCATGCCTGCGACCAGACCCAGCTCACTGAGTTCAGCCTTCTGCATACGCCAGGCCTTGTAGGTTGCTATCGTATTGGAGCTACGGCGGTAGCGCAGTACCACCGACGCCTCATTCCAGCGCACCCAGGCAAGTACACCAAAGCCGCACGCCACCCCGTAGCCTACCGACGGCGTGAGAGCCAGCGACCAGGGCGCGGTGGCAGACACAAAGGCCGCAGATACGGCCACTGCCACGGTATTAAGCTCCACCGCCGGGCGCAGCAACGACTCAATAACATGCTTGTCGGTCACGCCTCTGCTCCCTCGTCAGCCAACAATGCCTGTGCTGCCGTCAGTAACAGACACACCCGCTCGGCACTGAACCCCAGCAGCCGTATCAGCGCTGCACAGAGCCCATCATCTATCCGCAGTTGCCGTTCCCGAACCAGCTGCACGATGGCGATCATACGAGCATCCCGTCCCGCACACTCACGGGGAATGGCAGAGCGGTGCAGCTGTGCCTGCCGGTCGGACACCAGCATCCAGGTGAGGGGCTGCATCACATCCAGGTAGTGCGCGGTATATCGTTCACACAGGGCAAACAACCCTGAGCGATCACACATCACCGCCTGCAGATCCGTATTGCTCATTGATTCGCCCAGTACCCCCCGTGCCCGGCGCACCAGCGGAATCAACGCCCTGGACGCATCTTCCACCACCTGTGCGGCCACCCCGGATGCGCAGCGCGACAGATCCGGGTGCATGCTCAGCCGGGCCCAGGCCTGGCTGAACGCCAGCCCCTCTTCGGCCATGCCGGCAGGATCCGCATGCAGTGACGTGGGGCGGGGAGGGCGATCCTCATCCAGCGCCTGCCGCAGGGCCAGCTCAGCCAGACGGCTCTTGCCTACACGAGTCGTTAACATCTTGCGTCCTCTTATTGCTCGATGGCCGTGGCCGTGATCAGTACCGGATAGCCAGACAGCTGAAGACGCGAGCCCATATCATCGGCGGACTCTGGCAGCAACTGCACACCGGGTACCATGCGCTGCAGCTCCGCCAGTTGTGCCGGTGTTTGCACGTTCACGACCACGCCGGTGGCCCGCATCTGCTGCAACTGTCCACCGCGCACCTTCAACCACTGCAGACTCAGGTTGTCGTAGCCGACCAGAAACAACGGCGTCATCCCCGGCAGGCTCACGGCACGCCGTGCCACGCGCCTGGGCTGCAGCTGGCTGGTCACCGGCAGCATGTCGGCAATACTCACCTGATGGGGCAGACCTGCCGCTGCCAGAGGCGGGCGTACCGGCGCGGGTTCTCCAGCGATCTCCGGGTCCGACACGTTATTGATTGGTGAGTAATACGGCTGTGCTGGCACACCACCGTGATCCGCCACAACTTCCAGCGCCATGGCCTGACTCATCGCCACGGCCAACAAGCCCCCGACCACCCACCGCATCGCTTGCATACCTTGCATCACCCCCTCCTTATTCATCACACCTGTAATCCCAACTTGCGCAAAAACCGTCTGACGGTTGCCCGGTACTTCGCCGCAGGCTCACCGCCTGCAGGCCGGTGATACCGACCTGCAGCCCAGATCCAGTCGTCCACCGGGTTTCCCTGGCTGCCCTTGCTGGCCTCAAACTGCTCACGCAGGATCTGCGCGGCTGTACGCAGATTCAGCATTGGATCAAGTCCCGCACAGGGCGATGAAAAACGATGACCGTTGGCACCGATATTCACCTGTGCAATGCCGACATCGATGTTGCCCGGACGGTGACTCGCCAGTGCCTCCTGCAGGGCGCTGCAAGCCTCAGCACGGGAGTGATAACGAAACCCTTTACCCGCGACATTCAGTGTCCATGGCCACGGACTGAAGCTGCCATCCACCAAACCGGCATTGCTCTCGGTTTGCGTCAGGGCGTACAGCAGCACATCGGGAACGGCTGCCTCCTGGGCTACCATCTGAAACGACGGCGGAGGCACAAAACGGGCAGCTGTCGCCACGCCAGGCAACAGTGAAATGCCCCAGAGCAGGAGAGCGGCCGTCACAGTGACCGGCCTCATTCGTGCACGATTCGCCACTCACCGGCGACCTGTTGCATAAGACCGGGCAAATCACCGGCATGAGCAGCTCCGGCCATGGATGCCCAGGTGCCGTTATCATGGTTGAGGGTGATCTGCTTTGACTTGACGGCGGCGGGGCTGATCCCCCGTGCCAGTGCCCACAACTGAATGGTTCGGTCGTTACCCTCACTGCCGACCAGATAGATGTCGATCGGGCGGTTCTGGCTCAGCAGCTTTTTCAGCTCACGATCACAGAGCACGCAGTTATCACGCACAAATAATGAGACTCGTCCGGCGCTCATCACCCCCACCGATGGCACCGCAGGCTGACCAAAAGGTGACGCTGAAGAAGCAGGTGACGAACTGGCCAGCCCCATGATGGGCTGCGTGGTGGGGAGTAGCCGTGCCCAGGCCGCATCAACCGCTTTCTGGAAGGCGAGTTCTTTCTCCACCCGCACCGCCTCGGCTTTGACAAACAGCTCGGCGAAACGCCGTCTCTCTGCGTCTGTCTTAGCGGTGACCCCAAGGGTGGTAATCGGGTCCAGCCCCGGCGACCAGATCCCCCGCTGACCGGCCATGGCCTGCTGATATTGCGTCCACTCACCGGCGCTCAGCCCCCACTCCGCTGCGGTTGCAGAGGAATCGACGGCTTGTGATTGCGCCCCCTGAGACTGGGTCATCTGTGACGTTTCCGCGCGAGAGGTACCCACAGAACCTGCCAGACACTGACCCACAACCGACAGCGACACTCCCATTACCAGCCACTTTAGCGGCGTCATAACGCCACCTCCTGGCTACGCCCGCTGACGTTAAATACAGCGCGTCCATCACCCAGTGACTGCAATTTCCAGCCGGAATACACGCTCCCCACTTTCAGCAACACGACCTGCGATAACGATGAGGTCGCCGAGGGCGCGACGGATAAAAAGGACTCACCGCCCCGCACCTCAGCCCCCAGTACCACAAAGGGGGGCGTCAGGACCCGTGGCTTACTCGTGCGGGTCACCGGCTTTTTTGCAGAAGCCACCGTGACCTGCCGTGCCTGAACAGCGGCAGCGGCATTGGCCTCCACCTGAGCAGACTGCGCATCGAGACGGGCCGACATCACCGTGAGTGATGATTCCGCCACTCCCAGACGGTCACCGAGTCCGGCCAGCGCCTTGTGTAACTCCTCGGTCATGGCACTGCCGGCTCCCTGGCTGCGCTCCAGTTGATCGATTCGACTCGCCAGCCCGACCAGACCATTTGAGGTGGACGACAATGCCGTCAATTTCTGTTCCAGACCCGTGGTATAGCTGCGAAGCTCATTCAACTCCTTCTCCACTGCCGCAGCCTGAGCATTGATTACCGCTGACTGCTGCCGGTCGCTCGAACCCAGCTGCAGGTTCTGATAGATCCCAAAGCCCGACACCCCTAACGCCAGCACGCCGGAGATCAATGCCAGCACGGCCAGACCATTACCTGCACGCGGGGCTACTCGCCCGCTGCGATCCTGACGATCTGCGCCACTTCCAAGCGATGCTTGATGGGGTGCCCGCTGCATTGCGGGCTGGTCATCATCAAGCACATCCAGTGCAGAGGGTTGATAATCCTGACTCATGGCCGTGCTCCTCACTGCTCACCGGACTGACGACGCGGACGCACAGGCGTTGGCACCGCCGCGGCCTCCCTCTCATCCACCGTACCGGCTTCACTCGCCTGACCCACCTTCACTGTCGCCAGCGCCGACGCGCTGACATCCACCACCTCTGCCGGTGCGGCATAGCCCGGGCGAGGCACGTACTGCACCAGGCGGTGCAGCTCATCCACTTGCACCTGCCAGGCAGGACCTCCCAAGACTTGCAGCGCATCCCGCAGAGCCATCGGCCCAATGCGGTAAAGCGGCGCAGGCAATGGGGCGGTATAGAGCGGGTCGGTCACGGAGGAAGGGGCCGCCAGGCTGTAGCCCGACTTGGCCAGGACATAGCGCACGGCATCACCCACACTGGGCGACATGGAGGTAGGAATCTGGATATCGATGATCTGTGCCATCAGATCGCGCTGGGCCACGGTTGGACCCACTGCTACCTCGGTATAACGGCCATAGGTAACAGTCGCAGGGGATGCCCCCGCTTCGACACCCGGCAGATCGCCTGCATAGACATCAGGCGCAATCAGGTAGGGGCTGACCGACGATACAGGTTCAGGGGCCGGTTTAGGTTGCTGCTGGGCACACCCGGCCAGCACACCGCAGGCCAGCGCAACAGCCAGACCGGGTGACAGACAGGCAAACAGGGGAGTACGCCACTGGCGATAACGGATGGGATAGAACGGACTGCTCATAGGAACCTCGCGACAACGTTGTGCGAGGCACAGTGCCGCAGGTGACTGAGCGCGTCAGTAAACAACCCTAACGGAGAAAGCGAGGGTTTATTGCCCCCAAAACAAAATGGGGCTCACGCGGAGCCCCATTCGGTCATCAAAAACAACAGCATCAAAACAGGATCAACTGGACGTCGTGGCCGTGCGTTCAATACCCTGACGACGCAGAGCATCACGCTCCGCTTTAGGTATGCGATGACACAGATTGTCCTGCGTCTTCCCGACTATTTCAGCCACGTCCCGCAGCATGATGTTGTGAGACAGCATCTCACGCGCAACCTCCAGTGCATTGCGGCCCCCGGAGATCATCTGGCGGTACTCATCCAGGCGTTTTGCATCCAGCTCTTCCATCGACTTGGCCGAGTAATAGCTACCAGGCAACTCTGCCACCAACCTTTCTGGGTCAATAGCACACTCGGACGTGTCCCGCTTGGGCCAGAGAGTTTTCTTCTTGCCATACAGGGCGGCGACATCCACCCCAAAAACAGCCACAACGTCCTGAGTCACTCCATCGTGAGTCCCTAAACGTGCGTTCAAGGTATCCATCAAGCGCCCAGTTCTCATGGCGCTGTGTTTTTCAAGAATCGACTGAGCCAGGTCATCTTTACTCTGCAAGGCCTTCTGCTGGCCATACAATTTGAACAGCACGTAGATGACGACCGCACCCTCGACATTGGCCTCGTACAGCGCTGCAACAACAGCAGGGTAATCATAGTCATAGCCTGCACCACCAAACACTACCTCCTGATAGATGCCGATCATATCGACCCCCAAGGCAGTACGGAGGTCCAGCTGCATTCTGCTGTACACCTCGGGACGGCGATGACCGGGGACTTCTAACTTGTCTAGCAGTGTTGGGTAAGGCATACCGACAAAATCAGCCAGGAAGCCCAGTTTGATACCGCGCTTCCGCAACAACACATACAGGCACACGCTGGCAGGCACCTGCAGTTCATACAGCTGCTCAGTCAGCAGAGTGAGTTTAGGATCGTCATGGTAGTCACTCGGTATCATCATCGTTCTCCGTAGCCGTCTCTCCCGTCCCGAATGCATAGCGCAACGTGCGGTGGTGCTGTGTGCTGGTGGCTCATTTAAGTGGTATGTCAATATAAATGATATAGACAAATGCCGCCGAGTTACAAGGTTTCGGGGTTACAAAACACGTCATGATGCCTACCCCAGACCCAACAGAAACAAAAACGGCCCCCGAAGGAGCCGCACATCACGTCGTGTATCACACGACCAAAGAGAAAGGATTATTTTGCCGCTGACGCAGCAAACAGGGCATCCCACTGGGTTTTGAGAATGCACCCCTCACCGGGCACCAGTGTCCAGGGCGCGTCATCTAGTAGACTATGGAGTTCGGCGATACGCAGATCCGTATCGTCTGTCTCCTGGCCCATAGCGCACGCAAGTAGCCGTTGGTCCAGTTCGTCCTGCAGCTGCAGGAATTGAGACTGGGTCATGGGTTGAGTCAGTTCAGCCATGGTGGCCTCCAAAGGTTATGTTGAGTTGAGTGGTTGAGTTAAAACAGTTCGAGTTCAGCCATCGACGAGACGGCTTCTCGGCCTATGACGATATGATCGAGTAGACATATATCCACCAGTGCCAGCGCCGTTTTGAGGCTCTGGGTGATGGCGATATCGGCTTCACTGGGTGCGGGGTCTCCGCTAGGGTGATTGTGAGCAAAGATGACTGCCGCGGCATTGCGTTGCAGAGCCAGCTTGATCACTTCACGTGGGTACACCCGCGTTTTATCGAGGCTGCCGAAAAACAGCTCGTCGTAACTGATGACCCTGTGTCGGGTATCAAGAAACAACACTGCAAACACCTCACGCTCATGAGCGGCCAGCTGCAGCCACAGATAATCGCGTGCGGCGTCCGTCGCATGAATCGAAGCGCCTGGCTCTCGTAGAGACCCCATGAGAATCGCCTTTGCTTGATCGATAATGGCGCGTTCTTCCGCACTGAGAGAGAAACTCATGCTGCCACCTCCGATGACAGCCAGACATCCATCTCTGCAAAGAGCGTAGTGACACACTGCTGCCAGACTGGTGACAGAGAAAGGGCCATCACACACTGCCGATCCGTAGAAGACAGCGCCGCGACTTCCGTGGGCGACAGCCCACCGAACAAACGCCAGTCGACGGCACACTCCCCGGGCTCAGCCCAGGGACATTCGGGCCAAAACATCGCCGAGTGCGTGAATTTTGAGACAGGAAACTGCGCAGCACGCCGCTGCATTAGCATGGCGGCGAACTGAAACAGCGCTAGCACAGTGGTATCCATGATGGACCTCTGGGGTGAACACCCCGGTTGCGCCGGCAGGGAATCTGCCCATAGGGACAGATCCCCATGGGCAGTGAAAGAAAAGACAGTAACGAGAGAGAGAACGCTGATCAGCGCCCCGACTGCAGACGCAGCCCGGGCTCCTCAAAGCGCAGTAAAGCGCGTTCTATATTGAGCACATACTCAGCCACTCGGAGATTGCCAGAGCAACCCAGTCGATCAGCCAGTAACTTGATCTCATGATCCCAGGCCTGGCTTTTCTTGATCACACAGCTGTGGGCCTCACACTCAATGCGATAGGCCAACAGCTCTAGATAATGCGCTTCAAAACCGCCTGTCTGTTCGATGTTCCATGCGCGACAGCTTTCACGCCACCGACGTTTCAGTGCCACAATCTCCTGCGGAGTCTTGGGCACAGCATCGAACATGGACACAACAGCGCGAGTAGAAGAGATAGAGGAAAGAGTAACCATGGTGTTCTCCAAAACAGTAGTCGGAGAAACACCCCCTGGGGGAGTGTTTCCCCCAGGGATGGTTAATGTGAAACGTCAGCGTGTAGTCAGACGTCAGGCAGGTTCAGGTGAACCCGGCAAACGTCCCCATTGTTGAATCGCAGGCTCACCGGCCAGTACACAGGACAAGCTCAGCTGCTCACGCAGCCGATGCTCTTTCTCCTGCCAGGCCGACGCCTCGGCATACTGCTCCTGATGGATCAGCGATACCCAGGTATCGCTGATCTGATCCATCTGTGCCTGCGTAGCCAGCCACTGATGACGAGGAATCAGTACCACATTGTCCTGCCAGCTCCCCTGGGTGTAGCGCTGAAGTACCGCGCCTTCACACAGGATCTCCATGGACTGAGGAATAAGAACAGGGGCATGAGGGCCATGCTGCTCCGCTCTGACCTGAGCCAGGCGTGCCATTTCCCGGAAATGCCCCTCCGCGACCTGCATTGCTTCCGCCACCCTGACCGATGCCTGAAGCGGCAGACGGGTCGTGGTACGGGTACGCAGGGGACCGGAGTAATAAGGTGCACAGCCCAGCTCAAAAGCGATGTCACTGTGAATGACGATCAGGCCATCGGGCACGATCACATCCCACAGACACGTCACTGCTTGTGCCGCGTTCACCCTGGCGATAGTTGAGTTCATAACGTTCTCCCGAAGGTTCAAAGTGAAAAAAGCGTGAAACAGATCAGGCAGGTTCACCCGCCACAAGGCGGGAGAGCCTGAGCCGGTCAGCCAGTACGGCTTCCCGACCCTGCCAGTCTGCTGCTTCAAGCACGTCTCCGTGTCTGATCAGCTCACTGCAGGTGCGACCAAAGAAGTCGATCTTCTCCTGCGTCACACGCCATTGTTCAGGGGGAATCAGGGCATAGTCCTCTTCCCACTGGCCGTCCTGGTAGCGTTGAAAATTCACGCCCCTGAAACTGGCCTCCTGACTGCGAATGGTCATGCTGACAGGAAGAAGAACAGGGGCATGCGGTCCAGCCTGTTCCACGCTGACCTGTGCCAGATGGCGCAGGTATCGGAAATGCCCCTCCGCGTCCCTCATCGCCTCAGCCACACTGAGCGAGGCGTTGAGATCAATAGTCGCCTGCGACGAAAGACGTATCGGCGCCGTGCAGTACGGTGGGCAGACCACATCCAGCGTAATAGTGCTGTCAATGATGATCAGGCAACCAGGCACAATCACCTCAGACACCCGCGTGACGGTGTTAACCGTGTGTGCGGAAAAGGTAGTTGACGTCATAGCATGCTCCCGAAGGTTCCAATGGATAACGGGAAGCACCTGTCCCCGAAGGGAATGGGTGCCTCCGGGGTGGTAGTGAAATGGTTAATGAGAGGTGTCGGAGCTATCCGTTCTCCCCGGCGGCGTATGCCCAGCACTGGGCCTGTTGAGTATCACCTTCGTCCAGATAGGACTGCGCGGACGCTAAATGCTGCTGCATTCTGTCCAGCGCCTGAGCGATCACATGGCGCTCCTCGGCCAGCCACTGTTGCTTGGGCTGTCCGGTTAGCACGGAGGTGTCAGAGGCAAACGCTGAAATAAAGAGAATGCGCATAGTGGATCTCCAGGGTTCAAGGATGACCAGGAGAAACACCCCCAGAGGGAAGCATTTCCCCCAAGGGTGGTTGGTTAAATGGATAAGCGTAGGAGCGATCAGTTCACGTCATCATCGATGTCAGACAGATCAAACCCATGATGGGCATTGACCACCTGAGCTCGCCATGGGCGATCACTCCAGACCTCCCGCTGAATGAAGTACGGGTGTAGTCCCGTGCTCTCCAGTTCCTCCCGAATCCGTTCATATTCACGGACCCAGTAAACCGAAGAACTCCAGCTTTCGCCGTCGAACGACAGGAAACAGCCGTAGCCGCTGATGTCGTAGCCAGTCCAGGGATCGCGAACGGACTCGATACGCACCTCACGGAACGTCGATCCCATCACCGCCGCCATGGCCAGGCTCATGGCCTGTGCCGTGAACACCTGGTGAGGCAGGGGTACATAACGAAAAGGACTGTCATCCGACAGAACCACCACCCGACAGTGCCGAAGCACCCCCAGACGTTTGAACAGATACATATCGGTACCCAGTTCAAGAGACCGACGTTGCTGGGCCAGCCAGCGTTTGTCGTCATCGGTCAGGGCAGCAGTGGAGCGGATATGAACAGCGGCAGTGGATAAGGCTTTCATCGTGGATCTCCAGGGTTCAAGGATGGCCAGGAGAAACACCCCCCTAGGGAAGCGTTTCCCCCAGTGGTGGTGTAATGAAAAAGCGAAAGAAAAATGCGTTACCGAGCGGTCTGCATCCAGCGCGTCACCGCGTGGATTTGCTTCAGCTCATGTAACTGCCAGTGTAGTCGGGACATTGAAACGGCTTCGCGAAGACGCTGGGCCTCAATCAATAATCTATTCGCAGTGTTGTAATTGCCTTCGCGGCGCTCGTTAATGCGCTGGATATCCAGCGCCTTCGCCATGGCTTCATGAAGTGGTAGATCTGCTATGGGCAGGTAACTATCAAACCATTGACCGTCATGACGCTGAATTACTTCGCCACAACGACTCATGATTAACACCTGCTCTGGGACAAATTGCCCAAAATAGACGCCCTCATCACAGAGGTTATCCAGCCAGATCGTATGTTTCAGGGCGATCCCCCAGGACTGCAATGCCTCCAGCTCCAGATACTGCGGTGCCTGGTAGGGCACGGAGTGAGGGGTGGCCTTGCATGTCCACGGTCGCTGCTTGTCGTACTGCAGTATTTTCTTACCCTGCAGAGCCACAAAAGCCCCGACCAGCGGTGTAGTGCAACGACCAAACCGACTATCGAAGATAGTGGCCATTTCACTCCTCAACCCACGCTGGAGCTGTGACAGAAACAGACGATCTTCTTGGGTCAGGTCGTGAGCACGCTCAGGTTGAGTGACCACGGTATTCCTCCATCATGGGGAATAGCCGTGCCCCCAGGGGAAACGGTTATTCCCCTAGTAGCAGTTGATCAGACAAAAAAAGACCCAGTACCGATCAGAGATCAGAACTGGGCCAATGACTGTGAAGCAAAATAGATTGAGTAGTTATGCCGCGTTAGCACCGGGTGTGCCTGCTGTATCAGCAGGAGCACCGCTCGCGTCGTCCGCTTTAGGCATCTGGTAAATCATTTCGCCATCTTTCTTGATCCAACGAATCATGAGCAGACGGCCTTTCAGACTGACACCTGTTTCACCCTTACGATCACCGGATGCATAGGTGAATACGTCAGGGTAGATGTCACCGATCTTGAAACTGATCAGCATCTTGCTGCCAGCCTCCACCGCTTGTTGACACCGAGCGATCAAACGCGCCGCTTCGGTGCCCGACACGCGGACATCGAAATAGGTGTATTCCACATTGTTCGTATCACCCCGCAAGGCGGCGATAGAACAGGCCCAGAAGGGCTCTCCTTTTTTTGGCTCAACCAGGCGAATGCGGTTGATATAGCCAATGCCAGAAGTGTGTAAATCGAAAAACTGAGAAGCGTTTTGAGTAGTCATGGTAGAGCCTCCAAAAGGTTCGGAACGAAATGAACCCTGTGAAAGCCATGACTCCCTGAAGGGAATAAAGACTCCCAGCAGGGTGATAACGACATGTCGAAATAACGAAAATGGATGGTCAGTCAGATCACTGAATGCGATCTGCCATCTTTCGGGCAAAACGAGCAGCGATCATCAGCCCCGTGTGCGCAGAGCGACGCAGGACAGATAAATCGACCATGGAGCAGGAACTTTCCCAGCGGCGTTGTTGGTGCCGGGCAACAGTTTCAGCGACGGCATCCATGTCATAAGGACAGGCTGCACTGTAGCTTTTGAGCCAGTCTGCGACGTCTGCAAGATGCAGATCGGGGCAGTCAGCAAAGGTAAACGCCTGTTCAGACGCATCAGCGTGAGAACGATGTTGAGTAGACATACAAGGTCACCTGTCGAGTCAATCCAATCAGAAGGCCGACAGGGTAGCGCCCTCAGGACGGCATGCCTGACGGACGGAAACGCGGAACAGTGTGCCCGGACACACCATTGAGGGGCCGGACCAAAGTAGTGCAGTACAACGTAATAAGAGAAAGTGGTATCAGCTGGCAGTGCCAGTGCGTGCCGTAGCCATGAGCCGAGATACTGTCCACGCAAATCACCACTAACCCGCAGGTTAGTCATCGCCTTAGGTGAAGCGACTGGGTTTCAGTCAACAGACTGATAACGTGCGGCCATTTTTTCCGCCGCACCGAGGGAAGTCAAGTCAACGCACATCGGCCAACCCTCAGCTCATCGATGAGGATTAACCCGCAGACAGGGCTTCCCCATCAACAACACATCAAAAAAAGCAAAATAATCAAAATAGGGAAACAAGGTAGGGCGACGTCATAGCGATACACAGCGCCACAACGAAGCGTCGGGACGGGATACAGCAGGTAGGGTAAGCGGCAGCAGCGCCGCCGCTCACATCATGGGAAGGGATAGATACAACGAATCACGTACAACAGCAGTAGAAAAACACAACAGCGGATAACAGAGCGACAGGAAAAGGATGGCTACTGCAATCTGTCGATTGCTGGCCGGTATCGTAGCCCGCGGCCTGATCAATGGCGTGGATCCCCACACAAACGGCTCCTGCAGCAGCTGGCAGGCACAGCGTTGAACAACATGGGGCCAGAGGCACACCCCGAAGTGCACTGCCATCAATCACATACGGCAGAAAACTTCGGTGGTATGCCTGCCCATCAGAAGAGCAGAAAAACGAAAGTCGCGAGAGGAAACAAACAGAGGAAGGCAGTGACCGTCGTCGGTACGGGAACCTCGTTCCCCTGTTTGTTGATCTGGCCTGGAACCCACATCGGGCGACGGGGCGACGCACTCTCACTCAGGCTGCGTCTTTGGGAGCCGCTATTGGACGTCAGCGGTCAACGTTTTGTAAGGCCATTATTACCAGCAAAAGTGAGCAGTGCAACCCATGAACCATGACGTCATGCCGTGCCCTCCACCCTCTTGCGTGCCCGCTTCTTCTTGCCGCCACCATCGACTACCCCCTTACAGTCAGGCCATCGAGTACAGCCCCAAAACGGGCCATTGGCGCCACTGCGCTTGCGCATGGGCGCAGAACACAGCGGACAGGCTTGTGTTGGAGTAGCGGCAATCTGTAACGCCCCGCGACCAGCCTGCTTGGCTTCATGAACAAGATGAGTGATCCATTGCGCCTGAGTCGCCACAAACTGATCAAGTGTCAGCTCACCCCGCTCAATGGCAGACAGCGCCTGCTCCCACAGTGCCGTGGTCCCGGGATCAGTGAGCGGCTGGGGCAGAGCATCAATCAGCGACTGTGCTGCTTCGGTGGTTTTGACCGACCGCTTACTGCTCAACAGAAACCCCCGTTTGATCAGCCCCTCGATAATGGCCGCCCGGGTGGCTTCGGTACCGATGCCAGACGTCTCGCTCAACTTGGCCTTCAGGCGTGGATCCGCCACATAACGCGCAATGCCTTTCATCGCGGCAATCAGCGTTCCCTGAGTAAAAAATTTGGGCGGCGTGGTCTTCTTCTCCACGACTTGGGCATCGGTGACCGGGCAAACTTGTCCTTGCTCCAACGGCGGCAACTCCTGCCCACCGGCATCGCTATCCTCAGCCTCATCAGACTCCGCCGCAGAAGACTTTGCCATCAGCGCCCGCCATCCGGTAACGGCGATCACTTTGCCCACAGCCTTAAACTGCTGCCCCAGCGCGACCAGCATCACCTCAGTCCGGTCATACTCGTGAGCAGGCATAAACTGCATCAGGTAATGAAGACGAATCAGTTCATACACCCGGCGCTCGTCCTCGGTCATCGCTGACAGATCAATCACTCCCATCGTCGGAATAATGGCGTGGTGGTCTGAGGCATTCACCTTCTCATCATTCCAGGCAGCTGACCGCAGCCGACTGTCCAGCTGCATCACCAGTGGCCCTAGGGACGGATCAGACTGAGCCAGTGCCTGCAGGACGGGTTTTACTTCCTCAAGCATCGCCACCGGCAGATAACGGCAATCACTGCGTGGATAGGTGGTGGCTTTATGTTTCTCATACAGCGACTGAGCGATATCCAGTGTCTGCTGAACGCCGAACCCGAATTTACGATCACAGATCTGCTGCAAGGCACTCAGGCTAAAGGGCAGGGGAGGCTGCTCCCGCATTCGCTTTACCTCCACAGAAGCGACCTGTGCCGCCTGCCCCCGGAGTCGGGCAGCCAGTTGCTGCGCAATCGGGCCGTTAATACAGCGGCCCTCCTCATCTGCCACCTGGGCCACGGGTAACCACTGCGCGGCAAAGGTGCGGCCATGGCCTCCGTCTGCCGTGATCACAACCTCAAAAAACGGCTTTGATACAAAGCGGGCGATCTCCCGATCCCGCGCGACCACCAGTGCCAGCGTAGGCGTCTGCACACGCCCGACTGATAGCACCCCCTGATAACCCTGCTGCTTTGCCAGCAGCGAGTACAGGCGGGTCATGTTCATACCGACGATATAGTCGGCTCGTGATCGGGCCAATGCCGACCAGTACAGGGGCTCCTTGGAGGCACCGGGCAACAGTGATGCCAGCGCTTTGCGCAACGTAGCCTCATCTTGAGAAGAAGCCCACAACCGATGCACAGGGCCTTTGCGCCAGTTGCAGTGCTCAATGATCTCACGGGCGATCATCTCCCCCTCACGCCCCGCATCTGTCGCAATCACTACTGAGGTGGCTTGAGTTAACAGAGACTTAATCGCTTTGAATTGCTTTGCCTTGTCAGCGTCCACCCGCATGGACCACTCGCCCGGGATCATGGGTAGCTGCTCCAGGCGCCATTCTTTCCAATTTGGGTTAATCTCGTCGGGTTCCGCCATCCGCAGTAAGTGGCCTATACACCAGGTCACTATGACGCCATTCCCCAGCAAACACCCCTCACCGCGCTTGCTTGCGCCAACGAGTGCGGCGATCTCTTTTGCTTGACTGGCTTCTCACACAAAATCAGCTGCATTCCCCACCTCATCCCCTGTGCACATCACATATCAACGAGGCACAGGATCAGAAAAGACAGCGACAAATACCGCAGAGAACCCTCACGGGAACAGGAAGGAATGCCGCCACAGACAACTCATCAGCAGCGGCAGAAAGCAACGGAAGGGCAGGAGGAAAACACGGAACGAATCGCACCAACCGGCCACGCAGTGGCCAGACGTGATGCCAGCCCCGCAGGGGCCAGCGGTGCCCAGCCACCCCACGGGGCGTTCGGTAGGACACCCACAGACATGCTAGCCCCGTAGGGGCCGGGCGCCGCCTCAGCTACTGGCTGACTTGGGTGTGAGCCTCTACCATAGGCAGCCCGAGCAATATCTTGTTCAGCACCTGATCCACTGCGACTTTCGCTATCGACATCATCGCTGCAGGCGGTACGGTATCCCGGTTCTCGTATGGCCACAGTCCTTTGTGACGGTGACGACAGGCGTCTTTTCCTGAAGATCAATGACCAGATGCTGAGCAATGCAGCGTGCGACAAACGCGCTGCCTGTGCGACTGGTGATGCTCTCACCCGGAAATACATCAAATAGCGCGAACGCTTGAAATTCGATCACTCGTTCTGCTCCATCGCGCAATGTCACAGTGGCTGTCGTGTACCAGGTTCAAATCCCGATGACTCTGACTCAATGCGAACCACACTTGCATCCCTGAGTTGTTTAACTAGCGGATGATGCTCCAGTTGCTCGGACACCTCATGTAGCTGAACACGCCCTGCATCTACCCGGCTGTGCCAACCAGGAATGATGAAGACCCAGCAGATTGATCACACATGCGATCCAACACGCCCAGCGTGCCAAAAAACTGATCCAGATCATCCAATATACTCCCGCGTGAGTTTTTATCAGTCATACCCGCTCCTCACTCCACACGTTTTCTGCCGACTCCATCTTCGTCAGCCCATCGGTAGCCTGCGGATCAGCGTGCTGCAGATACTCATCTGCAGATTGAAACGCCACACGATCCTGCTCCATAGCCAGCAGTGACCGACGCACGCTGGCATCGACCTGTTTTTGCATGACCGACGCCCACAACGGTACGCCACTCTGCCCAGCTTGGTGATCCGGCAAACGCCAGCGCAGAAAAGTTGCCCCAGATCCTGCCCGCTGCAGTCGTAGAATCGCACCGAGCTGCCAGACATAGTTCAACTCCTCCGACTGCCGGACGATATACCGACCCAGGACCAGGAGCCCCTCACGGGACTCCTCGGCCTGCACACCCAATAAGCGCGATTCTCCCCTTACCCTTAAAAGGAAAAAGGCCTTTTAGGGAGGGAACGTTTGCGGCCTGTGACAGCAGCTCTGGGGAGACATCGTTTGCGGGGGTGTAGACGCGAATCACGCCTCGGCCTCGATGTCAGATACCCCTGCCCCAGTCATCTTCGTAGCACCATTGATCACTGCCCCAGTCACTTCCTCTCCCGCCTCGTCCAGCGCTTCGGTAGCAGATACTGCGTCAGTCACTGTGTTGATCGGGGGGCGTCCGGCGGCCAGACCTGCCCGCGTGGCCAGCGCCTCATTCATGGCATCCAGCTGGGCCTTGGGCAGAGGAGGGGAGAACTGTGAGCGCAGGGTTCCATCCAGAATACCTGCCGGCAACTCCCCGTTGCGCTCGATGGCGGCCAGCACCTTGGCGCCACCAAGCACATAGTCGGCACGGGTCGCCCGGTAAAGCGATAGCGGCGAGACTTATCAAACACACTGCGGACCACCCGGGCTGCATCTCTGATTAGAGCTTCTTATCCACATTACCGATCAGCCCCACATGGCTGGCCAGCAATATCGACCGGATCAGCTCGTCAAAATCCGATACCAGGTAGCTGCCCTGGAACGCCAGTGGCGTGGCGCTAATGACCGGGAACTGCCGTGGACTGACCGACAGGTTGTCCGTCATGGAGATCGATGACGGCACCTGGCTCAACACCGCGCTGATGGTTTGTTTCTGCTCAAGCAGGGTCTGACGGCTTTGGCGATGGCTTGCTCGATGTCCAGCATGTGCTTGTCGGCATAGGGATCGTACATCCCTGACGCGACTGTGGTCTGGTGCATATTGGACATGAACACGCGCATGCCGGGGCGATTGAACGGACGCCCATTGGACTCATCGGCATGGTTGTCGTCGTTGATGTTGACGCCTTCCCACAGCCGGCAAGCGTGGAAAGTATGCAGCTGGATAGTGATGGTCGAGCGCAGCGCCCCAGCTGGGGGGCGGTTACGGAAATAGCAGAATCAGACATGAACACACTCCTGATTGAATGGCGAAGCGAAAATAGAAACGAAACATGAGCAAGAACAATCGAGAAAAGCGGCGCCGGATCTACGTCCGGCTGCCGCTACGCAGTGTGTTCAACAACGACCCGCAACTCAGCAGAAAACCCTCAGAGACAGGCTGAGAGTAGGGAAATGGAGGGGGAGAGGAGGGCATTGCCTCAGCTGACCGATATTTGGCTAAGTGATTCCCAGGGAATCACTTTACTAACCCTTGGTCACTTATCCGGGTGCGTTACAGCTGACCGATATTTGGCTAAGTGATTCCCAGGGAATCACTTTACTAACCCTTGGTCACTTATCCGGGTGCGTTACAGCTGACCGATATTTGGCTAAGTGATTCCCAGGGAATCACTTTACTAACCCTTGGTCACTTATCCGGGTGCGTTACAGCTGACCGATATTTGGCTAAGTGATTCCCAGGGAATCACTTTACTAACCCTTGGTCACTTATCCGGGTGCGTTACAGCTGACCGATATTTGGCTAAGTGATTCCCAGGGAATCACTTTACTAACCCTTGGTCACTTATCCGGGTGCGTTACAGCTGACCGATATTTGGCTAAGTGATTCCCAGGGAATCACTTTACTAACCCTTGGTCACTTATCCGGGTGCGTTATAGCTGACCGATATTTGGCTAAGTGATTCCCAGGGAATCACTTTACTAACCCTTGGTCACTTATCCGGGTGCGTTACAGCTA
>NZ_JARVTG010000002.1:600000-842500 GCF_029846635.1 Pokkaliibacter sp. MBI-7 | reverse complement strand
GAAGCTGCGGATTCCTCATTGAGGAGTGGTAGGGGAGCGTTCTGTAAGTCTGCGAAGGTGTGTTGTAAGGCATGCTGGAGATATCAGAAGTGCGAATGCTGACATAAGTAACGATAAAGGAGGTGAAAAGCCTCCTCGCCGGAAGATCAAGGGTTCCTGTCCAACGTTAATCGAGGCAGGGTGAGTCGGCTCCTAAGGCGAGGCCGAAAGGCGTAGTCGATGGGAAACAGGTTAATATTCCTGTACCGCTGTTTACTGCGATGGGGGGACGGAGAAGGCTAGGCCAGCACGGTGATGGTTATCCGTGTTTAAGGTTGTAGGCAGGACGTGTAGGCAAATCCGCACGGCCAATGCTGAGGACTGATGACGAGCTCGCATGAGCGAAGTGGTTGATGCCATGCTTCCAAGAAAAGCCTCTAAGCTTCAGGTAAACAGGACCGTACCCCAAACCGACACAGGTGATCAGGTAGAGAATACCAAGGCGCTTGAGAGAACTCGGGTGAAGGAACTAGGCAAAATGGCACCGTAACTTCGGGAGAAGGTGCGCTGCCGGTGGTGAAGGACTCGCTCCGTAAGCTGCTGGCAGTCGAAGATACCAGGCCGCTGCAACTGTTTATTAAAAACACAGCACTCTGCAAACACGAAAGTGGACGTATAGGGTGTGACGCCTGCCCGGTGCCGGAAGGTTAATTGATGGGGTTAGCGCAAGCGAAGCTCTTGATCGAAGCCCCGGTAAACGGCGGCCGTAACTATAACGGTCCTAAGGTAGCGAAATTCCTTGTCGGGTAAGTTCCGACCTGCACGAATGGCGTAATGATGGCGGCACTGTCTCCACCCGAGACTCAGTGAAATTGAACTCGCTGTGAAGATGCAGCGTATCCGCGGCTAGACGGAAAGACCCCGTGAACCTTTACTGTAGCTTCACACTGGACTTTGATGTTGTTTGTGTAGGATAGGTGGGAGGCTTAGAAGCAGAGACGCCAGTTTCTGTGGAGCCAACCTTGAAATACCACCCTGACACCATTGAGGTTCTAACTCAGGCCCGTGATCCGGGTCGAGAACAGTGTGTGGTGGGCAGTTTGACTGGGGCGGTCTCCTCCCAAAGAGTAACGGAGGAGCGCGAAGGTACCCTCAGGCTGGTCGGAAATCAGCCAATGAGTGCAAGCGTAGAAGGGTGCTTAACTGCGAGACGGACAGGTCGAGCAGGTACGAAAGTAGGTGCTAGTGATCCGGTGGTTCTGAATGGAAGGGCCATCGCTCAACGGATAAAAGGTACTCCGGGGATAACAGGCTGATACCGCCCAAGAGTTCACATCGACGGCGGTGTTTGGCACCTCGATGTCGGCTCATCACATCCTGGGGCTGAAGCCGGTCCCAAGGGTATGGCTGTTCGCCATTTAAAGTGGTACGCGAGCTGGGTTTAGAACGTCGTGAGACAGTTCGGTCCCTATCTGCCGTGGACGTTGGAGATTTGAGAGGAGCTGTTCCTAGTACGAGAGGACCGGAATGGACGAACCGCTGGTGTTCGGGTTGTGATGCCAATCGCATTGCCCGGTAGCTATGTTCGGACGGGATAACCGCTGAAAGCATCTAAGCGGGAAGCCCCCCTCAAGATGAGATCTCCCTGGATCTTGAATCCTCTAAAGGGCCCTTGAAGACCACAAGGTTGATAGGTGGGGTGTGTAAGTGCTGTGAGGCATTGAGCTAACCCATACTAATTGCCCGTGCGGCTTGGCCATATAAGCTAAGAGACTTGGTTAAGCACTGGATAGACGAAGAGATTTTGTGATCGTCGCAAGCGCATGAAGATGCGAATAATCAAATTAGAGCCACCCTTATTTGAGTAAACCGGCGGCTGTGAGCGAGCGAAGAGTGAGCGAGCAGAGGAAGTAAGTCCGAGAGACTCAGCCAGAATTGCCTGGCGACCATAGCGACGTGGAACCACCTGATGCCATTCCGAACTCAGAAGTGAAACGCGTCAGCGCCGATGGTAGTGTGGGGTTTCCCCATGTGAGAGTAGGTCATCGCCAGGCATTGAAATACAGCACCCCCTGATCGGCAACGGTCAGGGGGTTTGCTTTTGAGGTTATATTAATTTTTTGGTCTAATGCTGTGCTCACTAACAAGAAGATCTTTGTACTTTCTATTGGAATGGACAAATGCTTCTAGGGGACATGCATCCATTCGCAATAGAGAATAGCCTCAACAAAATAGCAGAGATGCCAGGAGTTACTATCAATAGACTGACGGTTTCAGACTGGACGGTAACGTTGATGCTGAAGCTATGAATTCGTTTGCCAAAGACTTTAATCCTTTCATCAAAACGGTGGTATCAACGCCGACAGCAACAAAGCCACACCCCAGCTCCAAATAGTGCTGAGCCAGTTTTGCATCAGCCATCAAGATACCAGCGGCTTTCCCAGCGTTCTGAATTCGATTAATTGCATCTTCAATAGCCGTTTGTACTTCAGGATGCGTAGGTTTACCTCGATGACCTAGCGCTGCCGAAAGGTCTGCTGGTCCTATAAATACGCCATCGACGCCCTCAACCGCTGCAATGGCATTGAGATTTTGCAGACCTTTCACTGTTTCTATCTGAACAAGCAAGCACATCTGATCATCTGCCGAATCCAGATAGTCAGGGATGGAGTTCCAGCGAGATGCACGTGCCAGGGCGCTACCGACACCACGTATCCCCTGAGGAGGGTAGCGCATTGCACGAACAAGCTCTGCAGCCTGTTCTGCTGTTTCTACTAACGGAATCAGTAATGTTTGCGCTCCAATATCGAGCAGTTGCTTGATGAGTACGGTGTCACCAATGGCCGGACGAATTATGGGATGGCTGGCGTAGGGAGAAATTGCCTGTAATTGTGCTAACTGACTACGCAAATCGTTAGGGGCATGTTCGCCATCAAGCAGCAACCAGTCAAAGCCAGCATTTGCGGCGAGCTCTGCGCAGTACGGATCAGCCAGACCGAGCCATAAACCGATGAGTTGATCGCCTGCTTTAAGACGCTTTTTGAAGGTATTGATTGGTAAATCCATCATGTACTCCAAAGGCGGCCACAGCATATTGCATACGGCCTCCGTAAGTATTGACTGATCAGACAAAGCGACAGGCTATGCTACCTAGCTGATCATAATCGACATGGAAAGTGTCGCCCGGATTGACGTTGACCGGCCGGGTGAATGAGCCACCAAGAATAATCTGACCGGCTTCCAGAGTGACGTCATAAGGTGCAAGTTTGTTCGCCAGCCAAGCAACACCTTTGGCGGGATGATTAAGTACCGCAGCCGATACTCCGGACTCTTCAATCACTCCGTTTCGATAAAGAATGGCGGGGATACGTCGTAAATCCAGCTCATGTGGTCGTATGGCCCGGCCACCCAGCACGATTCCTGCGTTGGCTGCATTGTCGGAGATGGTATCGAATACCTTACGAGTCACTTTGGTTTGTGGGTCGATCTGTTGAATACGCGCATCGATGATTTCCAGCGCCGGAATCACGTAGTCTGTCGCATCGAGTACATCAAAAATTGTGCAATCAGGACCACGTAGTGGCTTACCCAGGATAAAAGCCAGCTCTACTTCGACCCGTGGAACGATAAACCGATGAAAGGGAATATCACTGCCTTCCTCAAAACGCATGTCATCCAGTAAAGCGCCGTAGTCAGGCTCTGTAATGTTGGAGGAGACCTGCATCGCGCGTGAGGTAAGCCCAATTTTGTGGCCTATCAGCTTACGGCCATTTGCCAGCTTGATATCTACCCATGCTTTCTGGATGGCATAGGCATCTTCAATGCTGATATCAGGGTAGTCGAGAGAAAACTGACGTATCTGTTGTCGGTTTTTCTCCGCTTCATCGAGGCGATTAGCCGCTTGCACAATGAGATTGGCATCAAGCATGGTAAGTGTCCTGAGTTAACTAGCAATCTGGGAAACCGAATTTCTCAACTGCGTTACGGAGGGGGTGGGATCAGATAAAGTCGGCAGGAAGAGGAAATATCGCGTTGATCTGACCAGTACCTGAACTACCGAAAAGATCAGTAATGACTTCAACTTGCCCGCTATAAGATTCGCCACCCAATAACCCCAGCAACATGGCGGTGTCGTGCATTTTTCCTTCGCCGTAACAGTGCTCAGCGTAATCTGGCAACATGGCGCAGAACTCGTTGAAGCGGCCCTGGCGCCACATTTCCACCACATGCAAGTCAACCTGTCTGTCAAATTCCCGGGTCCACTTATGCATGTTCTCTCTGGCGTTCTGACTGTCAGTGAAACGATGGGAAAGTGAGCCGGATGCCAAGACCACTACGTTCCTGTCACTCTTTTCGATTGCCCGACGGACAGCTGCACCAAAAGCAAAGCTGTCCTCCAGACTATGCCAGGCACACCAGGCGGCCACTGATACCACTTTGAAATGCTGTGCGGCGGGGATGTCCATATGCATGTAACGCATAGGCACGAGAGTGCCGTACTCCAGATCCAGACTGGGAATGTTATGCGCCAGGCTACGCACGCCAGTGCTGTTGGCTTCCTCAGCGATCAGCTCGCCCAGTTCAGGGCAACCTGAATATTCGTAATCCATGTCACGGATAAAGTGAGGTAACTCATTGCTGGTATAAGTACCTTTGAAGTGCTCGCCACAGTTGATGTGGTAGGCACTGTTCACCAGCCAGTGGGTGTCAAATACCAGGGCGGTATCGGCACCCAAGGCACGAGCTCGCCTGCCAATTTCTTTATGTCCATTGATTGCCGCTTCCCTGCAGCCATGATGCTCGCCAGGTAGTTCCGACAGATACATCGAAGGGACGTGAGTGATTTTGGCGGCAAGTACTATTTTGCCCATGTCGATTCTCCATGCGGAGGCAATCCGCCTGTCTTGTTTTTATTTGGCCGAAGCCCTTCAGGTGAGTGTTCTACTGAGCTTCAACTTGCCTGCTGCTGCGTTTGATATTCAGCTTCACTCACTATGCGATTGACCAGACGGCCGATCCCCTCAATTTCAACCACGACTTCATCTCCCGGTATAACATCCCTGAGGCCTTCAGGTGTACCGGTAGCGATCATGTCTCCTGGGCTGAGCGTCATAAAGCTACTCAGGTATTCGATGAGGAAGGGGATGTCGAAAACCATGTCACGGGTTGTGCCAGCCTGAGTCAGCTCCCCATTCACATAGGTTTTAAGTGCAAGGTTATGCGGATCCGGTACATCTGCTGCATCGACTATCCACGGGCCAAGTGGGGTCAGGGTATCTCTGCTTTTAACGCGAAGATTGGGGCGATAGTAGTTTTCCAGATAGTCACGCACAGCATAGTCATTGCATAGGGTATAGCCCTGAACATAGTCCATAGCGTTAACGCGGCTGACGTTCTTAGCTGATTTTCCGATAACGACAACCAGCTCACACTCGTAGTGCATATAGGCAACGTTATCCGGACGAACAGTCGCTGTGCGGTGTGCCGTTATTGTGTTGGGTGCCTTGATAAAGACCAGCGGCTCGGTGGGTGCCTTGAATGCCAGTTCTGCGGCGTGATCGGCATAGTTCAGCCCCAGTGCAAATAGTGTGTTGCATTGAGGGGGTAACCATTCGAGTTGCTCTTCGCTCAGGACGGTGCCATCAGCAAGAGTAATTCGCTTGGGGTCATCAAAACTGATGGCGTGGATCTGCCCCTGGTGACGAATGTGACCGTGCTTCATTGACCTATCTCCGCGTCAGTCTCGTGATTGATTGCTGCTACAACCGGATTTTCCAGACTGCCCAGCTCCTTACAATGCAGGCTGATGATGTCACCGTTCTGCAGACGCACCTGCTTCAACGGTGTCCCTGTGATCAGCAAATCTCCTGGTTGCAAGGTCATAAAGGTGGAAATCCGGGCGATCAGCTGAGGTATGGAGTAAATCAGTTCTGAAGTGCTGTACTGCTGCTGTGATACCCCATTTACCGATACATCAATGGTCAGAGCGGAAGGGTCTGCAATACTGCTGGTATCAGTAATCAGCGTACCGATTGGGCAGAAAGTGTCCCGGCATTTTCCCTTGATGTCGGGCCGGTAGAAGGATTTTTCTTCCAGACTGATCTCATTCACCAGGGTGTAGCCTGCAATCACCTCAAGAGCGTCTTCTTCACGTACCTTGCTGGCGACTTTACCGATCAGGACGCCTAACGCCGGGCCTGCAAAGCTTGGCTGATCCAGCGGAATCGCTACTGCCTGGCCAGACTTAACGTGGGTGTTAGCCGTTTTGATGAATAGTACAGGCGTTTTTGGGGCTTCCTTATAGGGTGCCTTATCAAGCTGGTCTTCAAGAGAAGCCAAAATACTGGTGGTGTTAAGAGCGACACCTATCACCGTACCCGTAACGGGGAGCTTCCAGGGCAGCTTATTGGCCTCCGGGCCAGGAGGGAGTTTGGAGTGCTGGATGATCTCCCAGTCCTGACCATCAAGCAGGATGTGACCGCGTTTCATTATTAACCTCTCAGAAAGGGCAGGCTTGTAGTTAATATATTAATTTTATAGCTTGACCGAAAACGCCCTGTCAATTAATTAATATATTATCTATGTGGGGGTTGAGTGCCTGTCAGAGCCATTCTGCAGGCTGCCCGCTATGCATGAAGTTGCCTATCAACCATAGGGTTGATAGGCAACTCATCACTCTGCGGTACAGAATCAGCCACCCGTGCCCTAACGATAAAAACGAGGAATGTCGCATGCCCGCGCAGAGTCAGATTGCTGTATTGGAAAGTGTTCAGGCCTTTTTACAACGCCAGCATGGCTTGTATATCGACGGAAAGCAGCAGGAGAGCAGGTCAGGGCAGCGCTTGCAGGTGTGCAATCCTGCGACAGGGCAGGTCATTGGCAGCATTGCCCAGGCGGACAGTAATGAGGTCGATACCGCCGTACGCAGTGCTCAACACGCCTTTACCAGTGGTATCTGGTCAGCACTCCGTCCAGCTGACAGAGAGCGTATCCTGCTGAAAGTTGCTGATGTTCTTGAAGCGCACAGCGAAGAGCTGGCCCAGCTGGAAACCCTCAATCAGGGAAAATCGATTCATATCGCACGTGCTATCGAAGTAGGGGCCACCATTGAGTTTGTCCGTTATATGGCAGGATGGGCAACCAAGATCGGTGGGGAAACGATGGACGTGTCCATTCCTGTCCCGCAGGGTGCCAGGTACACCGCTTATACCCGGCGCGAACCGATAGGTGTAGTAGGGGCAATCGTACCCTGGAACTTCCCTTTGATGATTGCCACCTGGAAGATCATTCCGGCACTGGCAGCGGGATGCACTGTGGTATTGAAGCCTTCCGAGGAAACCCCTCTGACGGCTTTGCGTCTGGCCGAGTTGTTAACGGAAGCAGGGGTTCCTGACGGTGTGGTCAATGTAATTACGGGTGATGGAAAGACCACCGGAGAGGCGCTGATCACTCATCCACTGATAAGTAAGCTGACATTTACAGGTTCCACCTCAGTGGGTAAGCGTATTGGTCATGCGGCGGTTGACCAGATGGCACGATTTACTCTTGAGCTGGGAGGGAAAAACCCGCTGATTATCATGGATGACGCGGATATTGCTCAGGTCGTTCCCGGAGTCATGATGGGCGGCTTGCTCAATCAGGGGCAGGTATGTGCCGCTGCTTCACGCATCTATGTGCAGCGCAGTCACTATGAGGTAGTACTGAACGCCCTGATCGAGGCAGTGAAGGGAATGAGTATCGGCCCTGGCATGGACCCTGATGCCCGGATCAATCCTGTGGTTTCAAGACGACATCAGCAGTCCATTTATCGCTTTCTTGAGCAGGCAAAAGCAGAGGGCGTGCAGGTTCATCAAGGCTGCAAAGTACCAGAAGGCGAGGGCTTTTACGTTGAGCCGACGATTCTCTCCGCTGTCGATCACTCCCACAGCATCATTCACAGCGAAGTCTTTGGTCCGGTGCTGGCTGTCATGCCGTTCGATACAGAAGACGAGGTGCTGGCGCTGGCGAATGATTCCCACTATGGCCTTGCAGCCAGCCTCTGGACCACTAACCTCAACACTGCCATGCGCATGGTGCCTAAGATCAAATCAGGGACGGTGTGGGTGAATACTCATGTGCCTCTGGATCCTGCGATGCCTTTTGGTGGCCACAAGCAATCGGGTATGGGGCGTGAGTTTGGGAAGGGCGCAGTGGAGAGCTTTACGGAGATCAAATCCGTCTGTATTGCCCATGATTAAGTGCTAACGTCGTGGCTGGATGTTCACTTGTCTGAATCAGGTGAACATCTGAGTGGCGAGCTTGATAGCGCGTCATTCATGCAAGTAACACCGAGCGATCAATAACAATAATTAAGAAGTGATGCTATGAACACGATGGTCATACCCGACCCCAAAACCGCACGAGCAATACCGGGCGCGACGACCACCACGCCTATCCCCAATATCAATATTGGGCAGGAGTACGATCAGCGTTACGCCGAAGCAGACGTCCACTACGAAGGGTTTGAGAAGCTGGCTGACTTTTTCGGACGTAATATGCCCGTGCATCGCCATGATCGATTTTTTCAGGTGCATCTGGTCATGAGCGGAGTCGTGCGGGTGTATCTGGATGATCGTTTGTATGTGGTTGAAGGGCCGATGTTCTTTGTTACGCCCCCAACAATCCCCCATGCCTTTGTTACCGAAACCGGCAGTACGGGTCATGTGCTGACGGTGCGGCAGCAGCTGGTCTGGTCCCATTTCGAGGGTATGCAGGCCGGGAGTTTGCGTGGCTGTATCGATCAGCCGCTATGTGTCGCGCTGGACCGTGAGGCTCATCCCAGTCAGGAGCTGATGACATTATTTGCCCTGATCGCAACGGAGTTTGCTGATGTGCAGCGCAGCGGACGGGAGCTGGCGCTGATTGCACTGACGCGCCTGCTGTTCGTCCACCTGCTGCGCTATGCCGACCAGAACCATCCCGCACAGACCACACGCAAGGATGAAATAGGCATCTTCCACCGCTTCAACGAACTGATCGAGGCTCATTATCAGGAGCACTGGACGCTGGATCGCTACGCCGGAAAGCTGAATATCAGCGAGTCACGTCTGAATGATATCTGTCGGCGGCTATCGGATTTGCCTTCCAAGCGTCTGGTCCATGATCGGGTGGTGCAGGAAGCAAAACGCCTGCTGATGTTTACTGATCACAGCGTCACCGAGATTGCCTATACCCTTGGCTTCAATGATCCGGCTTACTTTGCCCGCTTTTTCCGCCGGGCGACCTCAATGACAGCCAGTGAGTATCGGCAGCGTGAGGCCATCTGACGGGAAGGTATGGTTGAGCTGAAACACGCAGTTAACAGGCGAAAGCCACTTCTTTGTTTACCCACCCCCATCAATGACGGGGGCTTTTTTTCTTCCTTACTTACTTCACCACCACACCACGCAAACCACCACTGATCAGCGTCGTGGCATCGGCCATCGCCAGCATCGGGTCCAGCCCCCCGTAGGTCGCCAGATATCGAGGGTGCCACTCCGGATCGAACTTGGCTTTGAATCGGCGTAAACCTTCAAAGTTGTAGAAATGTCCGCCATGCCGGTAAATCGTCATGCCCAAGCGATTCCAGATTTGCCGGCGCGACGACTTGTCCAGTCCCGAAAGGGGAGCCAGGCCAAGTGACAGAGCCGCGAAACCTCTTTCCTTCAGTGCCAGCATCAACTCGATAAACAGGTACTCCATCACGGAATCTGGTGCGCTATTGCTGTGCCGCATCAGATCAATGGAGGCTGTCTGGCGGGTATCGGTTTCCAGTATGTTGGCAAAGGCCACAATACGCCCTTCGTGTTCGATCAGTGCCAGTGGGCCGCTGTTCAGGTAGAAACTGTCGAACCGTCCCAGAGAAAAGCGTTTTTCTTTGACGTGCTTGGTTTGCATCCATTCGCTGGAGATTTGTTTGAGCTCCGTCAGCAGTTCATTGGCGTGGGGCGCCTCGACAATACGGAACGACAACCCATCACGCTGAGCACGGCTGACGGTCTGGCGCAGGCGCTTGCGGTCCGAGCCTTCCAAGGAAAAGGTAGGTAGCGGCACGATAGCCTCTTCGCCCAGTTTGTTGAAGCTGAACCCGGCATCGAGAAATAACGGCAGGCGTTTATCGCTGACGTGATAGAACACTGCCCGTCCGTTATGACGATCAGCCATCTGCACGAAATCATAGATCAACTCGTCAGCGACAGCGGGGTTACCAACCGGGCCACCCAAAGCGATCCAGCTACGCCCCTGCACGGCATACATGATGAAGCCACTCTTGTCGGAGGACATCAGCAGCGACTTGTCACCGGTGAATACCAGACTGGCTTCGGGGTTGTTCTGCTGACGTACGACCGGGCGGATTTCTTCAAGGTGGTCACGAGTGGCTTCCACCACTTCCATACGTGGCGGACGCAAGGCATAGAACAGTACGCTGAGCAGTGCCACTACCGCAGCGCTGGCTGCGACACGTAGGGCGCGTGGGGTCTGCTGATCTTCTGCAAATTGCCACCACAACTCATGACTGTAGGCAGTGTCTTTGTTGGCGAAAAACAGCAAGGCAGCGGCCAGTGCCGATACGCACAGCAGCAAGGCAAACCAGTTAGCTGACCAGATGCCAATGGACAGGCGTGATGAACGATGGAACTCCCGGCGACTGAGATAGATCGCCCCGGCAGCGGCCAGCAGCAACAAACTGTGTACGACGTCGAGGCGCTGCATGACCACCACTTCGGCACCCACAATCAGCCCGACAATAATGATCCAGCAAGCTGCCTTGACCCTGCGTTTGAGCGCGGTAGACAGCATCACCAGTACCATACCCAGCGCGCCGGACAGAATGCTGGAGGCTTCGATGCCGCCTAAGGGCAGAACATCGTTGACGTCACTGAGCAGATCATCAGGAAGAGGGATCAGACCCAGCAACAGCAGGAACAGGCCTGACAGCAACACCATGGCGGCAAGGCCGATAGGTGCCAGTTCGGCAAGGCCGGACAGGCTTGGCCCCATGACCCGACGTACACCTGCCAGCGCTGATGTGGCTTTGACGTTGCTCACTACTTCATGCAGGACGATCAGTACCAGCGCGAGGCAGAAGGGCACCAGATAATAGACAATGCGGAACAGCAGCAGAGAAGCCGCCACGGATTCCAGCGGCACATGTTTGCCCAGAGCCGCAATAATCATGCTTTCAAAAATACCGACGCCACCCGGTACATGGCTGAGCACGGCAACCAGCAGGGCGGTGGCAAAGATGGCAACGAAAGCGGGGAAGCTGATAGTGGCTTCAGGAGGTAAAAGAATATACAGCGTCGCTCCGGCCAGGGTGATATCCAGCACAGAGAACAGCACCTGGCTGAGCAGCACACGCGGGCGGGGCAGGCGCAGATCGAAACGGCCAAGGCGAAGGTTGTAGCCGGAGATACTGAGCAGAGCACCCAGACCGACCAGCACAGCCAGTGCAATGGCGCTGAGCTTTTGCACTTCGCCTGCGGATAACGACAGGATATAGGTCAGCGCTTCGGGGTGAACAACCAGCGCGGCAAGGCCGACCACCACCACACCGATACCGAAGAAGACGGCACAAAAGGTGGACACCATGGCGACTTCAGCTGCATCCAGACCCAGGCCTGAATAAAAACGGTAACGCACAGCGCCACCGGATACGGCAGAGAGGCCGATGGTATTGCCCAGGGCATAGGCGCAGAAGGAGCCTAAAGCCACCCGTTCCATGGGTAGCTTTTTATCGATGTGACTGAGAGCGGTGGCGTCATAGCCCACCAGTGCCATGTAACCCAACAGGGTCGTGAGCAGCGCCAGTGCCAGTGTGCTCCAGGGCACCTGCTGAAACTCGTTGCGGATGTCGTCAACATTGACGCTCTTAAGCAGATGCTGCAGGGCCAGTAACCCGGCAGCAAACAGAATCAGGGTCAGCGCTGGTGGTACCCAGCGCTTGATCTGCTCCGTCAGATAGGACGGAGCGAGTGGCAGAGCTTCCTTTTCTTCTACAGTCGGACGCATGACAAAACTCGTAGCGGCAGTTATTCGTTGGCTTTGACCGAGGTACTGTCAACCGATGCCGTGGTGGCATCAGGATTGACGGCGTCGGTGGCGACCGATTTGGCAGAGGAGGCAGCAGCAGGTACCCCACCTTGCTGACTGGCCAGTGATTCCAGTTTAGTGTTGAAGGCGTTGTTGATTCTGGCCGCGAGTGCGGGGTAGTCCTCATCAAAGTGATGGTCGCCAGAGGTCTCGATAACCGAGATCTGCTTGAGTTCAGGTGCCATGCAAGAGGTGTCGTCTTTATCTTCGGAGCCGTAGACACACAGCACTTTTTCGGCAGGTAATGCGGCAATGGCAGGCACAACGTCATGATCACCGTGATCAATTCCCAACCAACCTTCAACACTGACGTGGAAGGCCGTGTGGTAACCGGGTGCCAGCAGGCTGACCAGCTGGATGCGGGACTTCAGGGCCGGGTCCAGTTCTGGCCAGGCGAAGGGGAACACATCGGCACCGAAGGAGTAGCCCACAATCAGAACAGGCAAGCTGTCCGTGGGGTCAATGCGATGCACAATTTTCTTCAGGTCTTTGGCCACTGACCTGGGTTCTTTACTGCTCCAGAAGCTGTTGAGGGTATCAACGCCCACTACTGCATAACCGTTCTTGCCCAGCCATTCACCGATGACCTTATCCAGATCATGCCAGCCGCCGTCACCTGAATAGACCACTGCCACGGCATGCGGCTTGCCTTCGATTGGCACATCGACCGTTTTCGGACCTTTGCCGTTGTCATCATCGGCCATCGCACGACTGACCATCAGTACGGGCAGGAGGGCACAAAGTACAACGCCCAGCCACAGACGGCGGGCAGAGAACTGGGATTTCATCTGAATTCCTCTTGAGCAGGGCACCTTGAAACGCTTGGCATGGCGGGAGAGGGCGCTCAATGAACAGAAAGATGTGCCGAACAGGCTTTACTGCTGCCCTTTATCAGGAAGGCAGCAGCTCATGCGCGCTATGAAACTGCGACTGAAACAATTTAGCCAGTTTCAATGTTTGCTATGGCGGGAAACCAATTTACATAGTCCAGCCATATTCATGACCTGCTCAAGGAAGGATCATGACGTTTATCTGAAATGTGCCCGCAAACCCGCATGAGACGGCAGATGGTGTCTATCAGCCGGATATAGTGCGGGCAGTGAGTGAGAGCAAAAAGGCGTGAAATTGGCGGGAAAGTGAAAGTGTAAATGCACTAGGTTGCACAGTGAAATGACAGCGCATGACAGTTCATGCGCACTGTGTCACAACAAGGCTCAATCATTGAACACAATACGCACTGCGTCAGCTTCATCCTCTCTGGGTAACTCGAATCGCTGAATCTGTCGCTCAATGGCCTCGTCAGGGATAGCATGTTCGCGTTCAGCGTTGCGGCTCAATGCTGTCGCTTTGCTGACCTGCAGCAGTACTATCTCGATACAGGCATGGTGCCGGCGGCCTATATCAATCAGTGGCTGACGATAGGATTGCCGATAGTTTGTAGCATCCCAGATAACCGTATGGCCGGGTCGTAACAGTGTATTCAGTCGTCGATGAGCGGTTGCCACTACCTTATCGTTATTTGTCTGGCTCAGGCGTTCGCCAAATCGCTGCTCGCGAATGTCATCAAGAGAAATCACCGTAGCTTTGGTATAGCGGTCTGCAATCAGCGTACTTTTACCCGAGCCTGAAATACCGCAGAGCAGAATCAGCTGCGGCTGGTTGCTGCTGGAGGGGGTTGTGTCAGCAGACAGGTAACGCTGTTCTGCGATTTCAGCAATAACCTGCCACCAGACCCGGGCGGTTATTCCATAAGGGGCAGGGCAATGAAATAACCGTGAGGCCATCGCCATAGCGGTGATGCCTGACTCTTCTCTATCTCCCTGTGCAGGAGGTCTAAACAGGGTGACCAGTAAGGTTTGCGCTGCTTGCACAGGGGACAGCTGGTGGCCCTCATCCAACAGTTCATCATAGCAACGAGCCAACGCCAGATTGGTCAGTGCGGGATGGGCAATCAGCGCCAGTGGGTAATCATTTCCCAACGCCTGGTAATAGTCTGCCACCTGCCAGCGTTGCATCAGAGCATCCAGAATCCAGCTCATGTAATCGGGTTCTCTTGTTAACACTTTCACAATTTCAGTACGAACCTGGGTCGTATCCAATCTAAAATTCTGATGAAGTCGTGCGGATATTTACGCTTTTTCTGAATCAGACTGGCTGAGATCATAACAGCATATCCCCTCCGTCATCTTTACCCCGGAGGCATGTCACAGCTTAAAGGAGATGCATCATGATCGAAGTTCGCCCCTTCTCCAGTCTCGGCGGTGCCAACCATGGCTGGCTGAATGCTCGTCACCATTTTTCCTTTGCCGACTATTACGATCCCAAACGTATGCAGTGGGGTGGCCTGCGCGTCTGGAATGATGATGAGATTAAGGCCAACTCTGGTTTTCCTCCGCACCCACACAGCAATATGGAAATTATCACCTATGTGCGTCAGGGGGCTATTACCCATCAGGATAGTCTGGGTAACAAAGGCCGCACTGTAGCGGGTGATGTTCAGGTGATGAGTGCCGGTACTGGCATCGTGCACAGCGAGTACAACCTGGAACCAGAACTGACGCGGATATTCCAGATCTGGATTCTGCCTACCAAGCAGGGCCTGCCGCCTTCATGGGGAACTAAACCATTCCCCAAAGCGCAGCGTGATGGTCAGTTTGTAGTTCTGGCCAGTGGCTATGAAGAAGATGAAGATGCCCTGTCCATTCGTACCGATGGCAGGCTGGCAGCCGTCACCCTTAAAGAAGGGCAAACCGCTGAGTATCCGATAAAAGAGGGCAGGCAGGTTTATCTGGTACCCGCGACAGGTGCCATTCAGGTGAACGGTGCGGTGGCGTCGGCACGGGATGGCGTGGCGGTGCGGGAGGAATCACTGCTCAAAGTAACCGCCCTTGAAGACAGTGAAGTCATTCTGGTCGAAGTGGATTGAGGTGACTGCGCCTGCTTTATCCTCTCACAGTATTAGTAACGTGCTTATTGGGCCTGTCACCGACAGGCCTTTTTTGTTCAGCTGATCGGCAACCAGTTCAGCATCGTCAGTGGGGTTTTGCAGGCATCAACGCTCGGGCCCTTGCTGCCAATTTCATAAGCCTTATAGATTCTTCATTCTGAACCTGTGTAGATTACATCCTGTTACACGACGATCTACACAGTCACCACCGCAGATAAGGATTGCCAATGCCACAGGTGCTGCTCAGACATAAAGCTGAAGGATCAGGCTCGCCACTGCTCTACAGCTTCACTCATCTTTATGGTCGCTGGCCACTGGTACGGGCATTGAGAGTCATCTCTGTTCCCGTCGCCCTGACCTGTGGCCTGTTTTCACTGCTGGTGCTGATCGGTTATGGCGCAGGGCTGGAAGTGCTGTATCGACCTGTTGCCCATGGTCCGGCAACCCATCCGCTTACTGCTATTGTGGTGCTGATGATTTCGAGTGGTGTGGCCATCAATGTACTGCGCCTGTCTCCGGCCATCGCCAAAATACTGGCGCTGTTATCGCTGCTGCTGATTTTTCTGCGTCTTACTGAAATTGCTACCGGCACAGACATACTGTCTGGCTGGATACCGTTTCAACATGTGGTGAGCCACGACATTGTGCAGGGTAAAAGCAACAGTACAGGAGCCAATACCGCCATCACTCTGATGTTACTGGCCTTTGCGCTACTGCTGTCGGCAATGCATACCAACGTGCTGGCTCAGCTGGCGGCTTCACTGGCGGGGATCCTGCCAATGTCGGCATACACCGGCTATATCTACGGCATTGATGCGTTTCACGGTGCCATGTCTCTCGTCTCCGCTACCCTGGCGTTGCTGCTGATGTTGTCCATTCTAGGTTTGACGGCTCATCGTGGTGTGCTGCGTGCCGTGCTGAGTCCCTATATCGGTGGGCGGATAGCCCGCATTCAGACCTCTATCAGTTATGCCGTCCTGCTGCTGGTCGGCTACATGATCTATCGCTCACTGGCGTCCAGTGCCAGTGTGATCGGAGCCTTCATTGTTCTGGTGATCTGGTTCACCACGGTGCTGATTTGCGTCAGTGCAGTCATGCAGGAAAAGATGGACAGAAAGCGCCGCGCTGCCGAGCGTGCGCTCTATATGATGGCGACCCGTGACCAGCTGACAGGGGTGTATAACCGTAAAACCATCATGGAGCTGGCGGAGAGTGAGCTGAAACGTTCGCAGCGGTCCGAGCGGCCGTTTTACATCGTCATGCTGGATGTGGACCATTTCAAACGCATCAATGATCAGGCCGGGCACGTGATGGGCGACACGGTGTTGAGCTACATCGGTGACTTACTTGGCCGCTGTTTGCGTTCGTCGGATAAGGCAGGTCGTTACGGCGGCGAAGAGTTCATCATCATGCTGACCGAGGTGTCGGATGAAGGCGCGGCCAGAGCCTGTCTGAAGCTGCTGAATCAGGTCAGATCACTGGATATTCCCGGGTGGACCGACAGAAAAGGGCCAGTAACAGCTTCCATTGGCTATGCCAGTTCAACCGGAAAACAGCGTTTGATCGATATTATCGAAGCGGCGGACGCTGCTCTGTATGAAGCCAAAGGGCTGGGACGTGATCGGGTGGAAGCTGAAGCGTCGTTACCCACCGTTGAACAATAACGTAGATTTCAAGCCTTGATGTATGAGATTGAAGACAGCTCTACGCCTAAGTGGAAACTAAGACTACAATCACTGCCCGGGCGCATTGAGCGCCTCGGGCATATTTATTATCAGGAGAAATGACATGGGTAAGAAAACCAGGTCCAGAACGCAGCAAGCACTGCCACTGCTGAATAATCTGGTCGCCAAGCATGCTGAGACATTCTGCAAGGCTCAAACTCACGTAGACCGCAAAAAAGACATGAAACGCGGCAAAGAAAAAAATGCAGGCCGGTGGTGGCCTGACCTGATGGTACTTGTGATCGCATAAGTGGCATCAGATCAGGTTTCCTCCGAAGACTGTCTGTACATTCCGTTATTGAACTTTTCCCCCTTCGGCGACACAAAGAAGCATTCTTATTTCTTGCAACTTTTGCCTGACTCTGGATGCTATGGCGCCTGCAAAACTACTTCTTGTCCTCCCTGTACTGTTACTAACCGCATGCCGGTCATTGCCAGACAGTGCATTGCCCCCTCTCGGTCAGAGCAGCTTTTCTCTGTACCAGCAGCAGACCCGTGGCTGGCTGGCTCAGCACCGTCAGTTTCAGACCACCGATCATCTGCAGGAACTGCAGTGGAACGGCCCGCAAGAGTGGCGACCACCGGCGGATATAAGCAGTAAGCCGCAGAAAGGCATTTTGCTTGTTCACGGACTGGGGGACTCGCCGTGGTCGTTTCATGATCTTGGCGAGCAGCTGGCCCGGCAGGGGTTTCTGGTAAGAACGGTATTGCTGCCCGGCCACGGCAGTCGGCCTGAGGACATGCTGCATGTCACTCTGGAAGACTGGCAAAGAGTGGTGGATGAACAAGTGACGGTTTTACGGAAAGAGGTAGGGCAGGTGTACCTAGGAGGGTTCTCCACCGGAGGCAATCTGGTGACGGATTATGCCTATCGGCATGGTGATATTGCCGGACTGGTGTTGTTTTCTCCGGCGTTCAAGTCTGACAGCCGGATAGACTGGCTGGCGCCCTGGATCAGCTGGGCCCGGCCCTGGCTAAGAGACCCTGAGGCGATGGCAACCACACAAAACCCGGTTCGTTATCTCAACGTCCCTACCAATGGATTTGCTCAGTTTTATCGCAGTAGTGCACAGGTGCAGGATGACCTGGCGCAGGCCTACACCAAACCGGTGTTTATGGTGGTGGCTGAGCATGACTCTGTGCTGGACACTCAATACCTGCTTGATACCTTCAGCCACCGTTTTGAACATCCTGACAGCCGTCTGATCTGGTACGGCGAAGCACCTGCTACCCGTGATCCTCGGGTGATTGTCAGGACGGACTTTCTGCCAGAGCAGCGTATCAGTCAGTTTTCGCACATGGGAATGCTGTTTGCACCCGGTAATCCGCTTTACGGAATGCAGGGTTCCGTCAGATTGTGTCGAAACAGTACAGATGCTCAGCAAACGGAGCTATGTGAACAGACCGGGCAGGTGTGGTATTCGGCATGGGGCTACCAGCAGCCGGGCAAGGTGCATGCCCGGCTGACGTTTAACCCTTACTTCGAGTGGCAGGGCGAGATCATGCGCGCTGTACTGCAGTGATCACAACGTCCGGGTACCGTACTGCCCTGCTTTATCACTATCGATATTGTATCTGCAGGCACCGCTTAAGCGGGCTCTGCAGCAGGGTTGTCTGGCTGATCATCTCCCGGTGTGGTGGTGGTTATGTTGATGTCTTTCGAGAAGCGGCTCATCAGACTGGCCTGATTTTCTATCTCCTGCTCAGTCCCGCTGGCGAAGGTCTCGCGGCCCAAGCGAAGGCGTGCGTCGTCGATACGATCTGTCATCGCTCCGGGTTACCGCGCCCACGGAGCACGCATTGACAGTGTGGGCGGAGTGAGGAGCAGGAGGTGGTGCTCGTGCAATCAGGCTGAGTGAAGAATAACTCTCGTCAGTGATGCTCTGCTGCGACGTCCCGAAACGGGATCAGGCCTGTGGTCATCTGCAGCAGAGCGCTTGCAAGAAGAAGGCTATTTCTCAGGCACATCAATATCGTGCAGGACGCCGGGGTCATCAACGACTACATCGGTTACGTCAAAATCCTGCAGCAGGTGCCGGGCACCGACATCACCATGCAGCTCGGCCAGCATCGGCAGATAGCGCCTGCCAAAGCAGACCGGATGGCCACGCTGCCCCTCATATAAGGGAGTGACGATGGCCTCTTCGCTGGCGTGAGCCAGAATGGCCTCCAGCGTGCTGTCTTTGATATAGGGCATATCACCCAGTGCCACCATGACAACGGCGGCGTCTGCTACCGCAGGGACGGCAGCGCTGATGCTGTCGCCCATACCGCTCGAGGGCAGACTGATAACGGTGGCGTGATAGTTGGCCGCCAGAGACAGCACATCCGGGTACTCCGGTCGCGTGACGACAATCAGCTGATCAACTTTGCCAGCGAAACTGCTCAACGTATGCTCCAGTACCGACCTGCGTTTGCCATTCAGCCCTGTACAGGGCACCAGTAACTTGTTCGCCAGTGTTTTGCCTTCATGTTTGTAGCGCGTGCCTTTCCCGGCAGCCAACACGATTGCAGCGGTCTTGAGCGGCGAGCGGTTGTCGGTCATGGATGCCATTGTCTTCTGTCCTCATCAAGCGAGAGAAACGGTGCAGCCAGTGCGTTTCTGGCTTCGATATTCATAGGCCACTCAGGATGAAATCTCAACGGCCCGGTGCAAACCGAGGTGATTGGTAAACAGTCGTAACAGGCTGCCTAATTGCTCATTAGCAGTTTTGCCAGCGCCTGCCCGCGGAGCCCGTAAGATAACCCGCAGCAATACAAAACCTGACTACGGAGCGAGTACCGATGGCGTTCACCCCGGTCTCTGATTTGCAGCAGCTGCTGGCCAGCATGTCACCTGTACTGAATGACGGCATTTATGCCTACGTGATGGTCGCTAGCGACACCGATCTGCGCGGGCTGGACTATGTGGGTAGCATGAAGGAAGCGGAGGGGCTGACACTGATCGTACCGGAAGCCACCGCTGTTGAACGGTGCTGGCCGGTGTTGTTTCGCTGCCAGTGGATCACCTTGCATGTGCATTCAGACCTTGCCGCCGTGGGTCTGACGGCGGCATTTGCCAGTGCGCTGGGCAGGGCGCAACTAAGCTGTAATGTGGTGGCAGGTGCCTGTCACGATCATATCTTTGTACCTGCCGGGCGCGGTGACGAGGCCGTGCAGGTATTGCGCGAGCTGCAGCAGGGGTCGATGCCCTCTCAGTGAAGATACGGTCAGTGCTTTACAAGCTGCCAGATCAACAGCAGAGCCAGCAGGAAACTGAGCCCCTGCCAGAACAGCAGCGGGTTGCGCTCCAGCAGTGGCGGGCGATGCTGGGCGATAAAGCGTGGATTCGGCTGATTGAGATCGTGAACAAACTCTGAGATGGCGTCATAGCGCCGTGACGGTTGTGGTTGCAGGGCTTTTCTCAGCGCCTCATCCACCCACAGTGGAATATCCCGCCGATGAGATAATACGGAATCGTAGTGTAACCGGGCCTGAGCAGCGCGGCTGCGGGCTGTCGCCACCTGAGTGCCATAGGGCAAATGGCCGGCGAGCATCTGGTAAGTCATCACGGCCAGTGAAAACAGATCGGCCTGCTCGCCAACCGGATCCCCGATGAAATATTCCGGCGCCGTGTAGGGCAGGGTACCGAGGATCGGTTCAGCCTGTGTGCGGTCACTGAGCTCTGCCACACCTGCCACCCGGGTCGAGCCGAAGTCGATCAGTGTGACAGTGCCGTGTTCGTCGATCATCACATTGGCTGGGCGCAGATCCTGATGCAGCATTTCCAGCCGGTGGAAGGCTCGCAATCCTCTGGCAATCTGCCCGACGATGGAGCGCACGGCGGTCAGATCCGCCACAGGGTGGTCGCGCATCCACTGCTCCAGCGTCTGCCCCGGCAGATATTCACTGGTGAGATAGAGGAAATGTCTCGGGCGCTCCATCGGCCAGGCTCGCAACACATGGGGATTATTGATGCGTCTGGCGATCCACTCCTCCATCAGCAGGCGCTCGATATAGGCTTCATCGTGGCGCAGATCATGGGAGGGTGTCTTGATCACCACCCGGTCCCCCGAGGCATTATCGATGGCCAGATACAGGTGGCTGCGGCTGGAGTGATGTAGCTCACGCTGAATGGTGAAACCATCGAATTCGGCACGCAGGCGCAGCTCAGGAGGAAAGGGTAACTGATTGAGGCGCTGGTACAGTTCGGTGGCGGAGGGTTCTGGCAACTGCTCGACCCGTACGATCTGGATCGTCAGGTTGTCATCACTGCCGTGATTGAGGGCAATTTCAGTAATGGCTCTGGCGGCCAGCGCCAGGTCATCCTGGCAATCCTCAATACAGCGCGCCATCACTGACTCATCGATGAACTCATGAATACCGTCGGTCGTGAGTACAAACACATCACCGGCTTCCACTGGCAGGCACTGGTAATCAATTTCGACATGATCATGAATGCCCAGTGCCCGGCTGAGGTAGTGCTGTTCAGCGGAGACGTGCATGCGGTGATCTTGGGTCAGTTGCTCCAGATGGCTTCCTGACAGTCGATGAATGCGGCCATCACCAATATGGAACAGATGCGCACTGGCGGCCTTGATGATCAGTGTGCTGAACGTACAGACATAACCCCGGTCAATGGCATAGCGGAACTGGCCCTGACGACTTTGCGCATGCAGCCAGGAGTTGATAGCGCTGATGACACGCTGGGCAGACTGTTTGACTGACCAGGTTTCACTGGTACAGAAGTAATCCTGCAGAAAACCGGCCACCGCAGACTGACTGGCGATATGGCTGACTTCACTGCTGCTGATGCCATCGGCAATGGCAAAGGCAGCGCCTTTACTTGTCAGTTGTGGCTGCAGCGGCACCAGCGCGCCGTGAAAGTCCTGATTGCTCGCCTTGCGCCCTGCAGAGGAATACTGTCCGAATCGAAGCGTCAGCTGTTGGTTCATTGCATCAAACGTTTGTCGGGAGGAAGACTGCCCCGGCAAGACCGGGGCGAAGGTATCAGGAAAGAGTGCGCTTAGGTGCGGTGCGTACGTGGGTGCTATAGAGGGTCAAACCTGTGAAGGCCAGACCACCCACCAGATTGCCCAGTGCAGTGGGGATTTCATTCCAGATGAAGTAATCCATCACCGAGAAGGCACCGCCCATCATCATCGCTGAGGGGAACAGGAACATGTTCACCACCGAGTGTTCAAAACCCATGAAGAAGAACAGCATGATGGGCATCCACATGGCCAGCACCTTGCCGCTGACGTTGGTGGAAATCATCGCACCGACCACACCCATGGAGACCATCCAGTTACACAGCATGCCGCGCACAAAAATGGTCAGCCAGCCATCAAAACCATACTTGGCATAACCGAGGGTACGCGCTTCACCGATACCGGCGATCTTGGTCCCAACCGCGCCCGGGTCGGTGTTGAAGCCCATGGTGAAGACGAACGCCATGATAAAGGCGACGGTCAGTGCCCCTGCGAAGTTACCGATAAACACCAGACCCCAGTTACGCAGAATGCCGCTGATGGTGACGCCGGGGCGACGGTCCAGCCATGCCAGCGGGGTCAGCATGAAGACACCTGTCAGCAGATCGAAACCCATCAGATAGAGCATGCAGAAGCCGACAGGGAAGAGCACGGCACCCAGCAGCGGCACGCCAGTCTGCACCGCGATGGTCACGGCAAAGACCGCCGCCAGTGCCAGAATGGCACCGGCCATAAAGCCACGAATCAGGGTATCGCGGGTGGCCATGTAAATCTTGGACTCACCGGCATCGACCATTTTGGTCACAAACTCAGACGGAATAATGTAAGACATCTCGCAATCCTCAATGGAACATCGTTGAAAAAGGCGTACATCACCGACTACTGCTGAAACGCCTTGTTGGGTGGTGCGTCTAACGGGGTGTCTCCGACGTCCTGGCTTTTGCAGAGCAAAAAAAAGCGTCCACGCTCATACCTGTTTCAGGAGAGCGTGGACGCTATTGTCCAGTCTGCGAAGCGTGTGATTGGGAGCCTCGGAGAATACCTTCTCTAAGCACAGCCTGTGCCAAAATGTTTCTGATTGAGAAAAGACATGCGCTATCAATGAGTTATGAAAGCGGTATGCGAACCTGTCTGTGGCAGTAACGAGAATTCGCTGATCTTTTGCAGTGCAGTAGTGCGCTTCAATGAGTCGCAAACGTGCACAGTGCGCTGGCGGCTAATCCATCACGAAGTATCTTTCCGCACTCACCAGCTCACGAATGGCCTCCCTGACGATAAGCACAGCATTGTCGGGAGAAGCACTGTTGCGCCATGCCAGCTCTACCGGATAGCGCCGTAAGGGAAAGGGGCAGGCGACCAGTCGCAAACCATGGCTGATGGCGGTAATGGCCTGAGCGGCATGGAGCGGTAAGGTGGCAATGGCGGTGGAGCCTGCCAGCAAATAAGGCAGTGCGGCGAAGTGCGTAGTAGCCGCGCCGACTCGTCGCTTCAGCCCTCGCTCCGCCAGCGCTTCATCAACTATGCCGATAAAGCCACCGGCAGAGATCAGCAGATGGTCATGGCGGACAAACCAGTGCAGATCGAAGGTTTGCTCTGCTGGATGGTGGCTGCCATCGACGACACAGGCGTATTGACCTTCGCCCAGCAGGTCACGGCTCAGCAGGCGACTGGCTACCCCGCCCGCTGTGATTGCCAGATCCATACTGCGACCAAGCAGGGCATCCGCCACAATCTGGCTGTGGGTCTGGCGAAAGATCAGCCGCAGCTGGGGGGCACGTTGTGCAACCCGCGCAATCAGTCTGGCTCCCAGTGCTATTTCAAAGTCATCCGACATGCCGATAGTGACTGAGCGCCCGCTATAGGCCAGCGAAGCCGGAGCGGCCATCGACAGGCTGTGCCTGACCTGCGCCAGTGCCTCACTGATCACCGGTTTGAGTTGATTGGCCAGCAAGGTGGGCGCAAGGCCGTGACCGGTACGACGAAATAACTGCTCGCCATAGAGTTCATGCAGCCGCCCCAGCGCTGCACTGACCGCCGACTGGGTCAGATTTAACCGGAGTGCCGCGCGACTGGCGCTGCCTTCTTCAAACAGCGCCTCAAAGACTTTCAGCAGATTGAGATCCGCACCTGCGATATCAATTTCATTCATAGTCGATAGCAACCTATTGGGCTTATTCGCCAACACGACTTTTTATAACATCGTTTGAACCAATACGAACCACTGCCGTTGCCGGAACGGGTGTTCAGGGCAGGCTTTCTGTCAGCTATATACTGAGGTGCATCATGACTCGATCTGTAGTGGCCGCTTTGCAGTTAGGCTCTTTGTCCGAAGGCAAAGCCGCGACGCTGGAGCGGATACTGTCCTATGAACAGGCAATCCGTGACAGTGGCGCGCAGCTGGTGGTGATGCCAGAGGCGTTGCTGGGTGGCTACCCGAAAGGCGAGATATTCGGCACGCGGCTGGGATATCGCCTGCCTGAAGGGCGCGAAGCGTTCGCCCGATATTATGCTAATGCCATTGATGTGCCGGGCGAGGAAACAGCCGCACTGGCAGAGCTGGCGCACCGTACCGGCGCCAGTCTGGTTATCGGTGTCATCGAGCGTAGCGGAAATACCCTGTACTGCACGGCGCTGTATTTTGATGCCGAAAAAGGGCTGGTGGCCAAACATCGCAAACTGATGCCCACCGGCACTGAGCGGCTGATCTGGGGGCAGGGCGATGGCTCGACCCTACCGGTCGTCAGCACGCCGGCCGGTCGGGTAGGCGGTGCTATCTGCTGGGAAAACCATATGCCGCTGCTGCGTACGGCCATGTATGCCAAGGGCGTGGAAATATGGTGCGCCCCCACCGTGGATGAGCGTGATATCTGGCAATGCTCCATGCGTCATATTGCCCATGAAGGGCGCTGCTTTGTGATCAGTGCCTGTCAGGTGCAGCCATCACCTGTACAGCTGGGCATAGAGGTCGCTGGCTGGGATGCCCAACGACCGCTGATACGCGGAGGCAGCGTAATTATCGGGCCTCTTGGCGATGTGCTGGCTGGCCCACTGACGGATCAGACCGGGTTACTGACCGCCGAGATTGATACGGCCGACCTGATCCGTGCCCGCTATGACTTCGATGTTACGGGCCACTATGCCCGTCCGGATGTGTTTGAGCTGCATGTGGATGAGCGCCGCAAGCAGGGCGTGGTGTTTCGTCAGCAGTAATGGTACTGCGCGCATCGGCTGAGATGCCTAATCGTCGAAGCCCTGTGGCCCGATGGTTTTCGCCAGAAAGTCAACGAAAGACTTGATCCGGGCAGAAACAGTGGTGTTGCGGTAGTAAACGGCATTGATGCTTTGCCGTGACACCAGCGTGAGTTCAGGGAAGAGCTGTACCAGACGGCCGGATTGCCGGTCTGCTCGTGTCATAAAGTCGGACAGGCAGGCAATGCCTCCGTCATTCAGTGCCATTTGCCTTAATGTCTCACCGCTGGAGGCTTTGACTTGTGGCTGGATGTGCAGCAACTGACCATCTTCCGCAAGGAGTGGCCATTCATTCAGTAATTCCGGCTGGGTAAAGCCGAGCAGGCGATGTGAAGCCAGCTCGGCGACAGTGAGGGGAGTACCGCGCTGTGCCAGATAGTCGGGGCTCGCCACGACCCTCATCTGGCTGGTGGCAATAGGCATAGCCCGCAGGGTGGAGTCTTTCAGGCGACCAATACGTATAGCGATATCGGTACGCCGTTCGAGTAAATCGATAATGCCTTCGTTGGAGTTCAGCTCCAGCTGCACCTCCGGGAACTGCTGCTGATACTCCGCCACCCGGGGAGCAATCACATGCAGCATAAAGGGGGACGCGGCATCTACCCGCAGCAGACCAGCGGGCTGATCACGCCGTAACGCCAGCAATTCTTCGCTTTCCTCAACAGACGTCAGAATGTCACGCACCCGCTCCAGATAAAGCTGGCCTTCCTCCGTAAGTTTGAGTCGTCGTGTTGTGCGATTCAGCAGTGACGTATTCAGCTTTTCTTCTAGCCGTGCTAGTGACCGGCTGGTCGCCGAGACCGTCTGACCAAGCTGTTCCGCTGCAGCGCTGATGGAGCCGCAGTCCACGACGGCCTGGAAGGCCTGCATTTCATCCAGAGTGGCTTTCATTTTTGACTGATACGCAAAAGTGTTTCGTTGAGAGGCGTGTTTTTGCAAAGGTAATGAAGCGGCACACTGAGATCAATCACAACGGGTGCAAATCCGACAAGTCACGAGAAAAGAGGTGTGTCATGGCTGTTCCTTCATTTGGTCTGGGGACGTTTCGCTTGCAGGGGCAGGTGGTCATCGATTCGGTCCGCACGGCGCTGGAGCTGGGCTATCGGGCAGTGGATACCGCACAGATTTATCAGAATGAAGCAGAGGTCGGGCAGGCGATTGCGGAAAGTGGCGTGGCTCGCGAGGAGATCTACCTGACGACCAAAATCTGGGTCGACAACTACAGCAAGCACACGCTGATCGACAGCTTGCACGACAGTTTACGCAAATTGCGCAGTGACTATGTCGACCTGACCCTGATTCACTGGCCTGCACCGGGGAATGGCGTTGCTGTCGCCGAGTACATGCAGGCGCTGGCAGAAGCCAAAGCGGCCGGTCTGACCCGGGAAATAGGGATCTCCAACTTCAATGTTGCACTGACCAGAGAGGCGATAGCCGCGGTCGGCAGGGAGCATATCGCGGCCAATCAGATTGAGCTGAGCCCCTACCTGCAGAATCCAACGCTGGTGAGCTTTCTGCAGGAGCAGCAGATTCCGGTGACGTCCTATATGACACTGGCGTATGGCAAGGTACTGCAGGATCCGCTGATTCAGGCCATCGCAGCACGTATCCCTGCCACGCCGGCACAGGTGGTACTGGCATGGGCATTGCGAAAAGGTTATGCGGTTATCCCGTCGTCAACCCAACGCAGCCACCTGGCATCGAACCTGCTGGCACCGCAGCTGCAGTTGAGTGATAGCGATATGGCCCTGATTGACAGCCTTGAGCGCAACGGCCGTGAAGTCAGCCCGGAAGGATTAGCTGCTGAATGGGATGACTGATGCTTCGCCCACGGATAAAAACCTTCGCTCAAAGGTGAACAGTGAGCGCATCCTGCCGGAAACGCCCGGCAAGATGCGCCAAGATGCAGAGCTGCCACCTGAAAACACCTGAAAACACCTGAAAACACCTGAAAACACCTGAAAACACCTGAAAACACCTGAAAACACCTGAAAACACCTGAAAACACCTGAAAACAAAACTTATGCCCGGCAACAGACCTTGTGGACGTGTCGGAACAGGGCTGTTCAATATTGTATGTATTAAAAATATTTTGTACGTACTGAATAAAATTGACTGAAACACCTCACAAAATACTCAAGCAGAACCGCCAGAAACCTTTTTCAGCCACCACGCTGCCTTTTTTGAATAAGTTCAACATAGCGTTTGGCACCCAGCCCCAGCGGTTTTTCCGTGCTCCAGACCACATCTGCCCAAAGCAGACGCTCATTGGTCATGTTGGTAAACACCACCTCAATCAGATCACCACTGTGAATGGACGGCTGTACCAATGAAACCGGCAACAGCGCCCAGCCCAGACCTTCCTGTACCAGACGCAGGGCAGCCAGGTGATTGTCGGTGCGCCATAGCTGGCGGGACTGCACCAGCCTGGGGTCGCTGTAAGGTGCATCACGACTGGCGGCGACCATGATCTGCCGGTGTTCAAGCAGGTGTTCATGTCTGGCTTCAGCGCTGGCCTGCGCCAGAGGGTGCTGAGGAGCGGCAACGATGATCAGTTTTTCGCTGCCCATTTCCTGAAATACTTCACGTTCTTCGATGGTCGGGCGTTCAAATACGACTGCCAGATGAGCACTGCCACGATGCAGCATCTGCATCGCATCCTCCTGCGGCACGGCAAGAATTTCCAGCTCCAGTGCGGGAAATTCTTCTGCCAGCTGCGGAATGGGCTCACTCCAGCGGGTCGCCAGTAACTCCGGTGCGATGGCCAGCGTCAGCCGGGTTTCCAGCCCACGATGCAGTGCCAGCGCATGGGCTTCCATCTGCTGATGCAGCGCGGTCAGCTGGCGGGCCTGCGGTTCCAGCGCCAGAGCGGCTTCGGTGGGGACGGGTTCCCGACCGTTACGATTGAACAGCTGTAAATCCAGCTCCGCCTCCAGCTGGGCGATGGCCATGCTGACCGCAGAGGGAACTCGCCCCAGCTTGCGCGCCGCCGCAGAAAAGGAGCCGCACTCCAGCACGGTGAGAAACAGGGTGATGTTGTCAGTCGAAAAGGCCATGGTGATCTGTCAGTTATTCTGAAAGGAGCTGACTAAACATATCAGCTTTCAACACATATAGTAGGCGCCATTCAGGCCAGTCGCTGTCATTCATGCCTGATGATCAGTAATAACGGGAAAGGCCATGCAAGGCATCAAACGGAAAATCGTCTACGTCCTTCTTTCAGAAGCCATCGCCATCATGATCACCGCCGGTGTGCTGAGCCTGCTGGGTAACAGCCAGCAAACCGCCGGTGTCGGCGCGGTGGTCACGTCGGCACTGGCCATGTTCTGGAATTTTGTCTGGAATACGCTGTTCGAGTGGTGGGAAGCGCGGCAGCAGCAAAAGGGCAGAAGTCTGCGCAGGCGGGTAGGCCATGCCATCGGCTTTGAGCTTGGCCTGTCGTTGTTGCTGGTGCCGTTCTTTGTCTGGTGGCTGGGTATTTCCTGGTGGAAGGCGCTGACACTGGATATCGGCATGACCCTGTTTTTCATGGTCTACACCTTTGTCTACAACTGGGCGTTCGATCTGGTTTTTGGCCTTCCCAAATCTGCTATGCCAGAGTGCACCTCGCCGTGAGGAACGACTCATCGCTTTCCTGATGCGCCCGTCAGCCAGCTGTCAGGTACAGGCCTGCTCAGATTCGCATAAATGATGTTTTCTGACCGGACATAAGCAAAGCGGGGGTGCCAGTGGCAACCCCCATTCTGGTGAATGAACCCTGATTACGTCAGGCCGTAACAGGTGATGATGACCTTGTGGTCTGAGGGGTAGAACACATCACCGATCAGCACGGCTGTGCCCAGCCATGACAGGCGCCCCAGAGCAACCTGAAAAGACGGCGTGCAGTGGCACTGATAGTCTGTGCGTTCTATCGGCCAGATGCCTGCTTTTACCTGCTGCTGGCCCTGTTCCGTCAGCATCAGCCAGCCGCGGTTGCGTATATTGATCAGCTCGCCTTCGTCGGTTTTGAGGCTGTAGATGGCATCCAGCCTGCCTGTGCCATCGTGCTGTTCCAGAAAGCAGTCGTAACCACCACTGACCACGGTACCGCAGATCACCTCTGCTGAAGGGGTAAACAGAGTGAAGCGGCCACCGAGAATGGGGTAGTTCATCCTGATGCCTTCTGCAACATCTCCCAGCAGTTCAGGCGCGGCAATGTCCACTTCCAGATGAAGACGCTTTTCCAGTTCGGGCGTTCTGGCGGTATGACTCATCGATAACCTCAGATAACAGGTGACTGAGCAAGGCAGGCTGGCTGTCCGGCATTAAAGACCGGTCTTGATGGTGGTCCAGGCGCGTGTACGAACCCGCTCTATGGCATCGGGCACGGCCTTCAGCGGAAACAGCGTTTTCTTCACCTCATCGCTGACGTACATATTCGGATTATTGCGAATAGCCTCGTTGACCAGTGCGGTGGCATCGACATTGGGGTTGGGATAACCCACTGCGTTGCTGATGCGGGCGATGATGTCAGGGCGCAGGATAAAGTTAATAAAGGCATGGGCTTCAGCCGGGTGTTGCGCGTTGGCGGCAATACTCATGACATCCGACCACATGGGGGCACCTTCTTTAGGAATGCTCATCTGGATATTGAGGCCATTGCCTGCCGCCTTAGCAATTTTGTCGGCCAGCACCACGCCGCCAGACCAGCCCACGGCCAGACAGATATCACCATTGGCCAGATCCATACCGTATTTCGACGAATCAAAATAACGGATGTACGGGCGCACACCCTGCATTAGCTCGACGGCTTTTTTATAGTCCGCCTTATTCTGACTGTTCGGGTCGAGCTGGAGATAATCGAGGGCAATTGGCAGGATTTCACTGGAGGCATCCAGCAGGCCGACACCACACTGCTGCAGTTTGGCCATGTATTCGGGGTTGAAAATGATGTTCCAGGAATCGATTTTTACATCTTCTCCCAGCACCGCTTTGACCTTATCTGCGTTGTAACCAATCAGCGTGGTTCCCCACATGTAAGGCACGGCGTACTCATTGCCTGTATCGCCCACCGCTTCGAGACTTTTCATGAAGTCAGGGTCGAGATGGGACCAGTTAGTCAGCTGCGACCGGTCCAGTTTTTCCAGCGCGCCCACTTTGATCAGTTTGGCGATGTCTGCGGTACCAGGAAACACCACGTCATAACCGGAGTTGCCGGTCAGTAATTTGGACTCCAGTGTTTCTACGTTATCGAATACGTCATAAATCGGATGAATACCAGTTTCTTTTTCAAAATCATTCAGCACGTCCTGTGGCATATATTCAAGCCAATTAAAAATACGTACTGTTTTTTCTTCAGCAAAACCGGTCTGAGCCAGAAAGGCAGAACACAGTGCAACAGCACAAGCTAATCGTGAATAGCGTTTCATGGATGATACCTCAATGGGTCAGATCAGTATTTGTAAGTAAAATAGAGTTCTATTGCACTGAATTTTTTATCATCGCCAAAGAATTCTCTGGCAGCAGACTGTGGTGTCACCCAATTGTATGACAACGAAGAATAGAATTTTTCGTTGGGGGCATAATCAAGATAAATGACACTTTCATCAGCAAAGTGCTTGCTTTCGACCACCGTGCCGAGAAAGTTATTTTTATCCAGCCAGAACTGGTAATGCATGGCGCCCAGGGTAAAGGCGTCGTTTAACTGCAGTTTGGCACTTAGCTGATGAACATTTTCATTACTGTTGTTCATCAGATAATTGCCCACCACATCGCCGATCAGCCAGGTTCCCCAGTCAATAAAACCTTTGCTGAGCGGGTCCCAGGCTTTGCTGGTGTTATCGGTCAAGTCATCGTCGCCGGAAAAACTGGCATAACGATAGCCAATGGTCGGCTGCATAGGCAGGGAGGCAAACTGATAATCACCCTGTAGGTACCAGGCGCTGGCATCGTACTCGGTCGTGCTGTTACTGCCTTTCTGCCAGGCCATTTCGGCATTAAGCGTTAGGTTAGGCACGCCGGGCAGCACGCCATGCAATGCGCGAAGATCGTAGACACGCATACCATCACGGCTGGTGGACTGACTGCTGTCCGCTATCGTGGCCACACCCAGTGCCATGGCGCCCAGTGTCACCTGATCGTTGAGGTTGTAATCAACGTTGGCGCCCGTCAGACGAAAGTCTCCGATATCACTGTCGGTACGCAGGCTGAAGGCCTGAGCTTGCAGAGCCTTGTTATCCCAGCTCAGCACAGCGGCATCGCGAAAAGCACTGCGTGGCCCCAGCCAGTAAGCGCCGTCCTTGAGAAAGTCGAGATTGCCGTCCATGACGATAAAGCCATTACCCACCATGAAGTTCTGTCGACCCAGAGTGAGCGTCCATTGCCGGTAATGAACACCAGCATAGAGTTCCTCAACGGCTGTCTTACCGTCAGAACTGCGGGAAAAGCCTCCGGCATCACCATCACCCAGCGTGGTGGCTGACACCACTGAACCTCCGCCAACCAGTGCCCAGTCGTCATTGAGCTGGTAGTTCAGGGTTAGCCCGGGTTTGAGATAGCCTTCCTGCCAGGTGGCGGAAGTACCTGTGTTTTCGCCGTTGCGTATATCTACCCGGCCTGTACCGAAATTGACATTCCGGCTGATGATATTGCCAGCTCCTATATCCAGTGTGGCTTCTCCGGAAAGGCTGCCGTTAGTAAATACATAGCCAGCCTCGGCTGTCTGCCATATTAACGGCAAAGCTGCCGCTAATACGCCACATAAATGGAGGCGTCTTTTCATCTTTTAACTCCTGCTTCTCTGATTAAGAAAACAGGCATGCACGACAAAAAATGCATATCCTGAATTTATTTTTATTTTTACTGAGATATGTCTGGTGAATATTTTTATTAGATATTTTTTATTAAAGGCTACTGGCGATAGTGCGTATCATTGCAACGGAATCACTGTCCATATCGCCCACAGCAGTAGGTAATGCTGATTGCTTGACTACGACAATATCTTTCTGCAGGTCGATAAAGAGATACTGGCCGTGAATACCGCCTGCCATTAATTGCTGACTTTCTGCAAACACATACCACTGACTGGTATAGGAAGCGCCGGGCGTCCAGCTGGAAAACTCGGTATTGGCTGCATAAATAGCGGGGTCTGCACCTTTCGCGATACGACGGATGGTCTCAGTGCTGATCAGCATTTTGCCCTGATAGCTGCCCTGACAGGCAATCAGTCTTCCCAGTCGGGCCATATCGCGCAGGGTGGCACTGAATCCGGCACCGGCGACGTTGCGCCCCCAGGGGTCTGCCAGAAAATAACCGTCACGCTGACAGCCTATTTCACTCCAGATGGCCTCCAGCAAACGGGCGCAGGGCTGACCACTGGCGCGCTCCATGACCCAGGCCAGCACTTCCGTGGTGGCGGTCACGTAATGGAAGAATCCGCCATGCTCACCGTTCTTGCGCAGTGACGGCAGGTATTCATACAGCGAGCGGTACTGCTCATAACCTGAAGGGGTGGGCTGGAAGCCACAGGCATAGCCGTATTGCGAGCTTTCCGAAGCGGGGTCGTCATACACCTCGCTGTAAGCGATACCGACCGCCATATCCAGCAGTTGCCGGATGCTGGCATCGGCAAAGGCACTGCCCGCCAGCTCCGGGATGTAATCGAGTGTCAGCGCCCGGTCATCAAGTTTGCCTTCACTGATCAGTTGTTCGGCCAGCAATCCGATAAGGGATTTAGTGACGGAGAACATGATGTGCCGGTCATTGGCCTGCTGACCCTGAAAATAGCGTTCGTAAACGATACGACCTTGCTGCATGACCAGAAATGCATCGGTATGGCTTGCCAGCAGATGCTCCAGCACGGTGACGTCATCGCCGCAGGTACTGGTGAAATGCAGGGAGTCCAGCGGGAGAGGTGAGGACTCCAGCACATCGGCCCCCGCGCTGCCCGCAAAAACACTGATTGATGGCCGCAAACGGGCAAGATGGCGGAACCCCCAGCGGTTAAAGGGCGGATGCATCCAGTTGGACCAGGTAACGCGCAGCTCGGGTTCCGCCGGGAAGCCTTTCATGAAAGGCAGAGGCACTTCCTTGCCGGTTTCCAGCATCTCCCTGGCAAGCTGGTAGTGCTCACTCAGGGTCATGGTGTGGTTAAGCATGGTTTTCATCCAGTGGTGGCTGAATCTGATGTAGCAAAAGTATTAATCCTATAAAAAACTTTAGTCAATAAAATATTTTTCTGATGTAAGTTAAGTTGCTATGCTTGCAGCACGGAACTGAACGAGTGTGAGAAAACGTGAGCGGATTACGAGAACAGCAGAAGCTGGCGCGCAAACAGGCAATTGCCCAGTCTGCGGTGCGGCTGTTTGAACAGCAGGGATTCAGTGCAACCACCGTGGAGCAGATTGCCCGCGAAGCGGGGGTTTCATCGCCGACGGTATTTAAATATTTCAGCTCCAAGCAGGAGATCCTGCTGGAAATGCTGCGCGAGCAGGACCACAAGGCCATCGTTGATGTCACGGAAATCATCGATCAGTTTGATGATCCGCTGGATGCCATGTGTGAGCTTGAGCGGCGTCTGATCACCAACAGTCTGCAGATCCTGCCTGCTGCGTTCTGGCGGGAGGTGCTGCCGATCATTCTTACCGGTGGAAACAACGAGTTGCCCGAAGCGTATCAGGCGTCCAATGCGCAGCTGCAGCGTGAAATACAGCATCTGCTTGAGCGTTTGCAGAAGCGTGGCAAATTACGTGCTGATGCCGACATCGCCTCCGCGGCGTTTCTGCTTAATGACTATTCACACCTGCAGCTGCTCAGGCTGGTCAGTAAGGACCCGCTGGATATGGAGACTCATTTCAGGCAGGTGCGCAAGATTTCGGCACTGGTACTGCATGGGCTGCAAACACCATAAACAGGCACGGCCCACTGAGACTGACAGTTGTCCAGCAGGCCGGAAGAGAGTGTTAAAACGCCGTGACCACCGTTACACCGGCAGTGGTAGCTTTGTCCATGGTCGTCAGTGCCTCAATGGACTGCTCCAGTGAAATAGTGCGGCCCAGCAGTTTCTCGGGTTGCAGCTTGCCTGACATGATCATGGACAGCATGGCGTCATAGCGATGGGCCTGCATGCCGTGGCTGCCGATAATTTCCAGCTCATGGCCAATCACTCTGGCCATGGGAATGGCAGGGGTTGCATGCTCGGCCAGCAATAAGCCCACCTGAATATGTTTCCCCAGCCTGCGCAGACTGTTGATGGAGTTCACACAGGTGATGGGATGGCCCAGCGCATCCAGTGACACGTGGGCGCCACCACGGCTGATCTCTCTGATGGCTTCGGCAACGTTATCCACTTCACTGGCATTGATCGTGGCTACCGCGCCGAGTGAGCGTGCCAGCGCCAGTTTGTCTTCACCGATATCAACCGCAATAACGTTCGCGCCAATGGCGTTGGCGATCATGATGGCGGAAAGCCCGACACCCCCGCAGCCGTGCACGGCGACCCACTGGCCTGCGGAGACCTTGCCCTGATCGACGACCGCGCGGAAGGAAGTCACAAAGCGGCAGCCGAGACTGGCTGCTGTTGCATAGTCCATATGTTCGGGCAGGGTGACCAGATTGACGTCAGCATTGTGCAGGGTGACGTACTCAGCGAAGGATCCCCAGTGAGTAAAGCCGGGCTGAGTCTGTGCTCCACAGACCTGATGATTGCCCGAATAGCATTCAGGGCACGCACCGCAGCCGCTGACAAAGGGCACGGTGACGCGGTCACCGACACGGAAACGGCGCACATCCTTACCCACGGCAGCGATGACTCCCGCAAACTCATGGCCCGGCACATGGGGCAGATGAATATCCGGGTCATGACCCATCCAGCCATGCCAGTCGCTACGGCACACCCCCGTCGCCTTGACCTGTACGACGACGCCATGGGCCTCTGGCGTGGGATCAGGCACAGTCATTAACTGAGGGGCAGTGCAGAAGTTCTCGTAGACGATGGCTTTCATTGAAGGATGACCTCTTAGGCGGGCCTGGCAGGCTGCCTGACGTTGTGAACGCGTGGGATCGGTGGCTGGAGTTGCCCGGGCAACCCTTCGCCTCTGTGCTACTCAGACTAGTCGTTAACGCAGAAATTACTTTGCTATTTCCGGTTGCGGCTTTGCCCTGTGGGAAATAGTCTTCCTCTGATTGTGTAAATAGAGGTGGAGTCTTCTCATGTCAGCCGTTGATAAGGTGGATCTGGACATTCTGGCCCGGTTGCAACGTGATGGCCGGTTAACCAACGCGAAACTGGCAGCGGATCTGTCATTAAGCGAAACACCATGCTGGCGGCGGCTAAAAAGGCTGGAAGAGGAGGGCTATATTGAGGGATATCAGGCCAATCTTGATCGTCGCAAGCTGGGTTTTGGCGTCATGGCCTTTGTGCAGCTGACCTGTACCGCACACGATGAAGCCACCACCCGCGAGTTTGAGGCCATCATTGCCCATTCGGAGAACGTGCTGGCCTGTCATAACACCACCGGCGCTGCAGACTTTCTGCTGCAGGTTGTGGCAAAAGATCTGGATGACTACAGCCGCTTCGTTGAGCGGGTGTTGCGCAAATTGCCGGGGGTATCGGCAATCTGCTCCAACATTTCATTGCGGGAGCTGAAGGCTTCCAATCGTCTGCCATTGCTGTAGAGCGATTTTACGATCTCGTTTCCAGTGACTCGCCGGGAACAACCGCATTGACGTCGTCGACGCGGGCGTGCATGCGGGTAAGCAGGCTAACCAGGATATCCACCTCTTCAGGAGTAAAGTCACCCAGCAGTCTGCGTTCACGCTCTAGCGCTGTCTGCAATACCCGGTCATGTATCTGCTGCCCGCTGTCAGTCAGTGACAGCGTGTATTTTCGCGCATCCTGATCATCTGTCTGGCCATCCACATAACCCGCATTCTGTAGCGTCTGCACCGCGCGGCTGACAGCACTCTTGTCCAGCCCGATCACCTGTGAAATACGGTTGGCGGTGATGCCGCTTTCGACGGCCAGCATCGACAGGATGCGCCATTCCACCACCCCGACACCAAAGTGTTTGCGATAGCAGGTCGAAGCGCCTGCTGACAGCTTGTTGTTCAGAAAGTTAACCAGAGCGGGAACATAACGGCTTAAATCAAGGTGCTTCTGTTGAGACATGGTTTCCCTTCATCGGTAATAGGACTTTATTGGTTGACACCGCAACTAACTGGCGTAGGATAGGCCAACAGACAGGAAACTCATCCTGTATTTAATACTGATAAGAATAATATGGGTGAACAAATGAACCGTGATGCCATCTCCATATCTCCTCATCGTTATTGACGACCAATAACCAGTAATACCCGTTCAGAAAAAAGATTAACACTGCATTTCTGTGGTGGGGATATTCTCATGCATAAAATAAAAGTAAATCGCAAACTGAAAGAGGCAGAAGGAATTACCAGCTTTGAGCTGGTTTCTCCTGCTGGCGATGAATTGCCAGCATTTACTGCCGGAGCTCATATCGATATTCATATCAGACCGGGCTTAGTCCGCCAGTATTCACTGTGCAATCCACCGGGCGAAACGCATCGCTATGTCATTGCGGTATTGAATGAGCCCACATCGCGCGGCGGATCAAAGGCTATGCACGATAGCATAGAAGAAGGGGATCTCATCACTATCGGCCTGCCACGTAACCTTTTCGAGCTGGATGGCGGAGCAGAACACTATCTGCTATTTGCCGGCGGGATTGGCATTACCCCGATGCTGGCCATGGCGCACCATCTGTATGCGCAGGGCAAGTCCTTTGCCCTGCATTACTGCGGCAGAACGGCGGCCCGGCTGGCGTTTGTACAGCAGTTGCGTCACAGCCCCTTTGCCAACGCTGTCCATTTTCATCTGGATGACGGCCCTACTTCTCAGCGACTCGATCTGCCACAACTGCTCGGTACACCGAGTCCGTCACAGCAGCTTTATATCTGTGGCCCGACAGGCTTCATGGACTTTGTTCTGAATGAAGCGCGTGGCCGCGGCTGGCATGAGGATGCGCTGCATCGGGAGTATTTTTCAGCCCCCGTTACGACAACTGCGCAGGACCCGGCTTTTGAAGTGGAGCTGCGCCAGTCACAGCGGGTGATCGCCATTCCAGCAGCGCGCACCGTTCTGGAAATGCTTTTAGAGGCAGGCGTGGAGGTAGCCAGCTCCTGTGAACAGGGCGTCTGCGGCAGCTGCCTGATCCCGGTGCTGGAAGGGCAACCGGATCATCGTGATCAGTTTCTCACTGCGCAGGAAAGACAAGCCAATAACTGCTTTACCCCCTGTTGTTCACGATCATTCAGCCCCCGGCTGGTGCTCGACCTTTAACCGTTCGCAGAAAACGTTATTGCCGCCGCCGAAACAGGGAAATGCTCCCGGAGCCCGGAGAGCAGGAAAAAAAGCACAGATTGATGCACTGAATGAGCATTTTCATCCTGCTTTTTGACTCGCTGTTCGGCAGCGCAGACAGATTGCACAGCCAATAGGAGAACAACCGTGACCGTTGCTATGTATCAGCCCCAATCCCTGGCCAGCGAGCCAATGCCTTTCCCACTGGATCAGTGGTATGTGGCGGCCCATGCCTGGGAAGTGACACAACAGCCACTGGCTCGCACGTTACTGAGCCATCCGGTGGTGATGTTTCGTACCGCGGCAGGCGAGGTGGCGGCGCTGGAAGACCGGTGCTGCCATCGGGCTCTGCCGCTTTCCAGGGGAACCGTGGAGGCCGACGGTATTCGTTGCGGCTATCACGGTTTGCTGTTTGATCAGCAGGGCAGCTGCGTTGATATCCCTGGCCAGCTGAAGATTCCCGCCAAAGCCCGTGTGCGTTCGTATGTGGTGTGTGAGCAGGACGATCTGGTCTGGATGTGGTTCGGCCACGATGTCGGGGCGGCGCCTGCACACCAGCCACCACGGTACGATGTGCACAGCAGTGGCAAGTATCTGTACAAGGGTGATGTTTACCACTACGACGCGCCTTATCAGCTGATCCACGATAACCTGCTGGATCTCAGTCACCTCGGCTACGTCCATCTGCACACCATCGGTGGTGATGCCAGAACCCACATGAATGCCCGGATGACAGTGGAGGAGCAGGGCGAAACGGTGACGGTCAAACGTCACATGCTCGATTCTGTACCGCCGCCGACCTATGTTGCGGCCTACCCCTTCAGGGATAAGGTGGATCGCTGGCAGGAAATCGAATTCCGTGTCACCCATCTGAGAATCTGGACTGGTGCCGTTGATGCTGGGTCGGAATCTGTTGATGACCCTGAAAGGGGTGGCTTCCATATGCGTGGTTTCCATGGTGTCACACCGGAAACGGCAACCACCAGTCATTACTTCTGGACCATAGCGACCAATCCCAAAGAAAACCTGCAGGAAACACTGCAGAAAGTCGTGGACCAAACGAAATTCACGTTCGATGAAGACAAAGTCGTTATTGAAGCGCAATACAACAATATCTGTCAGTTTGATCATCCTTCGATGATTGATATTCATGTGGATGTCGGTGCTAACCGGGCAAGGAGAATGATACAGCGCCTTTGCATGAAAGAATAACGTCAAGAATTACCCGACTAATACATTGGCAGCACAATCAATAACAACAAAAAGAGGTGGCTATAAATGAATATTCCTGCGGAAGACCCATGCAAGAAAATACCAGATAGTATCCTTACCTGTGATAGCAGTGGGGAGACGATATAATGAAAAATACACCTGTGCATATCATTTCCGAAAGTCCAATGAGCCCATATCAATGGGTCGTAATTGGTCTGTGCATATTGATCAATATGCTGGACGGTTTCGATGTACTGGTTATGGCCTTTACGGCCGCCGCTGTTTCCAGCCAGTGGTCCCTGACGGCGGTGCAGCTCGGCTATCTGCTGAGTGCCGGTCTGGTGGGGATGGCACTGGGCTCACTGTTTATCGCCCCGTGGGCAGATCGCCTCGGCCGTCGCCCGATCATTCTGCTCTGTGTTGCCATCGCCGGTATCGGCATGCTGCTGTCGTCCTTCGCGCCAAATCCGGTTCTGCTTGGGTGCCTGCGACTGCTGACCGGGCTGGGTATTGGCGGCATTCTCGCCAGCAGTTATGTCATTGCCGGGGAGTACGCCAACAAGCGCTGGCGCGGTCTGGCGATCAGTCTGCAGTCGACGGCCTATGCATTGGGAGCAACGCTGGGAGGATTCGCCGCGGCGAAGATCATTCCCGATCTTGGCTGGCCATCGGTGTTTTTCTACGGCGGCGTAATCACGTTACTGTTGTTGCCGCTGCTGATGTTGCTTCTGCCGGAGTCACTGGATTATCTGGCCCACAGTGACGCTGACAACGCACTTGAACGTATCAACACGATTCTCAGACGACTGGGGAGGGAGGTACTAACCGCGAAACCTGAGCCGGAGAAGACTACAGGTGACAATCGCAACATGCTGGCACAGCTGTTCGGTACAAAGTTACGCAGCACCACGCTGCTGATCTGGCTGACCTTCTTTCTGGTGATGTTCGGCTTCTATTTCGTGATGAGCTGGACGCCAAAACTGCTGACTTCCGCAGGGCTGTCGGCGTCACAGGGCATCACGGGGGGGGTGCTGCTGAACCTCGGTGGAATTGTTGGTACCACCCTGATCGGGCTGTTGTCTTCCAGAGTGGCGTTACCCAGACTGCTTGTGGTCTATCTGCTGGCCAATGCACTGGCACTGACCCTGTTTGTGTCTTCCACTTCATCCCTGTCACTGGCGTATTCCCTCGCGCTGCTGATCGGTATTCTGGTTAACGGCAGCATTGCCGGGGTCTATGCCCTGACCCCCAGCCTCTACAGCACCCGGCAGCGGGTGACCGCACTGGGTTGGGCAATTGGCGTGGGCCGGGCAGGAGCGATACTGTCGCCAATTGCGGCTGGCTATCTGCTGGATCATGCCTGGCAGGCAGCAGGTCTGTACCGGTTATTTGCGCTGGTGTTTGTTTTCGCTGCCCTAGCCATTGCCATACTGGCAGGTATGCGTAGCCGCTACCGACAGGCTGAACTGGCATCGGGTTAACGAAGGATTGACTGTGTTCATAAGCCTGAACACAGCCGATAACCCACTCCCTGCTCAGTCCGGATATAACGGGGCTGGGCCGGGTCATCGCCCAGTTTCTGCCGCAGGCGGCCCACCAGAATACGCAGATAGTGGCTGTCATCACGGTGGACCTTGCCCCACAGTTGCTCCAGCAGAAACTGCTGGGTGACGACCTGATCAAGGTGCCGTGCCAGCAGCGTCAGCATGGCGTACTCCTTGCGGGACAGGTGCAGCTCTTCTCCCGCCAGCGTGATGCGGCGGTGGACGAAATCCAGCAGCAACTCACCAATGGCCACCTGTTGTACATCCTGCACGGCGTCGGCTTGCGGACGGTTACGCAGCAGCACCCGTACCCGTGCCATAAACTCCTGAATGCCGAAAGGTTTGGTGACGTAGTCATGGGCGCCCGCATCCAGCGCCTGCACCTTGTCGTCCTCCCGCGAGCGGACAGACAGCACCAGCACCGGCGTCTGGCTCCATTCTCGCAGCCGCTTCAGCACCTCGGTGCCGTCCATGTCCGGCAGGCCGAGATCCAGCACGATCAGGGCCGGATTACCCAGCGCAGCCTGACGAATACCTTCACTGCCGTTCTCTGCACTCAGAACCTCATAGCCTTCTGACTGCAGGGCAATCCTGAGAAAACGGATGATCTGTGGCTCGTCATCGATGATCAGAACGCGGTTGTTATTCATGACAGGGTACGGTGTCCGGCAGGGTTAACATCAGTCGTCATCTTCGGGGAGTGGCGGCTGATTTTCCAGCGGCAAGTGGATGGACATGGTGGTGCCGCGCTGGTCCGGCCCCGGCAGGGCAACCACCTTGCCACCATGAGCGCCCACCATACCCTGACAGATGGCCAGCCCGAGCCCGGTGCCGCCACCCTGACGGTCACCTTTCTGCACGGAATAGAACATATCGAATACCAGCTCGCGGTCTTCGGCGCTGATGCCCGGCCCCTGATCACTGATCTGCAACACCAGCTCGGTGTGCTGCATGGCAGCGCTGATCAGAATTTCGCCATGATCGGGCGAGAAGCGGGCAGCGTTTTCCAGAATATTGATGATGGCCTGTTCGATCAGCGCCGCGTGCACATACAGCAGGGGTACGTCACGGCTGATTTGCAGTCTGACCCGACAGTGGCTGAGTACCGAATGCAGGCGCTGCAGGGCCGAGGCGATGATGTCATCAAGGCTGACCCAGTCACGCTCCAGTTTCATGCGGCCATAACCCAGTCGGGTCATGTCGAGCAGATTCTGGATGTAGCGGTTAAGCCGTTCGGCTTCCTGCAATGTCGTTTCCAGCAGGCTGTGGCGATCATCCTGGCTCAGTCTGTCTTCATAATGAATCAGGCTGGAAACGGCGCCGATCATGCTGGCCAGCGGCGTCCGCAGGTCGTGTGAAACGGATGAGAGCAGGGCTGATTTGAGCTGTTCGGTTTCCCCCTGAATCCGGGCACTTTCCAGATCTTCATTGAGACGCGCCCGTTCCAGTGCCAGCACCAGCTGGCGGATCAGCGTTGCCAGCTGACTTTTGCGCTCCGGCTGCCAGGGCGGCGACTGAATACCCAGCAGTGCCAGTACACCGCGCTCGGAAACCAGTGGCATCCAGCACCAGTGGCTGCTGTTCAGGGTATCGGTACCTGCACCAGCGGGTAAGCCGCGTTGCCACGACCAGCGCGCAGTGGCCCATTCCCGCTCTTCGAGGAGGGGGGTATCTGCATCGCCCAGCAGCTGCAGCTGCTCTTCCGAGCGACCGCGTACCACCACGACCGGGCCATTCAGCCATTCACTGATAAAACGACGGCCACACAGCAGAATGCTTTTCTCATCGGCGGCCGTCATTAGCTGACGGCTGAGGCTGAACAGGGTATCGGTGGTGGCCTGGGCATAGCGCTGCGCCTGAATCTGTTCGCGCAGGCGTACAGTCAGGCTGCCGATCACTGACGACAGGATCAGAAAAAAGCTGACGGTCAGAATGTCTTCACGGTGGAACATCATCAGGGTGTAGCGCGGCTCGGTAAAAAAGAAGTTGAAGCCGATAAAACCCAGCAGGGCGCTGAACAGGGCAGGGCCGACACTGGTGCGCAGTGACGCCATCAGCACACCGACCAGTAGCACCATGAGGATATTGGTGATGCCGAGCACATGATCAATGGCGATGGCGGTAGAGAAGGCCAGCAGCATGATGACGCTGGCCTGCACATACTCGGACACCCTGCCACGCAGGCGCCACGGGCGAGACGGATGCGGCTGCTCGGCCCCGGCCAGAAAGGTCAGGGTGAACTGCTGGCCATGTTTGAGCAGCCGCCGTGAGGTATAAGGCACCAGCTTGCGCCAGCCACGACGGGGGCGATGCCGGCCCAGCAGAATATCGCTGACGTGCTGACGCTCAGCACAGGCCATCAGCTCTGCCGCGACATCGCGGCCCTGCAGGCGCAGGCACTGGGCACCCAGCTCTTCTGCCAGCAGGAATGACTGCCGCAGGCGCTGCTGGCCCTGTTCATCAAGGCTGCGGCCACGATCAACATGTACCACCAGCCACGGCATCTGGCGCAGTTCAGCACGCTGTTTGCCAAAGCGGATCAGCCGCTCGGCATCGGTGTCGGCATCAATGCACACCATCAGCCGTGGCTGCACTTCCTGCTCAGAGCGCAGCCCCTGCGCCTGCAGATTCTGTTTGAACTCGGTATCGACATGTGCCGCCACGGTGCGTAGCGACAGTTCGCGTAATGCGGTGAGGTTGGGCAGGCTGAAGAAGGCTTCTATGGCGGCCCGGGCCTGTTCCGGCAGATAGACCTTGCCTGCCTTGAGGCGGCCAATCAGCTCTCGCGGCGGCAGGTCGACAAGAATGATCTCACTGGCCTGTTCCAGCAGCCGGTCGGGTACGGTTTCTCTGACCCGCACGCCGGTGATGCCTGCCACCGTGTCATTAAGGCTGGCGATATGCTGGATATTGACCGTGGTGTACACATCAATCCCTGCAGCCAGCAGCTCTTCGACATCCTGAAAACGCTTGCGATGGCGGCCACTGCCAACATTGCTATGCGCCAGTTCGTCGATCAGCACCAGCGGAGGGCGTCGTTGCAGCAGGCCGTCCAGATCCAGTTCCTGCAGATGGATACCCTGATAGTCCTCTACCCTGAGAGGGTGCAGCGGCAGTTGTCTGGCCAGACGGGCGGTGTCTTCGCGGCCGTGGGTTTCCACTATGCCGGTCACGACGCCGATGCCTTCGGCCTGTTTCTGCAGGGCCGCGTTGAGCATGGCGTAGGTTTTCCCCACTCCCGGTGCTGCACCGAGAAACACCGTCAGTTTGCCGGGTTGTTCGTGCTTGAGCTGTGCCAGCAGGGCATCGGCTCTGTCATCCTGGTTCAACGTCGTTACTCACCTTGGATTGGCGTATGGGTATGGCATGGCTTCCCCCCGGTTAAGCAAAGCACCGAGGGAGTCTGTTCAGTGCTCGGGAGCAGGCCAGCAAGCTGTCACGCAAACGGCAATTTTTCAGTGCACTCGAACAAGTCCCTCTCCCCTCGTGGGAGAGGGATTTAGGGAGAGGGGACGCCGACTATCCTGCTAACTCAGATACTGCCATGGAACTAACGTCACTCGCCCCGAATGTCTCATCAACGGGCGGAAAGCACCTTATCCAGCGCCATATTCAGCTGCAGCACATTGACTATCGGTTCCTCTCGCCCAGCGCGTTGTGCCAGCTGCTGCACCAGCGCTTCCACATCGGTAACCGGCACCTGCCGCGCCGCTGCCACCAGCGGCGCCTGATACAGCGCGGTGCTGAGATCAATCTCCGGGTCCAGACCGCTGGCAGAAGCATACACCAGTTGTGATGGCACCGGCCGATCAGGGCGCTGCTGGTGCCAGTAGGCATAACGTTGCCTGATCTCCGCCACCAGCGCCGGGTTGCTTTGCGCCAGATTACTGGCTGCACCATTTTTGTAATCGGAGGCAGAAGGTCTGCCGTGAAAGTAGCCCGCTGCGCTGAACTGCTGCCCCAGCAGCGCTGAGCCGCGCAGCTGGTGCTGGCTGTCGAACAGCAGGCTGCCATTGCTCTGCCAGGGGAATAATAGCTGGCCGATGCCTGTCATCAGTAACGGATAGGCCAATCCGCAGACCACTGTAGCCAGCAGCCACAAAGCAAAGGCGGTTTTGATGGCACTTTGCCAGCGGCTGCCGTGCTCGATGGTTGTCTGCCCAGCGACTGATTCAGGGGTGGGGTTCTGTTCACAGGGAGTATGTATCGTCATGGTGTTTTCCTCCGGCCTTCAAACCCAGCCAAGGGCGACCAGTAGCAGGTCGATCAGCTTGATACCGATAAAGGGGGCAATCAGCCCGCCCACACCGAAGATCAGCAGGTTACGCCGCAACAGCTGTTGTGCCGACTGGGCTTCGGCGTTTACACCGCGCAGCGCCAGCGGAATCAGCGCCGGAATGATCAGCGCGTTGAAGATGATGGCAGAGAGAATGGCGCTGTCTGAGGAGTGCAGGTGCATCAGATTGAGACTGGCCAGCTGCGGATAGAAGCCGGTAAACAGGGCAGGCAGGATGGCGAAATACTTGGCCACGTCGTTGGCGATGGAAAAGGTCGTCAGGGCGCCACGGGTGACCAGCAGTTGCTTGCCGACCCGCACCACATCCAGCAGTTTGGTCGGGTCAGAATCCATATCCACCAGATTGCCTGCTTCCCGCGCGGCCTGCGTGCCGTCATTCATGGCCAGACCGACGTCCGCCTGAGCCAGCGCCGGAGCATCATTGGCACCGTCACCGCACATGGCCACCAGCCGGCCTTCACTCTGTTCCTGACGGATACGCGCCAGCTTTCTCTCAGGCGTGGCTTCTGCCATGTAGTCATCGACGCCCGCTTCGGCGGCAATAGCGGCGGCGGTCAGCGGGTTGTCACCGGTGATCATCACGGTACGGATGCCCAGCTGACGTAATTGCGCAAAACGTTCACGGATGCCGGGTTTGATCACGTCTTTCAGGTGGATAGCGCCGAGCAGCTGCCGGCCTTCGGTGACCAGCAGCGGTGTGCCGCCCGTGCGGCTGATCTGATCCACCTGATCGCGCAGTAACGCAGGTATGGCCTGACCTTTGATCGCGGTGCCCTGGCTGTCAGCCGCAAGCCAGTTCAGGACGGCATCTACTGCCCCTTTCTGCCATTCCTGACGCTCCCCCAAAACAGGATGACGCCAGGCGCCGGACAGGCGGGTTTCGGCAGTGAAGGCGATGGTGTTGAGGTCAGCGCTATCCTGCATGACGTCGCCATACACGGCGGCGAAGTGCTGCTGCACATAGTGGCGGATGGATTTCCCCTCCGGCGTGTCGTCGCCCAGCGAGGCATAGAGTGCGGCGCGAGCCAGTTGCTGCTGGCTGACGCCCTGTGCCGGTAGCAGGTTGTCAGCCATACGGTTGCCAAAGGTGATGGTGCCGGTCTTATCCAGCAGCAGGGTCTGCACATCGCCTGCGGCTTCTACCGCCCGGCCTGATTTGGCCACCACATTGAGGCGCAGCATGCGGTCCATCCCGGCGATACCAATGGCTGACAGCAGACCACCGATAGTGGTGGGGATCAGCGTCACCAGCAGGGCAATCAGCGCCAGCATCGGCAGTGTGCCGCCGGAGTAGCTGGCAAAGGCGGGCAGAGTGAGCACCACCCAGAGGAAAATCAGGGTCAGGCCGGTCAGCAGAATACTCAGTGCCAGCTCATTGGGTGTTTTCTGGCGGCTGGCGCCTTCTACCAGTGCAATCATGCGATCCAGCGTCGACTCACCGGGGTTGGCACTGACGCGGATGACCAGCCAGTCGGACACTACGCGGGTATTGCCCGTCACTGCCGAGCGATCACCGCCTGATTCGCGGATAACCGCCGCCGATTCCCCGGTAATGGCCGCTTCATTGACGGCAGCGACTCCTCGTATTACTTCACCGTCGGCAGGGATCAGCTCGCCAGCCATGATCCGGACCAGATCGCCTTTGCGCAGCAGGGCAGCATTAACGCTCTGGCCGACAGTATCGTCGCTGTCTTGCACCTTGCGTGCCTGCAGATTCTGCATCCCGGCTTTTAGGCTGTCTGCCCGCGCCTTGCCACGGCCTTCCGCCAGCGCTTCAGCGAGACTGGCAAACAGCAGGGTGGCCCATAACCAGCCGATGATCTGCCACGCAGTGCTGACTGACATGGCCGCCGCACCGCCGGATGCCCCGAGCGTCTGTGGCGACAGCAGTGTCAGTACGGTGGCGAAGACCGCGCCGATTTCCACTACAAACAATACCGGCTGGCGCACCATATGGCGTGGGCTCAGGCGTTGCACTGCCTGCCAGATAATCTGTAACCAGTACGATGCCGTGTGCTCCGTGCTGGTGCTGGCAGTAACGCCTGGGTCAGTCGCAGCGGCGGGCGCTTTGGTTGACGCATTCATGCTGTGTTCCTCTCAGGAATGAATGGGCACGTGACAAGGGTGAACGCGTGCCCGTGTGTTCAGTCAGAAGCGGGTGATCAGGGAAGTGACAACGCCTCTGCCACCGGCCCCATCATCAGTACCGGGAAGAAGTTGAGGGCACCCAGCAGGCACAATGACAGGGTCAGCAGGGCGATAAACAGTGGGCCGTGAGTGGGCAGTTCGGCGGTACTGGCGGCACGTGGCGCTTTGCTGGCCAGTGAACCGGCAATGGCCAGCACCGGGATAATGACGCCGTAACGGCCAATCAGCATGGCCAGCCCCAGTAACACGTTTTGCAGCGGCTGCCCCGCGGCAAAACCGGCGAAGGCCGAACCGTTGTTGCCGGTAGCAGAGGCATAGGCATACAACCACTGGCTCAGGCCGTGCGGGCCGGGGTTGCTGGTGACGGCCTGCGGGTCGCCCAGCAACGCCGTCAGGCTGCCCAGCACCAGAATCCCCAGGGGCATGGTCAGCAGGGCAACCAGCGCCCACTGGATTTCCCGCGCTTCAATTTTCTTACCCAGATAGGCAGGCGTGCGGCCAATCATCAGGCCCGACAGAAACACGGCCAGCAGCACAAACAGCAGCATGCCGTACATCCCGGCACCGACGCCGCCGAAGATCACCTCACCCAGCAGAATATTGACCAGTGGCACCAGCCCGCCCCAGGCGCTGAGGCTGTCGTGCATGGCATTGACCGAGCCATTGGAGGCGGCACTGGTCATGGCGGTCCAGAGTGCAGAGAGATCAATGCCGAACCGGCTTTCCTTGCCTTCCCAGTTGAGGCTATCGCTGAGTTGCAGTGATGCCAGCAGCGGGCTGAGACGACCTTCCGACCAGAGCAGTACGCCAAGGCCGAGCAGCAACAGCGTACTCATGGTGATAAACAGCGCCACCGCCTGACGGCGATCCCTGACGTAGTGACCAAAGGCAAACACAAACCCGGCCGGGATCAGCAGAATGGCCGCGCATTGCAGCAGATTGCTGAGCAGGGTGGGGTTCTCGAAGGGGTGGGCAGAGTTGACGCCAAAGAAGCCACCACCGTTGGTGCCCAGTTGTTTGATGGCAATCTGCGAGGCAGCCGGACCACCGGGAATCCACTGCTGACCGCCATCGAGCGTGCTGGCACTCAGGTAGGCATTGAAGTTCTGCGGCACGCCCTGCCAGATCAGCACCAGTGCCAGCAGCAACGACAGCGGCAGCAGCAGGTACACCACGCCCCGATACAGGTCACGACCAAAGTGGCCGACGCGGTGACTGGAGCGGCGCGCGACCCCGCGGAACAGGGCGATAGCCACGGCCATGCCAGTGGCCGCACTGACAAAGTTCTGCACGCACAGGCCGAGCATCTGGCTCAGATAGCTCAGGCTGTCTTCTCCGCTGTAAGCCTGCCAGTTGGTATTGCTGACAAAGCTGACGGCGGTATTGAAGGCCAGATCAGCACTTAACCCCGGCAGATGCTGCGGATTGAGCGGCAGATGGCCCTGTGCCAGTAACAGCGTAAACAGCAGGACGAAGCACAGCAGATTGAACACCAGCAGATAGAGCAGGTAGCTGCGCCAGTTCTGTTGCTCCGACCAGTCAAGCAAGTGCGCCAGACGCTGCTCGACAATGTCTGCACGGTGGTGTTCGTAAACACGGTGAATCCAGCGGCCAAGTAATGGTGCAGGCAGCAAGGCCAGCGCCAGTATCAACAGCACACCGGCCGTTGAGGTGAGGGAAAGAAAGGCTGGGGTGGTCATGATCATGCCTCTGCTCAGAACTGTTCAGGACGAAACAGGGCGTACAGCAGATAAGCACTGATGGCGACACCAGACAGCGTTGCCAGACCTTGCAGGATGGTCATTGCACTACTCCTGTGATGGGAAGGAATGGGAGTAGTGTGCGGATTTGCGGCGTAAAAATTCGATGTCGATCTGCAGGCCAGACCGTAAAAAAAACATAAAAAAGACGGGTTCACCCGTGGCGCAGGACCGTTTGCCCCGCGCCACGGAGGGGAGAGCGAACCTGCTTATTTGTGCCGGATAGGGGGCCGGAGATGTGCCAGCAAGGCTTCGGGGGCTGCAGCAAAATCGCGGGTGCTGCCCTGACAGCGGGCCGCCTCTTCGCGGTGCTCCGGCTGCAGGGAAAAGCAGTCTTCGCTCAGGCGCATATCGGCCAGAGTCGGGTAACTATCCAGATCGAACTGACGCCCGGTCGCGACGATAATGGCGCGTCGCAGGATAAAAGCGTGCTCGGCTTCATCGATGGGCAGGGTTTCAGTCCACTGGCGAAAACCCTGTTCGGTGGAGTAGCCCGCAGCGGTGGCGGGGGAGGTAATCCATTCGCCGTCGATCTGCCAGTCCATGATGCACTGGCCATCCATCAGCAGCCGGGCACGGCCTTCGCCCAGCGCAATCACTTCGCGCAGTTTGGCGTAAGCCGGGCGTGGCCGGTCGCTGACGATGGCTTCATAGCGACGGTGATCGGCTGGCAGATGAGCAAAGGCTGATGCCAGCCCGGCCAGATCAAAAAGATGCACACACTGGTAGCGCCGTTTCAGGTACTTGCCGACATCGGTCGCCCGTGACACCAGTGGCTGGCCGATCAGCTCCCTGAGCTTTTCAGTCGCACCGCTGCAGGTGGTCCAGGGCACCCGAACAGCGGTGGCCTGCACGTCGGTGACGATGCCGTCCTGATGATGGACACTGACCCCGAAATGATGGAAGTCATCTTCCAGCCAGGCGGTGGTTTCGTTGTGGTTGATGTTACGCAGGTCAATCAGTCGATGCAGGCTGGCGCTTGTGCCTGAGTGATCGTCTGCGTGGTGTTTTCCTGTTACGCCTTTGTTATTGGTCGTCACGTCCACTCCTCAAAACCTGTTCCATAGCATGTTCACATGTATCTGCCGGGTCAGATGCCACTTGCTGGTCAAATGCCGCTGCCGGGTCGCCGTATGGTCTTGGTGAGTGGAAAGTATTGCCTGTCCGTTGTGGGCTGTCTGACGCCTGTCTCGCAACGGATCGTTGTTGCGCGGTGGACGCAATGTTACATAGCCGCCGCAGGACGCTGACACAGAGGACGAAATAAGGAGCGGATATGTGGCAAGGGCCATCAATCCGGTCGCTGGCAGGGTAGTCACGGGGCTCAGAATAGTCGGTCTGCTGCCGGGTTGGCGGGGGAGAATGTGGCTGAGGGCGCCGAACGCAGAGTGGTGGGGCACTCTGCGACGGACTGTTGCAGATCAGTTGCTGGCGCGGTTCTGAATCTGTTCAGGTGCTCAGTTCACCACCACCCACAGCTTGCGCACGGTTTCGATGGTTTTCCAGACGCCGACAAAGCCGGGCTTGAGGACAAAGGTATCGCCCGCCTGCAGACGTACAGGCTCACCGCCATCTTCGGTGATCTCCACCACGCCGGACAGAATGGTGCAGTATTCCCACACTTCGCCCTTGATCGAGCGGGTCGTGCCGGGGGTGGCTTCCCATACGCCGGTGCTGACTTTGCCGTCTTTGGCGCTGTCCACGTTCCAGGTTTTGAATTGTGGTGATCCTTCAATCAGGCGTTCAGGCAGCGGGCCACTTTCCCTGGCGGTACCGAGATTATCCAGAGCAAAGACTTTGAACAGCGCGGGTTTAACCTGAGTGCTGGTATCAGACATGGGTGATTTCCTGTAGGCAACGTGAGGGTTGGATAGCAGGATTTTACGCAGGTCGGCTGGCAGTAAAGGCTGATCGCAGGGAGGCGGCTGTGGCTTTACGTCAAAAATGCAGATCGAACAGCATTTTCTGCGGCAAGCAAAATGCAGCAGTGTCTCTGAGTGGATGGTCGCTGCCACGCAGGTCGCAACGCTCCGCTCGAAAGGGACAGGTTAAAAAAATTAACTAGTGAACTATATAGGGGCGCAGAAATACTAAGGCGCACCAATGTGATGCGCTTTGACGTTTTATACGAAAGGTGGTTTTTGCTGAAGATGACTGCTGGTTTCAGCAGCAACGAATCCGGTCCAGATAGGTCTGCTGTTTGACCAGATTCTGATAGTCGAGTGGTGTGGCATTCACCAGCTTCTTGAACTCCCGCAGGAAGTGCGACTGATCACTGAAACCCAGATCACAGGCCAGCTCGGAAAAGGCCACCTTGTTATGGCGGCTGTGATTGATTTCGTAGACGGCAGACTGGCCACGAATCATGCGACTGAAGGCCTTGGGTGAAAGACCCAGATCATCCTGAAACTGGCGCTGCACTGTGCGGCTGGTAAAGCCGGTGACCTCTTCCAGATCACGCATCTGCAGATTACCTTTTTGCTGCAGGATCGTGCGGACGGCCAGCGATGTCACCGCAGACTGCTTGCGAGTGCTTCTTTTCGCCACAAACTCCTTCAGCAGTGTTACCTGCCGGGCAAAATCCTGCTCACTGACAATCTGCTCGAACAGGCTGTGCGCGCCGGGCACGGCATCCAGAAAATTGAGTTTCTGGTCAATCATTTCTGCCGCCGATGCCTTGACGAAATCAGGGACCAGGCCGGGGGCATAGCGCACCCCAAAGTAGCGGTGCTTATGGATAAAGCGGGCGCTGGTTGCTTCCACCGCCGTGCCACAGACAACCGCATTGGGCGCGCTCGGGTCGCAGTCAAAGACGATATCCACGCAGCCGTCGGGGATCGCCATGGTCATACCGTGAGTATGATCGGCCTCAAAACTGTAGTAGTGGGAAATCATCGGGTCATCAGAGGCAAACAGCGAAAAATACTCAGCCGCACTCATCACAAACCAGGGTTGTTTGGAGTGTATACCCGCCACGCGATAAACCACGGATGATGTCATGGTGCTAATCCGACCTGTCCCGTTTTCCGGTATTTAATGTGTTAACTACGCAAAAAAAGTGCCATGTACAAATACCGGTTGCGATTTAGGCAGAACAGCCTGTGCAGCCGGCTTTTCATGTCGCAAATATTCAATACGGCTGCAACCGTCACCGCTAGCATCAAAAAATACCCGCCTTCCTGAGAATTCACTGGCGAAATAAAAATCGGCCCGAAATAACGACACTCAGTCCGGATTAATGTGCGGTGAATTAACCAATATGCCCTTTGTTGCGGGTGATGCTTTATAGGTGAAGCCATGTCAGAAAATACAAAAATCGATTTTATTTACCTGTCAGAGCAGGACATGATCAAAGCAGGGGTGACCGATATGCCCAAATGCGTCGACACCATGGAAGAAATGTTTGCGCTGCTGTACAAGGGCGATTACCGCATGGCTGGCCCCAACAGCGACTCCCACGGGGCGATGATTACCTTCCCTGAACAGTCACCCTTTGCCACCATGCCCAAACCCACCGCTGATCGCCGGCTGATGGCCATGCCGGCCTATCTGGGCGGGGATTTCCAGACCTGTGGTGTGAAGTGGTATGGCTCCAACATCGCCAACCGTGACAAGGGGCTGCCGCGCTCGATCCTGATGTTCACCCTGAGCGACGTCGATACCGGCGCACCCATGGCCTACATGTCTGCCAACCTGCTGTCGGCTTACCGTACCGGCGCGATTCCCGGTGTAGGTGCCCGCCATCTGGCACGTAAAGATGCGAAAGTCATCGGCTTGCTTGGCCCGGGCGTCATGGGCAAAACTTCGGTATCTGCTTTTATGGCGGCCTGTCCGCTGATTGATACCATCAAGATCAAGGGCCGTGGCCGCAGAAGTCTGGAAGACTTCCTTACATGGGTGAATGAAACCTTCCCGCAGATCACCACCGTCGAAGTAGTGGATTCCATCGAAGACGTGGTGCGTGGTTCCGACATCATCACCTACTGCAACTCCGGTGAAACCGGTGATCCCTCTACCTATCCGCTGGTCAAGCGGGAATGGGTCAAGCCCGGCGCATTTCTGGCGATGCCTGCCTCCTGCCGTATGGATGACGAAATGGAAGGGCCGGATGTGCGCAAAGTGCTCGATAACACCGGCCTCTATCAGGCCTGGTACGAAGAAGTGCCCAAACCGGCCCACAACTGCATTCCGCTGGTTGGGGTGCGCTTCATGGACATGATCGCCGAGGGCAAGCTGACGCTGGATGATCTGGAAGACATCGGCAAGATCGTTGCCGGTGAGGCGCCCGGGCGCCGCAATGATGAGGAAATCATCATCATGTCCGTCGGCGGCATGCCAGTGGAGGATGTGGCCTGGGCTACCAGGATTTATCGCAACGCGCTGGCCAATAACATCGGTGTGAAACTCAATCTGTGGGATGTGCCGGTATTGCGCTGAGTACAGGCTGATAACGGCTGCCCGTTTGAATAAGCGCTGAATTAACAAGCACTGCATGAATAAGTACTGCATGAATAAGTACTGAATTAAAAAAAAGTGCTTGTTTGCCCGGATAAATGCGTTCTGAGCGATATTGGCTATTTCGATTGGCAGCAGATGGCTGGCTGAATTGTTTTTGAATATGAGTGACAAATAACATGACAAAGATTGTGAAAGTTAAAACCGGCTCCAAATTCGAGGAAATGGGCAGTTATTCCCGGCTGGTGGCCGTTGATAACTGGATTTATGTCTCCAACACCGCCGGTCGTAATCCACTGACCAAAGAAATTCCCGACGATGTCATCGCCCAGACCGAGCAGGTGTTTGCCAATATCGAAAGCGCGCTGGCGGCTGTCGATGCCTCGCTGGCCGATGTGGTGTTCTCCCGCGTGTTCATTCAGGACCCGCAGCACGTGCAGGCGGTGATGGACTTTATCGGCAACAAATTCCGCGGCATCGACCCCGCTACCACCGTGACCTGCCCACCGCTGGGCTCTACCGTCTACAAGGTGGAGCTGGAGGTCACCGCTTACCGTGGTGCCGCCGGGGCGGACGTCGAACGTATCCAGATCGGCTAATAACCCTAGCCGGGCTTCTGGCCAGCTTTTCAACGGCCTGCCCGGCAAACGCGGGTCTGGCAAAAACCCTCGCTGGGCGAAACAGGTTGCAGGAATGGTGTTATGACAAAGGCACTTGAGGCGGTAAAGACGCAGGATCAGCTACCGGCATCGACGGAAGTGGTGATCATTGGTGGCGGTATTGTTGGCGTGACAGCAGCGCTGGTGCTGGCGGAGCGCAATATTCCCGTGGTGTTGCTGGAAAAGGGCCATATCGCTGGCGAGCAGTCCTCCAGAAACCTGGGCTGGATTCGCAAAACCAGCCGTCATGCCCATGACGTGCCGCTGGCCATGGCCGCAGACCGGCTATGGGCTGACATGCCTGCCCGTATTGGCCGGCAGGTGGGTTATCAGCAGGCGGGCATCATGTTTCTGGCCCGTTCTGAACAACAGATGGCGATGTATGACGGCTGGCTGAAGTCAGTCGACGGGCTGGATCTGGATTCAACACTGCTCAGCCCGGAGGAAATCGACCAGCGTGTTCCCGGTGGCAGAGGTAACTGGCTGGGTGGCATCTATACCGCCTCCGATGGCCGTGCCGAACCTGCGCTGGCGACCAGCGCGATGGCGGCAGCGGCAGTTGAAAAGGGCGCGGTGCTGGTGCAGCACTGTGCTGTACGCACCCTGTCGACGACGGCGGGCAGGGTCAGCGGCGTGGTGACGGAACGTGGCGAGATTCGCTGCAATCAGGTGCTGCTGGCAGGGGGCGCATGGTCACGGCGTTTTCTCGGGAACCTCGGTGTGGCGCTACCAACCTTGCCACTGATCTGCTCAGTTCTGCGCACCAGCCCCATGCAGGGGCCGACCGATATCGCCGTGGGCGCACCGGATTTCTCCTTCCGCAAGCATAAGGATGGCGGCTTCATCATTACCCAGCGCGGTGCGCTGGATGCGCCCATCTGCCTTGATCACCTGCTGATAGGCTGGCGCTATCTGGAGCAGCTCAAGGCCCAGCGCAGTTTTCTGCGGGTGAAGCTGGGGCGCCATTTCTTCCGCGATCTGGCGCTGGCCCGTAGCTGGCGCTCAGGCAGCGTCACCCCGTTCGAGCAGGTGCGGACCATGGATCCGCAGTTCAACCCCGGTCTGAATCAGGAAGCGCTGGATAACCTGCGTCGGGCCTGGCCGGTATTTGAGCAGGCACAGGTGGAAGAAGCCTGGGCGGGGCTTATTGACGTCACACCGGACTCCAACCCCGTCATAGACCGGATTGAAGCTATCCCGGGGCTGACCATTGCCACCGGCTTCTCCGGTCATGGTTTTGGCACCGGCCCCGCGGCAGGGCAGCTGGCGGCCGATCTGGTGACGCAATCCACACCGCTGATCGACCCGACACCCTATCGGTTCGGCCGGCTGTAGTTCATCTGTAATGCAATATCCCTGTTCCATGCGACGAGACTGAGGCTCAGATCCTGTTCAGGATCTTAAGCACAACACAGCAGGGCATGGACAGAGTACCCGAGCGCATTCGTGGTTGAGTGAATGCGTTGCGGGCAGGGGAAAAGCATCAGGGAGACAGAAATGACTGGCCATCAGTCTGCATCTCCGGACGCTTTTTACCCTGATGTGGTCGACATGCTGCAGTTCGTGAAAACGTATATAAATCCACGAGGGCAAAGCAATGAGCAATATAAGTGACGCGAGGGGCCTGACATCGGCTGGACTGGCAGCCGCCTCTGACACCCGCAGCAAACTGCGATTACCCACCATGATGGCCATCTGTATCGGGCTGGTCATCGTGCAGGGAGCCATGATTTCGGCCATACAGGGCGTCGGCATCGGCGGTATGGCCTTCGTGGCGGCCATGGTGACAGCGCTGATCATTGCGCAGTTCAATGCCATGACCTTTTCCGAGTTGTCCCTGATGTTCCCGCAGGAGGGTACGCTGGCGACCTACACGCAAAAAGCCATTGGCCACTTTCCGGCTATCGTGTCGGTCTTCGCCGGCTATGTGGTGGTGGCCGTACTGGCTGTACCGGTCGAGCTGTTTCTGGTGGATGCCATGCTGGAGAAACTGCTCCCCGGCGTGCTGCCTGAAAAGGCCTTGCCACTGCTGATTCTGGCCATCTTTACCCTGACCAATCTGGTCGGTGCGGATGTGTTTGCCCGGGTACAGAACGTGCTTGCCTTCGTTCTGGTCAGTGCGCTGGTGATTGTCGGTGCGGTGGCGATTACCGGCATGGCGGAGCCTCATCCGCAGCTGGCAGGACCGACGGTGGACTGGGGTTTTGACGGCGTGCTGAACGGCAGCTTCCTCGGTCTGGTGACACTGGCCATGTGGACCATGGTCGGGGTGGAGTTTATCTGCCCGCTGATCAACGAAGTACGCAATCCCGAGACCAACATTCCGCGTGCCATGCGCCTGTCCCTGTTCGCCATCTTCCTGATTTTTCTGGCCTTTATCTTTGGTGCCAGCCTTTATCTGAACGTCGGTTCCATGCTGGAGTCACCGATTCCCTATCTGGATTACGTGCAGGCGGTATTCGGCAAATCCGGGCTGATGATTGCCACCATCATGGGGCTGGCGGCGACCTGCAGCACCATCAATACCGTACTGGCCTCGGTGCCACGCATGCTGCACGGTATGGCCATGCAGGGTCAGGCTTTCCCGCAGCTGAAAGCCATCAACCGCTTCAGGGCTCCCTGGATCGGGATTGTCATGCTGGCCGTGCTGAGCAGCCTGCCGTATCTGCTGCTGGATATGGATTCACTGGTGGTGCTGGTGATTGCCGCGACCACCAGCTGGTTGCTGGCTTACGTGATTGCCCACGTCAATGTGATCGTGCTGCGCAAACGCCTGCCTGGCTATCACCGCCCGTACCGCACGCCGTTTTATCCTCTGCCGCAGGTGATCGGTATCGTCGCCATGATCTATGTGATGCTGCACAACTCACCGTCACCGGAGATGACTACCGAGGTGTACAGCATTACCGGCGGAATCCTGCTGGTGATCAGCATCATCGCAGCACTATGGGTGCGCCTGTATATGAAGCGCGGGCTGTTTGAGCCGGATGCCGTTGAAGGCTAAGGCGCAAGAATGCAGGGCCGTCGGGGCGATTATTCTGACGGCTCTGGCCGGATGGTGCTGGTCGGCGCTACTGCCTCCTGATCAGCAGACAGGCCCGGCAAACCTTCCATCACGATTTCACTGCGTGTCTTCAGGTACGCATACAAGGCCCGCACCACAGGTGAAAGCTGCTTGCGGTGCGGGCACACCAGATTGAAGGGCACACTGCGCCCACTCCATTCCGGCAACAGCAGCTGCAAGCGGCCCTGACGCACGTCAGAGGCCACATCCATCCACGATTTATAGGCAATGCCTTCTCCCTCTACGGCCCAGCGGCGGACCACATCCGCGTCGTCGCAAATGAGTCCGCCGCGTGCCGTCACCTGCTGACTTTCGTTGCCCCGGCTGAACAGCCACTGATCAAACAACCGTCCGTGAATCATGTACAGCAAGCCATTGTGCTGAGGAATATCCGCCGGGCTCAGCAACGGCGGATGGCTGGCAATATAGCCGGGCGACGCCACCAGTACGGCGCGATTATCTGCCGCCAGCGGCATGGCGATATAGCTGGCGTCGTCGCTGCCGCCATAACGCAGGGCGACGTCGACCGGATCACGAAAAACATCGGTGACCTGATCAGACAGCTGCAGACGCAGGTTGACTCTGGGGTGTTCACGACGAAAGGCAGTGAGCCAGGGCAGTATGACATTACGGCCAAGATCAGACGGGGCCGCAATCTGGATGGTGCCCTGCAGCTCCTGTTCGCCCTGTTGCAGTTGTTCATGGCCGAGCTGGAGGGTACGGAGCACATCGCGGGCGTAGGGCAGGTATTGTTCACCTTCCGCTGTCAGACGCAGGCTGCGGGTGGAGCGGGCAAACAGGCGCACATTGAGGTCACGCTCCAGCCGCTTGATGGCCGCACTGACCTGCGCCGGCAGCAGGTTGGCCTCGCGGGCCGCATTGGAAAAGCTGCCCAGCACGGCGGAACGCACAAAGAGCGTCAGGTCTTCCAGCCGGATCATTTGCACTCCAGTAAAGCAGATCAAGGTGTAGGAGCGTGAAGACTGGCTCAATTGCCCGCCTGCAGGCAAGCATTTGTTCTCTCTAAGTGTAAATAACAGAAGTGGCATTCAGCGGCGCAGGAAAACATACCTGCAGAGTATGTCTGCTTACTTATTTGATATTTGTTGCGATCCGGATGCTCCGGTAGCGTGATCAAACGTGCACAAAAGTTGTACGAACCGTGCAGGGTAGGGGACGTTATCAGAACCTGCATCGTTGATCCCTGAGCGATCGTCACAAGATCGTGAACACCTTCTTACCGGAGCAGGAGACCACTGACTGACCAATCCAAACTGACCTTCCTTTTTGCCAGGCAGCATCGTGTGCCGGGCTCGCTTCTCTTCCGGACAAAACCATGCCGCGCTATGCCGTGATAGCTGCAGGGGCACACTTTTGTCTGAAAAGAGCCGCGGTTTGACATGCTGCACCCCGTTTCTCATGCAAACGAATACAAAAATAACGACAGGGTTGAACGCAATGAAGAATCATGAAGTGAACGGCATTATCGACAATGCCAGCTTTACCCCCTTCCATTGGAAAGTGTTGTTCTGGTGCACGCTGATCATCATCTTTGATGGCTATGATCTGGTGATCTACGGCGTGGTGTTACCCATTCTGATGAAACAATGGCAGTTAAGTCCGCAGATCGCCGGCTTGCTGGGCAGCAGTGCGCTGTTTGGCATGATGTTCGGTGCCATGGGGTTCGGCATGCTGTCGGACCGGATCGGCCGCAAAAAAGTCATTCTTGTCTGTCTGACGCTGTTCAGCGTCACCACCGCTATCAACGGTTTTGCGACCACCCCCATGCAGTTCGGTGTACTGCGTTTTATCGCCGGGCTGGGCATCGGCGGGGTGATGCCGAATGTGGTCTCGCTGATGAGCGAATACTCGCCAAAACGCAGCCGCAGCACGCTGGTGGCGCTGATGTTCAGCGGTTATGCCGTTGGCGGCATGCTGTCGGCCGGGCTGGGGATCTGGATTGTGCCCACCTATGGCTGGCAGGTGATGTTCTTCCTCGCCATTGTGCCGATGCTGGCAGTGCCGCTGATTATCCGTTCGCTGCCTGATTCAGTGGGCTTCCTGCTGGCACAGGGCAAAACCGACACGGTGCGCACGGTGATGCGACAGGTGGCGCCGCAGCTGACAATTCAGGATCAGGACAGTTTCAGTGTGACGGCATCGCCATCACGCAAAGCGGCGATGGCCGAGCTGTTCAGTCAGGGCAGGGCGATGAGCACCGCGATGTTCTGGCTGGCGTTCTTCTGCTGTCTGCTGATGGTCTATGCCCTCGGCTCCTGGCTGCCCAAGCTGATGTCGCTGGCGGGCTATCCTTTGAGTTCCAGCCTGATGTTCCTGATGATTCTGAACGTGGGGGCCATCGTCGGTGCTATCGGGGGCGGCTGGCTGTCTGATCGTTTTTCCCTGAAATCAGTGCTGGTGACGTTCTTCCTGTTTGGCTCCATCGCACTGGTCCTGCTCGGCTATAAAAATCCCATGTGGGTGCTGTACACCCTAGTGGCGATTGCCGGGGCGACCACCATTGGTTCGCAGATCATTCTGTATGCTTATGTGGCGCAATATTATCCCGCTCATGTGCGCTCTACCGGGTTGGGTTGGGCATCGGGTATCGGTCGTAACGGCGCCATACTCGGGCCGATTATCGGCGGCGCCCTGCTGGCGATGGAGTTGCCGCATCAGGTGAACTTCCTGTCACTGGCGATTCCCGGTGCAATAGCCACACTGGCGGTATCGCTGATCGGTATGGGTGCCAGAGCACCTGCGGTACGTCAGGCCGACGAGGCCAGCACCGCAGCTGAAGCCGCTAACTGATTAACGGCGTTATCGGGCATACAGGGTATGCTGCAAACTGTCGATCACATACCGGGCCCGGTTCGACAGTGGCCATTCGGCACGATGAATCAGCCACAGGGTGTCCACCACCTGTGGCTGACAGTCGATCACCTGAATCTCCTCCTGGCGGGCAAACGCCTGCCGGGCATACTGGGGTAACACCGTGAACCCCAGCCCACGAGCGACCGGCTCCAGAATAAGACTGATCTGATTGATAAAACCGTGGCTGGGAATGGCGCGCACACCGGGGCTACCGGGAAAGCAGCGGCTCAGCAGCCGGGTAGCCATGGCCTGACCGTCCGGGTGATCGATAAAGCCGATGCTGGCAAGATCTTCCCAGCTGTGGACCTGCGCCCCGGCAGGTGTCACCAGCTCCAGAGCTTCTTCAGCAAACACACTGGCCGTCAGGCGCGGGTCATCGGGCTTGAGTGTCAGCAGGCCCAGTTCATAGCGATTCTCCAGCACCGCATTCAGCACCTCACTGTCAGGTGCAAAGCGGTGGCGAATAGCCAGACGCGGATTTTCCTGCTGCAGCGCTAGCAGCAGCGGGTAGAGTGACAGGCCGATGCTGCCGGGGCTGATCAGCGACAGTTCCCCGCAGTGAATATCTGCCTCGGTCAGCCGCAGCTTCAGGCGCTTGTCGGCACGATCCACCTCTTCGCAGTATTCGAGCAGGGCGATGCCCGCCGGTGTCAGTTCGATCTGCCGTGTCCGCCGTATCAGCAGTGGCCCGTAAATAGTCTCCAGCTGGCGAATATGCTGGCTCACCGCTGCCTGAGTCAGATCCAGACGTTCAGCCGTACGGGTGAAGTTGCGCAGCTTCGCCAGTGTCGCAAAGGACTTCAGCCATTGGGGATTGATCATAATAATCTATTATCAAATCGATAAGGATTGGGTGGTTTTCATTATAGTAATGCCTCTTTAGGCTTGTCATATCTGTAATGAGAACCAGCCATGATGAGCACTTCGACCTATCCCCGCAGTTTTTCCCATATCGGACTGTCCGTTACTGACCTCGACGCCGCGGTAAAGTTCTATACCGAGGTCATGGGCTGGTATCTGATCATGCCGCCCACCACCATCAGTGAAGATGACAGCGCCATTGGCGTGATGTGTACCGACGTCTTTGGTGCCGGCTGGGGCTCCTTCCGTATTGCTCACCTGTCCACCGGGGATCGTATCGGCGTGGAAATATTTGAATTCCGCAACGCCGAGAAACCGGAAAACAACTTTGAATACTGGAAAACCGGGGTTTTCCACTTCTGCGTGCAAGACCCGGATGTAGAAGGGCTGGCGGCAAAAGTGGTGGCTGCCGGTGGCAGGCAGCGGATGCCCGTCCGCGAATACTTCCCCGGCGAGAAGCCCTATCGCATGGTTTATATGGAAGACCCCTTCGGCAACATTCTGGAGATTTACAGCCATAGCTACGAGCTGACCTATTCCGCTGGTGCTTATCAGTAAAGAGGTTGTGCAGGCTGAAGCCTTATTCGTCACCTTACAGAGCGTAGGGAATCACCGCAGGTTACATGGCATACCGCAGGTTACATGGCATTGTTCATGACAGAGGCTTGATATGGACAGCAGAATACAGAACGTACTGGATCAGTATCATCAGCGTATGGACGAAGAGCGTCGTCAGGGCAGGGTGGAAGCACCCGGTGGCCGCGATGGGGGTCAGGATATGCGGATGCGTGCGGTCGGGCCGCAGACCGGTCAGCTGCTCAATATTCTGGCACGCAGTCTGGAAGCACCGACGATTCTTGAGCTGGGCACGTCGTTCGGCTATTCCGGCATCTGGCTGGCAGAGGCAGCACGGGCTACTGGTGGCAAACTCATCACCATGGAAAAGCACGACTACAAATCCGCCCATGCCAGAGCCATGGCTGAACAGGCGGGGCTGGCAGACTATATCGATTTCCGTGTCGGCGATGCGGTAGCGATGATTGCCACGCTGGATGTAAAGGTCGACTTCATCCTGGTGGATTTGTGGAAGGAGCTGTATGTCCCCTGTCTTGAAGCCTTCTTCCCTAAACTGAACCCCGGCGCCATCGTCGTGGCAGACAACATGATTCGCCCCGGCAATGAGTTCGTGCAGAGCTATGGTCGGGCGATTCGGGCCAAAGAAGGGGTGACCAGTGTATTGCTGCCGGTAGGAACAGGTATCGAGGTCAGTCGATATCAGCCCTGATGACCATTCCTGTGCACGACCTGTCTGTTCGTTCGCCTGTGATAGCAGCATCCGGGCTTCCCGCTGCTGTTGAGACCTTCATACTGCGGCTGCCGCCCGCGCTGGCGGCGGCTCAGCCAGATGCCGTGAGGGTTCGGGTGGCGGTACCCGCGGCGATACTGACATCCAGCGAGCCTGTTCCGGTACGCTTCTGGCTGCAGGACGGCACCAGTGATCCTCTGACAGATGCCATGGTTGCTGAGCTGAGCAGCCATACCGAGCAGGCACCCTCCATCGTGGTGGTGACTGATCCGTTGCCTGTCAGCTGGTATATGGATTCTCATCAGGGAGAACGGGCACTGGAGCGCTTTGTTCTCGAACTCCTGCTGCCTCATATCCGGCAACGCTTCGGCGTAACGCCAGGCGGGCAGGGCTGCAGTATCGAGGGCATACACCTGAGCGCTTACGGCGCACTGTATCTGGGGCTCAAATATCCGCACCTCTTTGGTCGCATTACTGCCATTCAGCCGGTGATGATGGCTGCCAGTACCGAAGTACCGATGGAACGCATCACCCCCTGGGTGTGGATGCGACGCCATCAGCAGCAGTTACAGCACTCCTGTATCACGCTGGTGATCAGTCAGCGCAACAATGCCTTCAATCAGGCCATTACTGCCTGTCATCAGGATTTGCTGCGTGCTCAGATTCCCCATCACTTTGTCCAGTTCGCAATGGAGCGGCCCTCAGAACCCGCGGCCAGCACCTCCCATCTCCTGCTCGATTCGGCCATATAGCCCTGCCTTCGGCGCAACCGCAGGCGTGCCGCTTGCGCTCGCCTGCCTGATAAGCCGCCTCCCTTTCTTCCGGTCAGCAAAAGCGGGTAATTGACGTCAGTTTGGCTATAATGCCGCCTTTCTGATCCGTACCAACACGCTCAGACACAGGCTGACAAGACCGAGTTATGCAAGACGAACTGAAAATTGATGATCTGGTAGTAGGTGAGGGCAAGGCCATCAAGCGTGGCGCGCTGATCAAGGCGCATTACCGCGGCTGGCTGGACGACGGTACCGAGTTTGATTCCTCCCACAAGCGCGGTGAGCCGTTCCAGTGTGTGCTGAGTACCAACAAGGTGATTCAGGGCTGGGTACTGGGCATGCTCGGTATGAAAGAAGGCGGCAAACGCCAGCTGTGGGTACCTGCCTATCTGGGCTACGGTGAGCGCGCCATTGGCAATATCATCCCCGCCAACGCCAATCTGAACTTTGAAATCGAACTGCTGGAAGTCATGAATCGTGATGACTGAACGGTTTTGTCAGCGTGCTGCAAACCGTTGATCCGCTCCAATACAGGATGAGCCCCATGGCAACTTTCCAACAACTCTTCGATATCGGTCAGGACTTCGCCAGCTTTGTACGTGGTGGGCTTGCCAGCGAGCAGGCGGCTGTGGATGCACTGGTCAGCAAGGTGGGACAGCCCGGCACGATCTCTGCCGCAACCCTGCAGCGCATTGATGCACTGACAGGCCGTTATCATCTGCTGATTGCAGGTGAAATGTGGTGCCCGGACTGCCACGTCAACATCACGGCTCTGCAGTATCTGTGCAAGGCGCAGCCCAGAGTCAGCTTATCCATCATCACCAAAGGCCGTGCCGAGGATGATCTGAAGAAACGTCTCGGCCTTGAGAAAGTATCCATTCCACTGGTGATGGTGCTGAACGAGCAGTTTGAGCCACTGGGGCTGTTTATTGAGCAACCCCGTGTAGTGGTCGAGCAGTGGTCGGAGCAGACGAAGGCTGACTATCGTCAGGGACACTATATGGAAGCCACGCTCAATGAGGTGCTGGCGTTAATGGCTGCGGGCGAAAAGTAGTCTGACCTCAGCAATCGTCAGGCCGTCGCAATGGCCACCGGGAGAGGGCATGACTCTCCCACACTCCCTTTCCCCGTGAAGCACAGCCGTCTGGCTGGCGGCATTCGTCAGCTGCCGCGATTCCCCGCAGCGAGGTGGAGGCGCACTTCGTGCTGCCTGCAGAGGTTGTGCTGTCTTTTCCGCTGAAGGCGGAAGTTCAATAGCAGGCCGTTTACCTGAAGGCGCTGTGAACGCCGGAGGGGGCTGATAAAACAAAACAGCCCGCGACTGATGAAACCGCGGGCTGTTTTTTTAAGTGCTGCCTGATCAGTTAGTCTGCTGTTTAGCTTCTTCAATGGCAGCGAACAGCTGTTTCACCAGATCTTCACCCAGCTCTTTTGCCTGAGCGTCGACGACTACCTTGGCCTTGGCGCGCATCTTGTCCAGCTCAGCAGGAGGAACGTCGTTCACCTGCATGTGCTGCTTGAGGAAGGCCAGTGATTCGGCAGCCTGTTCGCGGCTCAGCTTGCGCTCGTAATCGCGTGAGGCAACGGCCGCCTGCTTAACAATGGCTTTTTCATCATCACTCAGCTTGTCCCAGAAGCTTTTGCTGATCAGCATGACCCAGGGGCTGTAAACGTGGTGGGTCAGGCTCATGTACTTCTGTACTTCATAGAACTTGCTGGACTGAATGGTGGTGTAGGGGTTTTCCTGACCATCCACGGCACCGGTTTCCAGAGCGGTGAACAGCTCGGAGAAGGCCATCGGAATCGCATTGGCGCCCATGCTGTTGAACAGGTCCAGATACATGGGGTTCTGCATGACACGCAGTTTTACGCCATCCATATCAGACATTTTTTCGATGGGACGCTTGGAGTTGGTCAGATCACGGAAACCGTTTTCCCAGTAGACCAGACCTACCAGACCCTGTGACTGCAGGCCATCCAGCAGCTCCTGACCGACTTTACCGTCATACACCTTGTCAGCGACTTCAGCCTTGTCGAACAGGAAGGGCAGGTCCCAGATGCCAAAGCGCTTGTCGATACCGACCAGTGATGAGGTGGCGCCCATCATCATTTCCTGCGCACCGCCGATCAGCGCGTTCTGCATCTGCATTTCGTTACCCAGTGAGGCGTTGGCGAAGCCTTTGACCTTGAACTTGCCATCGGACAGCCGCTTCATTTCTTCAATGAAGTACTTCACTGACTCGCCCTGCTTGCTGTCTTCACTCAGGCCATAGCCGAAACGGATCAGGCGGTTGTTGATGTCAGCAGCAAAGGAGCTGACCGCACCCAGACTCAGCGTGACGCCCAGTACGGCAGCAGTCAGAGATTTCAGTACCTTTCTGGAGGTAGTAGCGGAGGTAGTTGTTTTCATTATTTTGCTTCCTTCGGGTTAAAACAGGTGTGTCATGGACACGGGAGTGTGCGGGGTAACCGCGACAGTAACGTTGTTTGCAAAAGCTGTTTTCAGATCAGGGGTGCTACAGCCAGGCTGCCGGTACGGTGACAATGCCGGGGAACACCACCAGCAGGGCGATGATCACCAGATACACCAGCAGGAAAGGCATCACACCACGGACAATCACTTCCATCGGCTGACGTGCCACGCCCGATACCACGCTCAGTACCGTACCGATGGGCGGCGTAATCAGGCCAACACAGCCGACCATCACAAACATCACGCCAAAGTAGATCGGGTCGATACCGGCCTTGATCACCAGCGGCATCATCACCGGGCCAAGAATCAGAATGGTGGGGGTCAGGTCCATCACCATACCGATCAGGATCATTGCCAGCACAATGGTGGCCATCAGCAGCCGTGGGCTGTCGAGCAGTGGCGCCAGCAGATCGACCAGTTCAGAGGGCAGATCAGCCAGGGTCACCATGTAGGACGACACAATGGCGGCAGCGCAGAGGAACATCACCACACTGGTGGTGTACGCGGCGCGAATGAACAGTGGCACCAGCGCCTTGAAATCCAGCTCGCGGTACACCGCCAGACTGATCAGCAGGGCGTAACCTGCCGCAACAACTGCAGCTTCGGTGGGCGTAAACAGACCGCCGCGCAGCCCGCCGATGATGATGACGGGCATCAGCAGGGCCAGAATGCCGTCTTTGGCGACCACCAGACGGTGCTTCATGCTCTGTCGTGGCTGCGGCTCGATATGGATCTTGCCCATGCTCCATTTCCACGCCAGTACCAGACCGAGGCCCATGATGATGCCTGGCACAATACCTGCCATGAACAGCTGGCTGATGGACTGGTTGGTGGTCACGCCAAAAATGATGAACGGCATGCTGGGCGGAATGATCGGCGCGATGATGCCGCCAGAGGCGATCAGGCCGGCAGAACGACCCACCGGATAACCGTTGTCTCGCATCATCGGCAGCAGCAGGGTGGCCAGCGCGGCGGTGTCGGCAATGGCTGAGCCGGACAGACTGGCCAGAATCACCGAGGCAATGATGGCGACAAAGCCCAGACCACCACGACGATGACCGACGCAGGCAATGGCCAGATTGATGATACGTTTGGAAATACCACCGGCGTTCATGACTTCACCGGCAAGGATAAAGAACGGCACCGCCATCAGCGGGAAGCTGTCAGCACCGCTGATCAGGTTCTGGGCGACCAGCTGGGGGTCGAAGAAATCCAGATGCCACATCATGGCCACGCCGGTCATGATCAGGGCAAAAGAAATCGGCATGCCCAGCGCCATAAAGCCAAGCAGTGCCAGCAGGAACAAGGCCAGAGTCATCAGTGCATCTCCTCGGCAGCAGACAGGTCATGACGGCGTTGGCCGGGAATATACGCATCGGGATGGCCGATGAGGATGCGAATCAGGTTGGCCAGCAGATACAGCCCCATGCCCAGTGCCAGCACCAGACCGGAAGAGGCCATCAGTGCCAGTGGGTACTTCATGACAGTCGAGGTGATACGCAGGCCGATCTCGAACTGATGCCAGCTGCCTTCCAGACACAGCCACAGGCTGTAGAGCATCAGGCCGTGGCTGACGATGGCGCAAAGTTTGCGCAGCGGTGCCGGCAGGGCGCGCTGAACCAGATCAAAGCCCAGATGGGTATGGCGACCCATGGCCAGAGTGGCCCCCAGGAAGATCAGCCAGACAAACAGCAGGCGCGAAAGCTCTTCGGAAGCAGCGATACCTGAGCCGAATACATAGCGCAGGACAACGTTAGCGAATACCGCAACAAACATGACGGCGAGGGCTGCCGCCATCAGGTACTCAATCAATTTTTCCAGACGATGAATAAAGCTCGTCATCTCGGGGAATCCTCGTTGCAGGAACAGGAGCAAACTCAGCGTCACCACCAGCCGATACCTGCAAACAGCAGCAGGTTTCAGGTGTCACTATGTCCATGTTCTGTCGGTTGGATGGCGACCGGCACAGTGACTGCGCACTGCCATCCCTTCTGCCATGTCCACACATTCAGGCTGAGTCAGGCCCAGCCGCACTCTGGCCGGTGTGCAGAACACACCGGCAGAGGCAGAAGAATGGAGCGGAAATAGCGATTTAGCAGGCTGTTGAAAATCTATCTGCGTTGCCGAATACCGCGTCAAAAACAGGCTCAAAATGCTCATTTAGTCCACTAAACTCCGCTTTTTCGCCTGTTTTTTCCTTGTCTCGGCTGCCTCGATAACGTTTTTCAACAGCCTGTTAAAGCGTCATGGCCCGGTGACCGGCGGCTAATGCCGCTACCGGTCAGTGTGAGTGGCGGGGTGGGCCACTGCGCGCGATGACCTTCATGTGCAAGGTGGCCGGTTCCAGACAGCCACCGGTCGACAGCTGGCCGACCAGCTGACGGTACAGCTCCTGCCAGGGCGTCTGTGACTCGGGAATGTTGGGCTGCCAGTCAACGCGACGGCGCGCCAGCTCTTCCTCACTGACCAGCACATTGACACTGCGGTTGTTGAGGTCAATGCGCAGCAGATCGTTGGTCCGCAGCAGCGCCAGACCACCACCGACAGCCGCTTCTGGCGACATGTTCAGAATCGACGGGCTGGCCGAGGTGCCGCTCTGGCGACCATCACCCAGACAGGGCAGGGAATCGATGCCTTTTTTGATCAGGGCCGCAGGAGGCGCCATGTTGACGACTTCGGCACTGCCGGGATAACCCACGGTGCCAGCACCGCGAATGACCAGAATGCAGTTTTCATCGATTTCCAGCGCCGGGTCGTCGATACGGGCGTGATAGTCTTCAGGCCCTTCAAAGACGATGGCACGGGCCTCGAAGGTGTTTTCTTCTCCGGGTTTGGACAGGTAGGTCTTGCGGAAGGCTTCACCCACGACCGACATCTTCATGATGGCGCTGTCAAAGAAGTTACCGCTCAGCACGATAAAGCCTGCACGGTGTTTCAGCGGCTCATCGTAAGGCTTGATCACATCGTCATTGCTGGTCGCGCTGGCGCTGGCAATCTCACCGATGGTCTTGCCGCTGACGGTCTGGCAGTTCTCGTGGAGCTTGCCTGCTTTCTGCATTTCATGCATGACGGCAGGGACACCGCCTGCACGGTGGAAACCTTCACCGAGGTACTTGCCTGCGGGCATGCAGTTCACCAGCAGGGGCACTGATTCACCGACGCGCTGCCAGTCATCCAGACTCAGCTCGACGCCCATATGACGGGCAATGGCGATCAGGTGGGGAGGGCAGTTGCTGGAGGCGCCCAGCGCCGACGCCACGGCAATAGCGTTCTCGAAAGATTCGCGGGTCATGATCTGTGAGGGGCGCATGTCATCCCACACCATCTGGCAGATACGCTTGCCGGTGGCGTAGGCCATCTGGCCGCGCTCACGGTAGGGCGCCGGAATACTGGCGCAGCCGGGCAGCGACATGCCCAGCGCTTCGGCGATGGCGTTCATCGACAGGGCGGTACCCATGGTGTTGCAGTGGCCCACCGACGGAGACGCCGCAGTGGTCATTTCCATAAAACCTTCGTAGTCGATCTCGCCAGCAGCCAGCAGGTTGCGGGCATGCCAGATCACCGTGCCGGAGCCGATCAGCTCACCTTTGTGGTGACCGTCCAGCATTGGCCCGCCTGACAGCACAATGGCTGGCAGGTCGGTAGTAGCTGCTGCCATCAGGCAGGCAGGGGTGGTCTTGTCACAGCCAGTGGTCAGCACCACGCCGTCGAGGGGGTAACCATGCAGCACTTCCACCAGACCGAGATAGGCCAGATTGCGATCAAGCGCCGCAGTAGGGCGGCGGCTCTGCTCGGCAATGGGGTGCACCGGAAACTCCATCGGAATACCGCCCGCATCGCGGATACCGGCCTTGACCCGCTCGGCCAGCTGAACATGATGGCGGTTGCAGGGGGTCAGATCACTGCCGGTCTGGGCAATACCGATGATAGGACGGCCTGACTGCAGCTCATCGCGGGTCAGACCCTGATTCATGTAACGCTCGACATAAAGGGCAGTCATGTCGGCATGGCTTGGATCATCAAACCAGTCCTGGCTGCGCAAACGGCGTTTGGTGTTGTTGCTCATGGTTGGGTCTCGTTTGTTATTCGTTATTGTCGTGACGGTGTGCGTACCGTGCGGCGCGAAGCCTACAGGGTGGCCGGGCATTGCTCCAGCAGGGCATTACTCTGATTGGATGTGGCTTCACAACGCTGGCAATCAATTCAGTGCACGCCGTTACAGCAATCCGCGTTGGGCCAGGTTCTTCATCAGCGCGCCGATACCGAATGTCCAGGGCGTGGCACGGTCACTGTGTGTGACCACGTTACGCAGGGCACCAAGGCGTGGGCTGCTGATGCTGACGCTGTCACCCAGTTTGTGGGTGAAGCCACCGCCCGGATGATCGCGGTCTTCCGTCGGCGCAAACAGGGTGCCGCAGAACAGCAGGAAGCCATCGGGGTACTGGTGATTACCGTTCAGTGCCTGAGCGGCAAGATCTTCCGGGTCGCGGCTGATCTGGTTCATTGAACTGGAGCCCTGCAGCAGGTAACCGTCCTCACCTTTGACCTTCAGCTCAACCACGCAGTTGCGCACGTCATCCAGAGTGAAGTGCTCATCAAACAGGCGGATAAACGGACCGAGGGCACAGGAGGCATTGTTATCCTTGGCTTTGCTCAGCAGCAGGGCACTACGGCCTTCAAAGTCACGCAGGTTGACGTCATTACCCAGCGTCACGCCATGAATCTGTCCCTGGCTGCTGACCGCCAGCACGACTTCAGGCTCGGGGTTATTCCATTCGGATTTGGGGTGGATGCCGATCTCAGCACCTGAACCCACGGCAGCCAGTACCGGTGCCTTGGTGAAAATTTCAGCGTCGGGGCCAATGCCCACTTCCAGATACTGCGACCACATGCCTTTTTCGATCAGCAGCGCTTTCAGGCGCATGGCTTGTTCGGAACCGGGTTTGACCGCTCGCAGATTGTCACCGATGACATCACGCACCAGCGCACGTACACCTTCGGCTTTGGAGGCATCACCACCGGCCTGTTCTTCGATCACACGCTCAATCATGGACGCAGCAAAGGTCACACCCGCCGCCTTGATCACCTGCAGATCAACCGGTGCCAGCAGCGAAGGCAGTGAAGGGTCGGCTGTGCCACTGCTGTTGGCCAGCAGATCTTCAACACTGCACAGCAGCGTACCTTTGGCTTCACGCACGGCCTGCAGCGGCGAAGGCTGTTCAAGCAGGGTGCTGAGGGTGGCAAATTCTGCCGAGAGATCAAACACCTGCCCCTGACGGAGCACGATAGGAGAAGGGCCTGCCACGGTACCGGGTACCCAGGCACGACCGATCAGTGTGGCCACATCGGTATCGGCGGGCAGACTGTTGGCAGGGGTCAGTACAGGAACGCGATTTGTTGTCATGATTAGGTTTCCTAGCCTGTATGAACTACACACTAGGCGCCGTTGCCGATAAACTCCAATGACATCTTCTTAAGATTCGATAACAGATCGTTATCGAAAACGCTGTGCCCGGCACGGCGGTTAACTTCCTTTCTGTCACCGCTACAACAACAAGAGACACCATGGCTAATCTGACCGTTTCATCCTTCTGCAACTGGCTGAAGTTTCGCCATCTGGTACTGATCGATACCCTCGGCCGAACACGCAACATGCATCTGGCGGCACAGCAGATGAATCTCAGCCAGCCTGCCATCAGTAAGATGCTGAAAGAAATTGAAGGGCTGCTCGGTTTCGACATTTTCGAGCGCCAGCCGCGCAGTATGCCGCCAACGGCGCTCGGCGAGCACGTGGTGCGTTATGCCCAGATCATGCTGAACGACGCCAAAGGTTTCGTAGAACAGATCAATAACCTCAGCAACGGTGGCCACGGTTATCTGAAAGTAGGGGGTATTTTCGCTGCCACCGCCGTGGTACTGCCTGAGGCGATTGTCGAGATCAAGCAGCGCTCGCCGCTGCTGGAAATCGAAGTCGTCGAGCAAACCAGCGGCCAGCTGATGCAAATGCTGGAGAACCGGGTGATTGATCTGGCCATTGGTCGCTATACGGAGGAAGGGCAGCAACAGCGCTTTGATTTTACGCCGCTGGCACCGGAGCCGTTCTGTCTGGTGACCAGTACCCGTCACCCCATTAGCGGGCAGGGGCCGCGGGCACTGCATGAACTGGTGGACTGGCCGTGGCTGTTGTATCCCAAGGGCACACCCATTCGTGACCGGATGGAGGAGGCGTTTGCCCGGGCAGGGGTGGCCATTCCGCAGAACACCATCGTCACCATCTCCATGCAGACGTTCCTTAAACTGCTGCAGCGTGGCCCGATGATCGGCATGCTGCCGGTAGCGATGGTCGGCCCTCATGTAGAAAGTGGTGACCTGTCGGTCATTGACACGCCTCTTGACCTTACGCCGCAGTACTACGGCATCCTGACCCGCAAGGGTGAACAGCTGTTCGGCCCGGCACGGGAGTTCGCGACCATACTGCAAGACAATGCAGACAGAACCCTGAGCAAAACCGCCAGCGGAACCGCATAAACGGCCTTCCAGCGATTCCCAATGGTTATCGTTTAATCCAAAAATGCCATTGGGAATGAATCGCTTCACGACATAGATTACCGCCCATGACCTACTACAGGACGGTAAATAATAATGTCCAGTCAACTTGATCAGTCCAGTCAGCCCTTGGGTGGCCACAACTTTATTGGTGGTCAGCGCAGTGCCGAAGGCACCGTTGTACTGCATAGTCGCGAGGCCGTTAGTGGCGAAGCGCTGCCGATGCCTTTCTATCAGGCGACACCTGCCGAGGTAGATGCTGCCTGTCAGGCAGCAGCGTCGGCTTTTCCCGTGTTTCGTAGTCTTCCGGCCAGCCGCCGGGCCGAGTTTCTGACCGCCATCGCCGATGAGCTGGATGCACTCGATGAGACATTTGTAGCGCTGGTACAGCAGGAAACCGCGCTGCCTGCTGCTCGCATTATGGGCGAGCGGGGCCGTACCAGTGGTCAGATGCGTTTATTCGCCGAAGTGCTAAAACGCGGCGACTTCTACGGTGCGCGCATTGATCTGGCACTGCCTGACCGTCAGCCATTGCCGCGCGTTGATCTGCGCCAGTGTCGTCTGGGCGTTGGCCCGGTGGCGGTGTTTGGCGCCAGCAACTTCCCTCTCGCTTTCTCCACTGCCGGTGGTGATACCGCATCCGCGCTGGCCGCAGGTTGCCCGGTGGTGTTCAAGGCCCACAGCGGCCATATGGGTACAGCAGAAAAGGTAGCCGAAGCCATTGTTCGCGCCGCCGAGAAGACCGCCATGCCCGCTGGGGTATTCAACATGGTGTTTGGCTCCGGTGTGGGTGAAGCTCTGGTCAAACACCCGGCTATTCAGGCGGTAGGCTTTACCGGCTCGCTGCACGGTGGCCGGGCGCTTTGTGATATGGCGGCGGCACGGCCACAGCCCATCCCGGTGTTTGCCGAAATGAGCAGCATCAACCCCGTCATCCTGATGCCGCAGGCACTGTCGGTACGTGGCGAAAAGATTGCCAGTGAGCTGGCGGCTTCCGTGGTGCTGGGAGCAGGGCAGTTCTGTACCAATCCCGGTCTGGTGCTGGGTATTCGCTCCGCTGAATTCAGCGCCTTTGTGGACCAGCTGACGGCCAGAATGGCTGATCAGCCTGCACAGCCCATGCTCAATACCGGCGTCCTTAACAGTTATCGCAAAGGCTGCGCCGTGCTGCGTCAGCACTCAGGTATCACGCCACTGGCCGGAGACGAAGCACCTGATCGTCGTGCCCAGCCACAGCTGTTCAAAGCGGATGTCAGCCTGCTGCTGCAGGGCGATACGCTGCTGCAGGAAGAGGTATTTGGTCCGACTACCATCGTGGTGGAAGCGGCGGATCACGCGGAGCTGCTTGCCTGTCTGCAGGCGCTGCATGGTCAGCTGACCGCTACCCTGATTGGCGAAACCGATGAACTGACAGCGGCGTCAGAGCTGATGGCCATTCTGGAACAGAAAGCCGGGCGGGTGCTGATCAACGGTTACCCCACCGGGGTGGAAGTGTCGGATGCCATGGTCCACGGCGGCCCTTACCCGGCAACGTCTGATGCCCGCGGCACCTCGGTCGGGACGCTGGCCATTGATCGCTTCCTGCGCCCGGTGTGCTACCAGAACTGCCCCGATGCATTGCTTCCCGTGGCCCTGCAGAACGCCAACCCGCTGGGTATTTCGCGCCTGATCAATGGCGAACAGTCACGCCGTGCATTGCCCTGATGGCGAGCGTTTTCGGCCTATTGAGTGGAAATTATCGAAATGGAAAACAGGCAAAACATGAAGAATAAAAAAGTGCTGATTACTGCCGCCGGACAGGGTATCGGTCTGGCCAGCGCACGCGCCTTTCTGGATGCCGGGGCAGAAGTGATCGGCACCGACATCGACATCAGCGCCCTGCAGGGCATCGACAACCTCACCGCCCTGCGGCTGGATGTGCTGTCAGAAGCGGACATCAAACGGGTCTATGACACTGTTGGCCCGGTCGATGTGCTGTTCAACTGCGCGGGCTACGTGCACGCAGGCAACATCCTCGAATGTGAGGAGAGCGCCTGGCAACGCTCGTTTGATCTCAACGTCACCGCCATGTACCGCATGATCCGCACCTTCCTGCCGGGCATGCTGGTACGCGGTGGCGGCTCCATCATCAATATGGCCTCGGTAGTATCGAGCATCAAAGGCGTGCCGAACCGTCTGGCCTATACCGCCAGCAAGGCAGCGGTAGTCGGCCTGACCAAATCCGTGGCGGCTGACTATATCGGCAAGGGCATCCGCTGTAATGCCATCTGCCCCGGTACTGTGGAGTCACCTTCACTGCGTCAGCGCATTGCCGAACAGGCCGCCCAGCAGGGCGTAGAGGAAGAGGTGGTGTACCAGCAGTTTATCGCCCGTCAGCCCATGGGCCGCATCGGACAACCCGAAGAGATTGCCCAGCTGGCGCTGTATCTGGGTTCGGATGCGTCGTCGTATACCACGGGTACCGTCCATGTCATTGATGGTGGCATGAGCATCTGAGTACGCTGCCCCCGTTCATTTAAAACAACATCTGCAATCAGGAAAGCCCTATGAAATTACTGCGATACGGCGTTAAAGGCGCTGAAAAACCCGGCCTGCTGGATGCCAGCGGTCAGATCCGTGACCTGTCTGCCCATATCAGCGATATCAACGGCGCAGCCCTCAGCACTGAAGCTCTGGCAAAACTGGCGGACATCGACCCGCAAACCCTGCCTGTAGTCGAGGGCAACCCACGTATTGGTGCCTGTGTGAACGGCGTCGGCAAGTTTATCTGTATCGGCCTGAACTATGCCGACCACGCCGCAGAGTCAGGCATGGATGTGCCCAAGGAGCCGGTCATTTTCAACAAATGGACCAGCGCTATCTGCGGCCCCAACGATGAAGTCGAAATTCCGCGTGGTTCTTCTAAGACCGACTGGGAAGTGGAGCTGGGTGTGGTGATCGGCAAAGCCGGTCGCTACATCGACGAAGCAGATGCCATGGAGTACGTGGCGGGCTATTGTGTGATCAACGATGTCTCCGAGCGCGAATGGCAGCTGGAGAAGGGTGGCACCTGGGACAAGGGCAAAGGCTTTGACACCTTCGGCCCCATCGGCCCCTGGCTGGTCACCAAAGATGAAGTGACTGACCCGCACAATCTTGATATGTGGCTGGAAGTGGACGGTCATCGCTATCAGCAGGGCAACACCCGCACGCTGATTTTCAACATTCCCCAGCTGATCAGTTACCTGAGCCGCTGCATGAGCCTGCAACCCGGCGACGTGATTTCTACCGGTACTCCACCCGGTGTAGGTCTGGGACAGAAGCCCAGCCCGGTGTACCTGCGTGCAGGGCAAACCATGCGTCTGGGTATTGAAGGCTTAGGCGAGCAGCAACAGCTGACTGTGCAGGCGTAAGCAACAGAGGTATTCACGAAATGTTGTGAATACCTCTACAAAACCCTTCGGGTCTTTAGTTGTTTTTTCACCATCCGTTGTCCTCTTGTTCTCTCTTTTCCTGTTTGGCCTCCTTTTGGAGGCCTTTTTTGTTGCAGTTGTCCCATCCTGAATAAGGTTTACACCGTCCATCCCGCATTGACGGAGTGATGCAGGCGTCAGGCGATTATGCACATTCACACGGGTTGGGATAGAACGCTGGCCGACTATGGCAAGGAGGTCGTGCTAACACCAGCGACGTTTCCATCAAAGACGGTTTGAGTATGGATTGAATCGCCTTCAAAAAGGTTAAGCCGACGTATATGAGCTTCAGCATGCACTGGATCCGCCGTGAAGAGGACGACTGCCAAGTCTTTTAGCGCCCTTGTGCAGCTCACGTAGAAAAGGCGGCGTGTTCGATCCACAGTCGTTTCTTCGCCAGCCTCGATGTGTTGCTGGTCGGTATCCGAAAGCGCTTTGAGACCAAGGTATTTTTCATAGGAAAACTGGAAATGGGTACTCTCTGCATCGTCTAGCACGACGAGCACCCTATCGAATTCAGCCCCCTTGATGCCTTGCTGCGTTGAAAAAGGTGAATTGTTCGAAATGTAAGTGTGATACGGCCAAAGCTGTTGAGCCGGGCACGCCAAAAAAGCATCCATCGAAGTCATTTCCTTATCTGACTCATCGTCTTCTTGGTCGTCGTCATTTTCTTCTCCTTCTGCGGGCGGGGCAGGTGGAGCTGCTTTTGGGTCCAAGTAAGATGCCAGCCGGGGATCAAGGATTAGTAACCCTGCGGCATACACTTGCTTCAAGAGATCGCCAATCGTTACGTTGGAACTCCCGGCTATGCCTTCTGCAATTGAGGTAACAAGCTCTCTAAGTGCTTTAAGCCGTTCTGCGACATTCGCCCCGGCTAGAGTGTCTTTTTCAAGAAGGGGCGAATACTCTCGGATCAGCCGCATCACTTCGAGCTGCCGCCCCTCTGCATGGGCAATCGCTATCGGAATCAGAAATTTCACACATGGTGAAAGGGGCCATGCAGAGCCATCCAGAAAACCATTTTTGAATGCTGTCGGCGCTTTGGAGTTGAGCGCCGTGTAAAGCTCTCCGAAACCTAAGCGCTTTGCAGCCATCTGGTGAACAATAACAAGAAGCTTGACCTGATCTTGATCGCCATCATCAAGTCGCCAACGACTATCACTAGTTTGCACAGCCATCCAGCCGCGTACTCGAGCCAAGTTTGCATCCCGAGTATCGTCCGCAGGCAAGATGAAAAGGTGGGCAGAACCTTCGGGAGTTGGCATGACGCCCTCCAGACCTAGACGTTGGCCAGGAACCTGAACGAGGTCATCACCATTGCGCCGAATGGCATTTGCAAGATTCAAAACTTTAGTTGAGCACCGAAAATTCTCCGGCTTTGGAATGTCGGCCCAATTGGGTGCTGCTTCAACCAAACCGGTTCCAGTGGCATAAATGCGTTGCATCGGGTCTCCGAAGAAGCCGAGACAAAGCGTAACACCGGGCTCGCACTCTACGGTCTTCAGTGCTTCTACCACTGCTGTGGTTGTGTCCTGACTCTCGTCCACAAAGATAAATGGAAATTGGCGTGCGACAAGAGTTCGAAAGAGAGGGCGCTCAGCAATGAGGTAGGGTACAAGTCTTAAAATGTCGTCGTGCCCCAAAACTCCGTTTACGTAATCGCTACCAGTTCCGTATCGAAAGCTTTTGACTCCGGCGATCCGCGCCGACTGTCTGTGGAGACGCTCCAAGTCTCGGGCGTCCTTGTCTTTTGTGCGCTGTTGAACCCTAGGGCCATAGCTTGCCTGCTTCTGTCCAAGCGCTTCAATTTTTTCCGCGATGCGCGCAGAGACCCAGACGCGAATGTCGTTCTGAAACGGTTTGGCTAGTAGCCACATGAAGCTGTGAATCGTCGAAACGTGAACTAGCGGATCACTGCCGACATCCCTCCATATCTCTCCGGCAGCGATTTCCGTGAAAGTAATGCAGGCGATACGCTGGCGAGCTTTCTTCAGTTTCTCCCCATGTATTCGAATGGCTGACGAAAGCCCTTTAATAAGAGAGGTAGTTTTTCCGGAGCCGGCACCGGCCTTCATTATGAAGCTGCGCGGTGGGATGTTCCCAAGGCAGTTTCGCAGGTCGATGTCTGCCTGAGTGTCTGGCTTATTTGCTCGGCTACTCATGCTCAGCCCCTATTGCGCCAGCTTCTGCGATGGGAGCGACGTCAGGCAGGACGGTCTCAAGTTCGATCCGTACTTCGTCCTTTAGCCAAACCAGTCCGTCACGGATGTATGCCGGGACATGCCACGCATCCTCATTTTCAGTGAGTACAGCGAGCGCGAATTTTGTCTTATCAAAATTTTTCCGCGAAACCTTCTGATGGAGGCCTTTGGCAAGCGCGCAGGGATCGGCGGCTCCCCCCTTCACAATCAGGCCAAGAGGCTTCCTCGCTGCGGCTTGAGACCACTCTGGATTTTCAAGGCCAAAATCCTCCTCAAGCGTGCGCCCGCAAAGGTTTTCAGTGGCACCGTTCCAGATGACCGCCCGTTCGGTCTGATAGGCGACGCGAACCTTTGCGCCGTCCACAAGCTCGTGAGTTTTGTCGGCCTCCGAGGCATTGCGCAAGTCTTCAATTGTTAGCTTGCCAGGAAGCCACTTGATAAGGGTTTGATTCGAGGTCGCAGCGTCTGGCTCATTGGGCAAACAAGCTTTACCGTATTTTTTCTTAGGCGGGGCCACCACCGGCTCGCCGACCGGATTTTGTCCATCATCCTGATCCTGCGCAGCGATGCCTTGCTCTTCATCGGCAGGAACCTCGAACTCCTCGACTTCCTCATCATCAACTGCATCGTCGGCCTCAGGAGTCACGAGGGCGACGCTATCAATATCGGTAACGATGAGTGTCGTTAGACCGAGAAACTCTATGAGCGATTGGAAACGATGACCAAAGGCCCCTCCGACCTCCAAAATACATAGACAAGCCGATCGGAGAGTTGTCGCCACCTTCCGGATCATTATGGGTAGGAGCAATCTTTCAACATTGCCTTCAACAAGGATAGCGGCATCTGAGAAGAAGAGATCGCAGTGCGTCAGCTTCAAATATCTTTCTAGAAAATCCCGATCATCTGGCTGAGCTTGGTAGAAAGCAGATAGATTTAGAACCTCGGTCAACTGTTCATTGCCAACTTTCTTCCGGCGGAAGTAGCGGATTGGCTTGAATCCTCGCTCGTAAAGAATGTGCGGCGAGTGGGTCGTTATGACCATTTGGCTGCCAAAAATACTTCCGTCGTCACCTTCTATATTCAGGAGTTCAAGTACATTTCGGATGAAGACCTGCTGGAGTTGGGCGTGCAGATGGGCCTCTGGTTCCTCCACGAAAATTAGGTGCAATGGAGGACGATTGTCCATCGACACCCACCTCGCTTGGGCGTCCAGAATCTCCACGACCATATAGATCAAGTTCTTGAATCCAAGTCCGTTGTAACTGTCAGGAAGCGTGGCAATGTCTTCGCCATCTCCGATCTGATAGTGGACCCGAGCATCCTGGCTCATAACATGGGCAGGGTCTAGCGCCGACATAATTTTCAATCGCGGGTTGTTAATACCCGGATAACCAAGCATGGCGAGCCGATCAAGCATCGGCTTGAATACGCCATCTAGGTGAATGTTGAGCGCTTGCTCGGAGTCGAACAACGCCTTGAGAGCTGTGTGATCGTCTTGCCTTTGATTAAGGTTGCGCTTGTAAAAGCGACTCAAACGCTTTGATAGGTCTTCCGATCTCCCGCCGGCTTCCGGATTGGGATCAGCCAGGTGTCGTTGAGCCCCCAAACTGTCGATATGGATAAGCGATTTCAGGATCGTTCCGCCGCCTGGCTCTCCACCTAATTCTTCAGGAACATAGTCCCCGATCTCACGGAAGTTCTCATCAAACTGCGTGTGGTCCAAGATGAAGTAGCGCAACTCATATTCGCTCTTGAGTTCACGCTGAAGATAGTCCGTCAGGGAGCGAGGCCAAGGAACATATTGTGACCCTGGCGGCAGTTCCGCGGCTTGCTCTGTACCTTTAGCCTTGGCTTCTTGGTAATTTTGAATGAGGTTATTGGGATTTCGTGCAGCCAGCGAAACCCGTATGCCGACCTTGGTTCCTTCCCATGCTGCACTCGGAAGCAGAGGTATCACTAGATAGAGGTCTGGCGCAGCAACTTCGAACCAGAGATCAAGCTCTATGCTTGGAAGTGAGAGGCCGTCGGGAACTGGTTCGGCTAGGTTGATGCATCCAGCTTCATCGAAGGCTTTCCAACAAGAAGAACTGAAATCATAAAGACTGAAACGATCTCTTCCACCTGTGACAAACGCATGGATGGCCTGAGTTGCCGACGTTTTTCCGCTGTTATTCGATCCTACAAATATTGATATGTTGTCAGCTAGCTCTATATGAGCGTCCTTCAGGCGTCGATAGTTCTTTAGACGATACGAATGAAGAAGCACGAATTCCTCCATTGCTTTCATGACTTATCAGGAGGCTGTGTTCGCTATTTTGTGACAAGACATTCTTGCTTTGTCGGGATGATCGCAACGCTGTAGCGGAAAACAGCCATTCGTAAATGCATAGTATGCGAAACATATCGTTACGTCTCCGTTCCGCGGATCGAGGGTTCCATCATCGTCCTCCGCACCATGACAACACCATGAAAAGCTGCTCATGGTGCTAACCGACTGGCCTCTTTCCGGAGAGGCCAGTTTATCGGGTCACTTCCTACACGTTGAGCAAATCTGGCAGATCAACTGCGATGATCCCCGCGCAGGATGTACGCCGGGATCTGCTCCAGCGGTATTTCCTTACTGACGGCATCCAGCTTTTTCGCTTCTTTGGGCATCCCGTAGACAACACAGCTGGCTTCGTCCTGCCCCAGTGTCAGGGCACCGGCTTCGTGCATTTCCCGCAGACCACGGGCGCCGTCGTCGCCCATACCGGTCATGATGATCCCGGTGGCGTTGGCGCCTGCAGCCCGTGCGGTGGAGCGGAACAATACGTCGACCGAGGGCTTATGCCTGCACACGGGCGGGCCATCAATAATGTCGACGACGTACTGGGCGCCACTGCGTTTGAGCAGCATATGGCGACCGCCCGGAGCAATCAGCGCGCGGCCGGGAATCACCCGGTCACCGTGCTGCGCCTCGCGCACTTCAATCTGACAGACCTTGTTCAGACGGTCGGCAAAAGCGGCGGTAAATTTCTCCGGCATATGCTGGACGATGATGATGCCGGGGCACACGCGGGGCAGGGTAGATAGCACGTATTCCAGTGCCTGAGTGCCGCCGGTGGAGGTGCCAAGGGCGACAACCCGTTCGGTGGTGCGCGTCATCGCCGCCTGGTTAGAGGCTGGCATGATGGCGTCAGCACTGAGTTTGGGGGCAGGTACCGGCACCGGAGGCGCCAGCCGTTTCAGCCGGGCCTGTGCAGCAGCCTTGATCGCACTGACCAGCTCGTCGGTCGCGTCCAGCAGGAACTGACGCAGATTGCCCTGAGGTTTGGTCACGATAGCGACGGCACCGGCTGCCAGCGCTTCCATGGTGGTGGCCGCGCCTTTCTCAGTCAGTGTCGAGCAGATCACCACCGGTGTAGGGTGCTCGGCCATGAGTTTTTTCAGGAAGGAAATGCCGTCCATGCGCGGCATTTCCACGTCCAGCACGATGACATCAGGCCAGGCGCGCTTCATCTTGTCCATGGCGAACAGCGGGTCAGGCGCGGCGCCGATGACTTCAATGCCGGCGTATTCAGACAGGCTGCCAGTCAACACCTGGCGCACGACTGCAGAGTCGTCGACGATCATCACTTTGATACTCTTCATGATGAACATGCCTCATAACGCCGACTGGCGATTTGTTGTTGAGTGGGATGTTTGAGGGCAATGTGGCCACTCCACACATCAAATATCAGGTTACGATAGCCCTCACCCCCGACATGCCTGGCATGGCAGGTCATACCATGGGCAGTGAGTAATTTCAGGGCTGCATCCACATTCTGCTGACCAATGTTCTTCTGCATCAGCTGACCAAACATATTGCCGCCACCAAACAGGCTCACCCGATAATCTGAGGGTTGAGTCCCTGTGGCCTTTATCTCCTTTACCAGCATAAAGATCGCCTCGTCGGCATAGCGCCCGTCAAGGGTTTTGCCCGGATGGCGCCGGGTAGGCAGCATGATGTGGCACATACCGCCGAGCAGAGCGGTTTTATGCCACAGCACCACAGACACGCAGGAGCCAAGCAGGGTACGAATGCGCGTGTAGCAGTCGCTGAAGTACAGCTCACCCGGCTGCAGAAATACCTCTATGACTCCATCGGGCTTATGCATCGGGCTTCCGGTAAATAGAGGGGCGTACCGCCCGCAGTTCATCACTGATTCCGTGCAGACTTTCCGAATGGCTGACAAAGAAGTAACCACCGGGGCGAAGTCGGGTACAGAGTCGCTGAACGACCTGACGCTTGGTCTCTACGTCGAAGTAAATCATGACGTTACGCAGAAAAATCACATCGAAAATGCCCACATCCGGCAGTGGATTGTTCAGATTGATCTGGCGGAACTGCACGCGCTTGCGCAGCGCATTATCAATGGTGAAAAAGCCATCATGGCAGCCGGTGCCTTTGAGCCCGTAGCGATACAACAGATCTTTGGGAATACCTTCTGCATCCAGCAGCGGATACAGGCCCTTGCGTGCCTTATCAAGAATGCGGGTGCTGATGTCGGAGGCCAGAATTTCCCACGGGCGGGTCGGCACCGTATCGGCCAGCAGTAATGCTAGGGTGTAAGGTTCTTCACCGCTGGAACATGCCGCACTCCAGATGCGCAGGGGTTGCGCACCGCTGCGCAGCTCACTCCGCAGTTTTTCTGCCAGAAACTCGAAATGCTTGGGCTCGCGAAAGAAGTAGGTCTCGTTGGTGGTCAGCAGATCCACCGCATTTTGCAGCTCATTTTTGTCCTTCATCAGCAGCTTGAAGTAATCGGTGTAGCTGCCAATGCCGAAGTAACGCAGGCGTTTGTTCAGCCGGCCTGCAACCAGCTGCTTCTTGCTGTCGGCCATGGATATGCCGGCAATTTCATAAATCAGCCCGCGAAACTGCTCGAATTCGCGATTTGACAGGGTCAGGCTGTTCATAGACGGTCCTCGTCAGATCAGGCTGTCAGGCAGATTGTTTGCTGGCGCTGGCGGCAGTACTGGCCAGTTGCTGCATGTCTTCCAGAGACAGAACACGACCGATATCGAGCAGCACCACGATATTGCCGTCGATCTTGCCCATCCCGCGGATAAAGTCGGTGCGGATGTGGCTGCCAAAGGTCGGTGCAGGCTCGATATCCTGCGGCGGAATTTCCAGCACGGCACTGACCGCTTCCACGACAATACCGATGGTTTGCTGCACTTCATCGCGCGACACATCGAGAATCACGATGCAGCTGCGGCGGCCGATGCGGGTTTCACCTTCACCAAAGCGCTGGCGCAAATCCATGATGGGCACCACACCACCGCGCAGGTTGATCACCCCCAGCACGCTGGCAGGCATCATCGGCACCGGGGTCAGGCGGCCAAACTCGATAATCTCGCGGACGTTGCGTGTGCTTACCGCAAAGGTTTCTTGCCCCAGAGAAAATGTCAGGTACTGCTCGGCGGTGCCCTGGTCGAATGTCTGACTGGCATTGGACATGGTTCACTCCCGGGACGGGTCAGGTCCCTTGTTCGCTGTGTTGCACCTGCCTGACATCAAGAGTTCAGGGCAGGTGCTCTCAAGGGTAAGGCTTAGCAGGTCGTTGAAAATCTATCTGCGTTGCCGAATACCGCGTCAAAAACAGGCTCAAAATGCTCATTTAGTTCACTAAACTCCGCTTTTTCGCCTGTTTTTTCCTTGTCTCGGCTGCCTCGATTACGTTTTTCAACAGCCTGTTAGTGATGGAAGCGGACGAAGCCGTCAGGCATACCGTTGCTGTCCAGCATGCTGTCGTCTTCTTCCATTTCCCGTCTTGCCGCACGTTTGGTGCCGGATTTACGTGATGGGCTGCTACTGGCCGCGGTGGTGCTGGAGACTTTGAAGAAGTTCATCAGCTGCTGCAGCTGCTCAGCCTGTCCGCTCATTTCTTCGGCGGTGGCGGCCAGCTCCTCTGAGGCCGATGCTGACTGCTGGGTGATATTGCTCAGCTGTGTCATGGCGGAGTTGATCTGACCAACGCCGGCGGTCTGCTCTTCGGATGCGGCGGCGATTTCCTGCACCAGATCGGACGTTTTGGTGATCGAGGGCACCATCTGATCCAGCAGGGTGCCGGCACGCTCAGCCAGCGATACGCTGCTGCGGGCCACTTCGCTGATTTCCTGTGCTGCTACCTGGCTGCGTTCTGCCAGTTTGCGTACTTCAGCTGCAACCACCGCAAAGCCCTTGCCGTGCTCACCGGCGCGAGCGGCTTCGATGGCGGCGTTGAGTGCCAGCAGGTTGGTCTGGTAGGCAATATCGTCAACGATGCTGATCTTGTCGGCGATGGTTTTCATGGCGGTAACGGTGTCTTTCACAGCCTGACCGCCTTCATCGGCTTCACGGGAGGCTTTGCTGGCCATGCCGTCAGTGACTTTGGCGTTTTCCGTGTTCTGGGCGATAGAGGCAGACATCTGCTCCATGGAGGCGCTGGTTTCTTCGACCGATGCGGCCTGTGCCGAGGCACCCTGGCTCATGCTCTGAGCGGTAGCAGAAATCTGCTCTGAGGCGCTGGACAGCGCATCGGCATTGCTGCGGACATCACCAATAATCTGTGCCAGCTTCTCGACCATCAGTTTGATAGCCCCCAGCATGCTGCTGGTGTCACCGTTTTTGGTCGTTACCGACACCGTCAGATCACCCGCGGCAATCAGGCTCACCATTTCAGCCGCGTAGGCTGGCTCCCCACCGAGCTGACGCAGCAGATTACGGGTGATAAAGAAGCCGATCAGGCTGATCAGCAGAATCGTAACCACCGAAACAATAGCGGACGTGATGGTGGCGGAGGTCAGCTGGGCCTGTGCATTGGCGGTGCCGTCATCGCCGAGGTCGGCGTTGAATTTCACGTGAGCTTCAAAGTCACTGGTCAGGGTATTAATGATCGCTGAGTTCGCCAGAATCAGATCGCGAGCGGCGTCGGTCTGGTTACCACGAGACAGCCGAAGCACACGTTCACGCACGTCCTTGAAGGCAGCAAGGTCAGCGAGATCCTTTTCAAGCATCTTCTTGTCGTCATCGTTGGAGAGCAGGGCACGATAGTCTTCAGTCGCTGTGGCCAGGGACTTCTCCGTTTGCGCCAGCTCGTCATCAATGGATTTCATGCCCTGATCGTCGGGCGTAAGGATATGTTTGTACATCAGACGAATCTGGTCCTTCGCTGCGCTTTCCATTCCGCGCAGGGCCAGCAGGCTGGGTACGGTATTGTCGTTGCCGTAACTGGCGGCACCATAAACCTGCCGCAGCTGATATTGCCCAAGGCCACTCAGCACGAGTATGCCAAGGAGGGCAAACAGCACCAGGAGAATCATTTTTTTACTTATGGTCATGATAGAACCCTGCAACGTGGACTGATTGGGCTGATTAGTAATGTGTTAGTAGTGACTGCTGGCAGACACAGAGCGATGCTGGCCGGCCAGCGCCGCCAGCTCATTCACGGACAGCACCTGCTCCATACGCAGCAGGGTAATGAAGTGGTCATCAAAGCGCGCCATATCCTCGATGAACTCACCCCGAATGCGATTACCAAAGGCGGGTGCCTGACGCAGGGCTGCCAGCTCAATTTCTGTGACGGCACTGACCGCATCGACCAGTGCCCCCATCAGATGGGTTTCTTCGTCATCGATAATTTCGATGATGACAATGCAGGTACGCACACTGACGGCGATCTTGCCCTGACCGAAACGCTCGGCCAGATCGATGATGGGCACGACAGCGCCGCGCAGATTGATCACACCGCGCACCAGGCTTGGCATCATCGGCACATGGGTGATCTGGTCAAACTCCAGAATCTCCCGGATGTAGCGGGTGGCTACAGCGTACATCTCATCGCCGACCCGAAAGGTCAGGTATTGCCGCTGCTGGTCGTCCTGCTGTTGCATGATCATCTGGTTGGCTGCCGCTACGGGGGTGCTGGTTGTCATGCTCAGCCCCCGAAGCGGATGAAACCGCCCTCAAGCTCACTGCTCATTTCGCTGGTGCGTGTCGGGCTCGGGCTTTTCATCATCTGATGGACTGCCGCAGTATGTGCCGTCATTGCATACTCCTTCCCACCCAGCTGGAAGAACTGCATCAGATGCTGCAGCTGGGCAGACTGGCTGTTCATTTCTTCAGAGGTGGCAGCCAGCTCTTCGGAGGCGGCAGCGTTCTGCTGGGTGATGTCGCTCAGTTGTGTCATTGCAGAGCTGATTTGCGATACGCCGGAGCTTTGTTCTTCAGAAGCAGCAGCAATCTCCTGTACCAGATCAGAGGTTTTGTTGATGGAAGGCACCATTTGCCCCAGCAGCTGGCCGGCGCGTTCAGCAAGGGCAACGCTGCTCTTCGCCACTTCGCCGATTTCCTGCGCGGCTACCTGGCTGCGTTCCGCCAGCTTGCGTACCTCAGCAGCCACGACTGCGAAGCCTTTACCATGTTCGCCAGCACGCGCCGCTTCGATGGCCGCGTTCAGGGCAAGCAGGTTGGTCTGGTAAGCAATGTCGTCAACGATGCCAATTTTTTCGGCAATGGTTTTCATGGCACTGACGGTGTCCTTAACGGCCTGTCCACCTTCGCTGGCTTCAATCGATGCCTTACCGGCCATGCTGTCGGTGACTTTGGCGTTTTCTGTGTTCTGGGCGATGGAGGCTGACATCTCTTCCATCGCAGCGCTGGTCTGTTCGACCGACGCCGCCTGACTGGAAGCGGCCTGGCTCAGACTCTGCGCGGTGGAGGAAATTTCTTCTGCAGCGTTACCCAGTGCCACCGTGGACTGATGCACTTCACCAATGATTTCTGCCAGTTTGTCGACGGTGGTATTCAGTGACAGCTGCAGCTGGTGCAGGTGGCCCTTGTAACTGCCGTCCATCTGCCGGGACAGATCACCTTCAGCCAGAGCAGCAATCACATTCATGGCTTCGCTGACCGGTACGACGATGGCCTCCAGGGTATGGTTGATACCTTCGACGATACGGCGGAAGTCACCACGGTGGCGGCTGGCATCGGCACGGGTATCCAGCTCACCATTGAGAGCAGCATCACTGAGCATGCGGGTATCGTCGATCAGTGCCACGATATTGGCGCGCAGTTGCTCGATGCTTTCATTGATAAAGGCTTTCTTGCCGGGGAAGCGCTCCAGCGGGGCGCTCAGATCGCCCTCACTGAAGGATTTGATACAGGCCATGGCTTTTTTCTTGACGCTGATATGGCCTGCCACCATGTCATTGATGCCGTGTGCAATGTCGGCATACGCCCCTTTGAAGCGACCGGCGTTAATCACAACATCGATGTCGCCCTTGTCGTGTTCCTCAGACATATGGCGCATTTCATCCATCAGGGCGGTGATATTGGCGCGCAGTTGCTCGATGCTTTCATTGATAAAGGCTTTTTTGCCGGGGAATTGCTCCAGCGATGCCTGCAGATCGCCCTCACCAATGGACCTGATGCAGTACATGGCTTTCTTTTTGACACTGATATGGCCCGCCACCATGTCATTGATGCCACGGGCAATATCGGCATAGGCTCCCTGGAAGCGGTCGGCGTCGATGACCACATCAATGTCACCTTTATCGTGCTCGGAAGACATGTTGTGCATTTCTGCCATCAGGCCTTTCAGATTGCCGCGCAGGCCCTCGATGTTGTCATTGATAAAGGCTTTCTTGCCGGGGAACTTCTCCAGCGGCGCATCAAGATCGCCTTTGCCGATGGCATTGACGCAGGCCATGGCCTTTTTCTTGACGTCGATATGGCTGGCGACCAGCCCATTGATGCCCTCTGCCAGATCACGGTAGGCGCCGGGGTAGTTCTTGCTCAGCACCACATCAATATCACCGGCGGCGTGCTCCCTGTTCATATTGCGCAGATCGCTAAACAGCTGGCTGAGCGTACCTGCCAGTTCCAGCTGACTGGCGTACAGCGAGCCGGGGACGGCATGGCCATGCTGACCTGCGGCAGACACGTCGCCGCGGGTTAACTGCAGGGTGACCGACGCCAGCTGTTCGTCAGACGTACCGAGATAGCTGCTGATGGCCTGCCTGAACAGCATGGCCTGAGCAATCACCAGCAATGCACCAATAACGGCGATGGGCATTAGCGCGGCACTGGTCTGAAGAGCCGCTAAAAGCAGGATGGTGACAAGAGCGGTTGCGACCAGGGCCGCCATTCGATTGACCAGACTCATTGGGCAAGACTCCTCAGATGATGTTGGCTCAGTGGGCTGGATGGGTGCCCAGCACGGTTGTCGTTGTGAGTGACCTGCGACAGCAGGCCGGGAATATCGAGAATCAGGGCGACAGCACCACTGCCCAGAATGGTGAAGCCACTTAAGGCAGGTACCTGAGCAAAGACTTTGCCCAGCGGTTTGATGACGGTCTGGAACTCGCCCAGCAGCTGGTCGACCACCAGCCCGGCGCGCACGCCTGCATAACGCACGACCACCACGTTTTCACGTCGGGGGGGAGTGCTGTCGTCAGCAAACAGCTGACGCAGGCGGATGAATGGCAGCACATCGCCACGCAGATCAAGGAATTCCTGATTTTCCAGCCCCTTGCCCGGCAGTTCGATACATTCCTCCACCATGTCCAGCGGTACGACATAGCTGGCCTGACCGACGCCGATCAGGAAGCCGTCGATAATGGCCAGGGTCAGCGGCAGGCGGATACGCACACAGGTGCCCTGGCCGAGTTTACTGTCCAGCTCAACGGTACCGCGCAGGGCGGTGATGTTGCGTTTGACCACGTCCATACCGACACCGCGGCCGGACAGGTTGCTGATCTGGTCTGCGGTGGAGAATCCGGGCTCGAAGATCAGATTGAAGATTTCTTTATCGGACAGCTGCTGACCTTCGGAGACCAGACCACGCTGTACCGCCTTGGCCATGATTTTCTGCGGGTTGAGGCCGCCGCCGTCGTCAGACACTTCAATGACGATGCCGCCCGCTTCGTGATAGGCGTTCAGCCGCACCACGCCCTGTGCTGACTTACCACTGGCCAGCCGCTGTTCAGCCGACTCGATACCGTGGTCCATGGAGTTACGTACCAGATGGGTCAGAGGGTCACCGATTTTCTCGACTACCGTCTTGTCCAGTTCGGTTTCGCCACCGCTGACCTGCAGAACAATGTCTTTGCCGAGTTCTTTAGATACATCACGCACCACCCGCTGGAAGCGGTTGAAGGTGGCACCAATCTGTACCATGCGCAGGGTGAGGGCCGAGTCGCGGACTTCTTCTACCAGCCGCGACAGGGTTTCGGCCGATTCGTTCATCTCCAGCATGCCGCTGCGCTGGGCCAGCATGCGGGTATTGGCACCGGCAATGATCAGCTCGCCAACCAGATTGATCAGCTGGTCGAGCTTGGCTGCATCGACGCGTATCAGATTGGCGTCACCGCCACCACGCTGGGCCTCTTTACTGGCACGGGCCGTCTTCGCAGCATCGGTGGTGGCCGTCGCGGGCGTTGCGCTGCTGCCAGTTAAAGCGGCGACGTCATTGGCCGTCGCATCGCTTTCGCGGATGGTCTCTGTGCTGTTGCTCTCTGCACTGTTGCTTTCGGCACAGGCGTCGCTGTCAGCAGGCGACTGCAGTTGCAGCCATTCCGTTTCTGTCAGCGAGCCGCAGCGGATCAGGCGCTGCGGCTGCGCTTCGCCTTCGTCTGCACGCAACTGCAGCAGGGCGGTGAAGGCGGTCAGAGGAGAATGGGGTGGGATGATTTCGATGCTGCTTTCATCGCGGACAAACTCAAACGTGCCGTCGATAGTGGCCTGATCGGCGTCGGACACAAAAGCCAGTTCCAGCCCGATATAGCAGGCCTCCGGGTCCAGCTGCTCCAGTACCGGCAGGTGCTCCAGCACGGGTTCGACATGGGTGACTGTGCCGAAAGTGGCCATGTAACGCAGGAAGGAGGTCGGGTCCATACCGCTGCGCAGGGTGTCGGCACCAAAGCGCAGTGACAAATGCCAGTGCGCTGCAGCCGACTGGCCATCGCTTACGACAACGCTTTCGGGACTTGCGGCTGCCCCGGCAGAATCCGGGTTGTCAGCGCTGGCGGGAGCCTCGTCCAGATAGCGCTTCAGACAGGTAATCAGCTCAGCATCGGTAGCGCGTGTCTCCACGGCGACGTCAGCCAGATCCCGACCATCGGCCAGCCAGTCGATCAGCCCGCCCAGATGATCACCCACCTGCAGCATCAGTGCTATCAGCTCACTGTCGAACCGCACTTCACCTGCACGTACCCGATCAAGAACGCTTTCTGCCACATGGGTGAAAGCAACAATGGCATCGTAGCCAAACAGACCGGAAGACCCTTTGATGGTATGCGCTGCGCGGAAGATGGCATTGATCAGCTCCGGATCCTCCGGCGACTGCTCGATTTGCAGCAGGGCGTCTTCCATCTGCTGCAGAAGCTCACGACTTTCGGCCAGAAAAGTGCCGATGATGCTATCCAGATTCATCAGTGCAGCCCTCCGAAGGGCAGCTGCTCCTTCAGGCCCATCATCTGCACGACATCCGTCACGGCAGCGGTGGCTCCTTCAAGGCTGAAGCTGATGTTCTGGCGTTGGGCTTCCTGGCTCACAGCCAGCAGCAACTGCAACCCGGCACAATCGAACTCTTCGATCTGACTCAGGTTGAGGTGCAGTTCCAGAGCACCTTGCAGCGCGCCAACCAGTTGCAGTTTGGTATCTGCGGCGGTGTAGATGGTCAATGCGCTGTCGAGAATCAGTTCCCGACGACCGTCTTGGGGTGTGATGTCGCTCATGACGGACCTCTGCTACTCAGGGAAGAATCAGTTTGGACACAGCAGTCAGCATCTGTGCAGGCTGGAAGGGTTTAACCACCCAGGCTTTGGCTCCGGCCGCCTGACCTTCGGCCTTTTTGGCATCACCTGCTTCGGTGGTGAGCATGATCACCGGGGTAAATTTGTAAGCAGGCAGCTGTTTGACGTTCTTCAGAAAGGTGATGCCATCCATCACCGGCATGTTGACGTCGCTGATGATCAGGTGAACCTTGCGACCATCCAGTTTGCTCAGAGCATCTTTGCCGTCGACACCTTCGATGACGTCATATCCGGCGTTCTTCAGAGTCATACCCACCACCTGACGGATTGAGGCGGAGTCATCAACGATAAGAATGGTTTTGGCCATGGTGTTTCCTCAGAAGAAGGTAATGTCATCATGGGTGGGCTTTTTCTTGCTGCCTTTACCTGAGCGGCCACCGTGATGAATTTCATGCTGTTCGGGCGTGGTGTAGGTGTGCGACAGCTCTTCCATCCAGCTGCGGGCATCGACCGCCGCCGCATTTTTGTCGGCCAGATGATCCTTGAGCTTTTCGATGTCCTGACGGACGTGCGTCAGAATCTGGCTGACCCTATCCTGGAACTGCAGGGCAATCACCACATCGGCAATCTCTTCACCCAGAACCGAGTTCTCTGCCTGCAGGGCATTACTGTGTTCAACCAGACGGTTTGCACCTTCGCTGAACTCGTTGATGACCTGGTGAATAACCTGGCTGGCATTTTCCAGCGTGCGGGAATCCTTGGAGGCGTGCTCGTTGGAAACAGCGAGAGTACGTTCGATGGCACTACTGACGGTTTCAATGGTTTCGCCAATGCGCTGCCCCGTGGTTTCTGACATGGTGGAGAGCTTGCGGACTTCATCAGCGACCACGGCAAAGCCACGACCAGCCTCACCGGCACGGGCGGCCTCGATAGCCGCATTCAGTGCCAGCAGGTTGGTTTGTTTGGCGACATCACCCACTTCTTTGGCCATGGTGCGTAACTGGCCGGTGTAGCTGCTGAGCTTCTCGACTTCAGCCAGCAGCGATTCCTTGCTCGACAGCGCCTGACGCAGCTGGCCAAGAATATCTTCCAGTTCGGATTCGCTGTGTGAAAGCAGGTTAACCAGACTGTGGCTGTCTGACTGGCCACCGCTGTTTACCGCCGCATTGAGGCGCCCGGCCATCTGACAGAAGCGGTCGCTGATGGACTCAATGGAAGACTGGGTGTGGCTGCGGGCCACTTCGATGTTTTGCGCCCAGATCGGAGCAATGGAGGTGCACAGCTCAGGCAGCCCCTTAACCAGATCCGAACTGGCCCGGTTCGCCCCGGCATGTTCGCCCTGCTGATGCGCATCCTGCAAAGCCTGGCTGTGGCTGTTGCTTTGGCTGCGCAGCCAGAACCACAACATCAGGGCAGGGAGGAGCGCGGAGGCAATCCAATAGAGGGAAGGAAAAGTGGTCGCTAACCCGATTAGCACTGCACTTACAAGGCAAATCAGCACTACCGGCAGCCAAGGCGTACTCTGAGCAGGTGTAGGATTCGTCACTTTCGCGCTCCATCAGAGAGGCGCTACAGCGAATGAGAGTGCTGTAGCAGATAGTCACATGATGGAGTTAATGAATAGATTGTCACATAGTGTGTTTCTGACATTAATGTCAGAAATGTCTGTAATTATCAGTAGGAATTTTCCTACCTGAGACCTGTGAGGCTGACGGCCTGACCTGCCGCCGAAGGGTAATGCTCTCTTTTGCCTGAGGTCACTCTTGCATGAGGTAAGCGTGTTGAGTTCAGTCAACCAGACCGTTGGCCATGGCGTATTTAACAATGTCAGCGTTACAGCTGAAGCTCATCTTTTCCATCAGCCGCGTCTTGTGCGTGCTGACGGTCTTGTTACTGATGATCAGCTCGTCGGCGATCTGGTTAACACTCAGCCCTCTGGCCAGCAACCGCAGAATCTGAAACTCGCGGTCAGTCAGCTGGCTGGTGCCAGCCTCCTGCGGCACGCTGTTGGCAAACGCCAGCTGCTCCGCAATCCGCGGGTCCAGATAGCGACCGCCACTGGCCACCTTGTGAATCGCCGCGAGTAAGGTTTCCGGGTTGTGGTCTTTGGTCAGATAGCCGCTGGCTCCGGCCCGCAGTGCCCGCTGGGCGATCTGTGCCTCGTTGTGCATGCTCAGTACCAGTATCGGCAGTTTCGGCGCCTTGCCGTGAACACGGGTAATCAGATCTTCACCGCTCAGCCCCGGCATACTCATGTCCAGCAGTAGCAGGTCAAACTGGCTGCTGCGCAGATGCTCGATCACCTGAGCGCCATTTTCTGCTTCTTCGATCACCCTGAGTGCGGGATCAAACTCGATCAGCTGCCGCAGGCCGCTGCGCATGATGGCATGATCATCGGCGATCAGGAGACGAATCATAGAAGTTCCTTGTTTTCCATCGCGGGGAAGGTCGCCTGTATGGTTGCCCCCTGGCCGGGGTGGCTGAAGATCACCACTTCACCGCCCAGGCAGATGCCACGCTCACGCATGCCCGCCAGTCCTAACGAGTTTTTACCCACGTTGTCAGGTTTGAAGCCAACCCCGTTATCCGTGATATCCAGCCTATACTGATCATCGAGACGTTCAAGACTCACCACTGCACGGCTTGCGCCAGAATGACGAGCGATGTTGGTCAGCGCCTCCTGAACGATACGAAAGGCGGTAGTGGCCAGATGGTCATCGAGCTTTGGCTCGCCGCTGTGGGCAACAAATTCACACTGAATGTGAGGGTGATGGCTGCGGAAATCGTTGATCAGCCATTCAAGGGCCGGGTATAAGCCCATGTTGAGCACGGTAGGGCGCAGATTGGTCGTGACAGAACGGACCACCTGAATGGTACGGTCACAAATCTCCATCAGTTGCTCTACATGACCGCTCAGCCCCGGATTCTGCTCGCCGTAGCGCAGGCGCATCATGGAGATTCCCATACGCAGGGCAGTGAGGTGCTGACCCAGCTCGTCGTGAATCTCACTGGCGATCAGTTTGCGTTCTTCCTCGCGGGCGCTTTCACGCCGGCGGGTCAGCTCGCGCAGCTGCCGGTTGCTTTCCGCCAGACGCCGCTCCGCCTTGCGGATATCGGTGATGTCACGGGCGAGAGAGATCACATTGGTGACCTCGCCGGAGGTATTGCGCTCGGGCACCATCTGCACCAGATAGTGCGACTGCTGATCGGCGGGGCCATCAATGCCGCGAATCAACTCCTCTTCCACCGCCTCACCACTATCGGCAACCTGTCTGACCATATCGGCCATGATGTCGACCTGCGAGTTCTCGCCAAAGGCTTCCCAGGCCGGGCGCCCACGCACTTCGACCAGTGGCAGCCGGCACAGGGCCTCCAGTGCCGGATTGGCATAGATCAGGCGAAAGTCAGGGGTAAAGCGGCCAATGGCATCCGGGATGTTTTCTATCATGATGCGCAGCTGGCGCTCGTTACGCAGCAGGGTATCTGCCATACGCCGTTGTTCACTGAGATCGTGAATCAGTGCCAGAACGTAGTAGTTCCGGTCGTACTGGAAGTGTCTGAACTGCATAGAGACGTAGTGTTGCGGGCTGCTCTGATGACTGCATAGCTCAAGGGTCAGGATACGGTGAGATTCGATGGCTTCGAGCAGTGACACTTCGTTGTTGACGATACGCGGTGCCAGCAGACTTTCCAGATGGTGGCCAAGCAAGCGACTGCAGGACAGCCCCAGCAGGCTGCAGGCCGCTTCATTCAAATAGCGTACACAGTGATCGGCATCGAGCAGGGCGACTCCATCAGCCGTGCTGTTCAGGGCAAAGCTCAGCAGATAAGCCAGTTCAGTACCATCGTTAACGGGAAAGACGTCTGATTCTTCCATGGGCATCCTGTTGCAGTGAAAGGCCATCTCGTGTTGGTGCGGACAGATGGCGTTATCTGGAAGCGATGTCGAAAAAGTGTAGTCCATTTTCCTCACGGCGACTCCGACAGGATTCGTGCGAACAAACCGGGACAGTCAGTTCCAAGCTTTCTGGAAGGCCCGTCCTTTGACAGGCAGGGCTATCTGTATGTCACCGACATTCCCTACGGACGTATTTTTCGTATATCGCCTCAGAGAGACTGGCAGCTGATCGCGGAGTACGACGGCTGGCCAAACGGCCTGAAGATTCACAAGGATGGACGCATATTCATTGCCGATTACAAGAACGGGATCCTGTTACTTGACCCTGATACAAAGAAGATATCGCCGGTTCTGACGCACCGTCGCAGCGAAGGCTTTAAAGGCGTCCTGCTGGCGGATATGCCATTCGCCGGGAAGCAACTGTATTCACACCGTTAGACGAGGATAAGGCTGCGAAGGCCGCTGCAGCACTGCCTTGCTCAACGGCCTTATTTTTTGGTTATCTGCATGGTTCTCAACGCGGTGAATCGTTTAAAACGACTTGCCCGTTCCCCATAGAATGAACCTTACCCCTTTGATGACCGATGTAAGAGCGCCGGTACACCTTCTTTCAATGGCGTACCGGCGCTTTTTTTGCGTGAGAAATTTTGTGTGAGAAAGTGTGCTTAAAGAAGCAATACCGCTATTGCACTGTTACGCCAGCAGACCCAGCAGTGCCACTGCGACACCTTCGGAGCTGGCGGGGTTTTGACCGGTTACCAGCTTGCCGTCGGTCACGACATACGGTGCCCAGTCCGGGCCTTTTTCATAGAGTCCGCCGAGCTTTTTGAATTCGTCTTCAATCAGGAACGGCACCACATCGGTCAGTTGCACGGCGTCTTCTTCACCATTGGTAAAGCCCGTCACCCGCTTGCCTTTAATCAGCGCATCACCACTTGCAGCTTTGACGTGACGCAGCACGCCCGGTGCGTGACATACCAGACCGACCGGCTTCTGTGCACGTTCAAAACGTTCAATCAGGCGAATGGATACCGGTGATTCAGCCAGATCCCACAATGGACCATGACCACCGGGATAGAATACTGCGTCAAAATCTTCTTCACGGACTTCCTCCAGCTTGCAGGTTGTAGCCAGCACAGCCTGAGTGGCCGGATCAGCCTTGAAGCGGTGAGTCAGCGCAGTCTGGAATTCGGGCAGGTCGCTTTTCGGATCAAGCGGCGGCTGACCACCTGCCGGTGAGGCCAGGGTTACCGTCGCACCAGCATCGATAAAGGTCTAGTAGGGCGCTGCAAACTCTTCCAGCCAGAAGCCGGTTTTGTTGCCGGTGTTGCCCAGCTCGTCGTGTGAGGTCAGAACCATAAGTACTTTCATCGTCATTATCCTTTGGTGATGGAGTCAGGTTGGATGCTCAGGCACCCAGCAGGGTTTCCAGATGTGCCAGCTTGTCTGCATACGGGGCACGCAGACGCAGATTGGTTTCACCATCCGGGCTTTGTACAACCACGGGCTTGTTATGGGTAAAGCGCATAAAGCCATGAATACCGTGATAGGCGCCCATGCCGGATGGTCCGACACCACCGAATGGCAGGGTTTCAATCGCGACGTGGCTCATGATGTCGTTGATGACCAGCGCGCCCGATGCTGTTTGCGTGGCGATCAGTTGCTGACTCTGAACGTCGTCGCCGAAGTAATACGCTGCCAGCGGGCGTGGGTGGGCATTGATGTAGGCGATGGCGGCGGCATCGGATGAACAGGTTTTCACCGGCAGCAGCGGGCCGAAAATTTCTTCCTGCATGATCAGCATCTCATCGGTCACATCCAGCACCAGATGGGGGGCGATCTTGCGTGTAGCGGCATCGAAGGCCACCTCATTTGCCGGGTTTAAGCTGATAACCCGGGCACCTTTCGCTTTTGCGTCATCCAGCAGCCCCAGCAGGCGGTCATAATGACGTGCGGAAATGATCGACGTGTAATCAGGATTGTTCTGAATAGACGGGAAGGTTTCCCGCATAAACCCCTCTGCAGCACGGATCAGCTCGGCCTGTTTATCCGCCGCAACCAGCATGTAGTCGGGAGCCAGGCAGATCTGACCGGCATTGAATGTTTTGACCGTCAGTGTGCGGGCAATGGCCCGGCTCATGTCGGCCTGGGGGTGGACTACCACCGGTGATTTCCCCCCCAGCTCCAGGGTGACTGGCACCAGATTTTCTGCGGCGGCACGCATTACATGGCGGCCGACCGTGGTGCTGCCGGTAAATACCAGATGGTCAAACGGCAATTGGCTGAACGCCACGCCGGTTTCGGCATCACCCAGGACTACGCCCACTTCCATCGGATCGAAATAGCGGGCAATCAGCTCAGCCAGCAGGTCGGAGGTACGAGGGGTCAGCTCGGACGGTTTGATCAGTGCGGTATTGCCAGCGGCCAGAACACCGGCCAGTGGCCCGAAGGCCAGATTCAGCGGGAAGTTCCAGGGGCTGATGATGCCCACCACGCCCAGCGGCTGGCGTTCAATACGCGCCTGCATACCCGGAACGGGAGCGGCCACCGTTTCCGGCCTCATCCAGTCAGCCACATGTTCGGCTGCATAACGCAGACCATGGATCGTCGTGCCAATGTCGGCTGCCATCGACTGGTAAATACTGCGATTACCGAAGTCTGCATTCATGGCGTCAGCCAGGGCATGGCGGTGTTCACGCAGCAGATTGGCAGCCCGGTTCAGGCGATCCTGACGCAGGCTGGCATCAGCCGGCCCGGTGTGCAGATGGTACTGCTGCATCGCTTTCAGAATGGGCTGCAGATCGTTGATTCGTTGCGTTGACATGGGCTTCTCCTTTCCTGAAATAGTGCTCAGATGCTGTAGTGCGCAACCTCAGGTCTTGCCGTTTGCCACATTAGGGGAGGGCGGGCACCGGTAGCGCTGCTTCTGACAGTCGGTCCTTGTCAGCGCACCGTCTGTTTCGGTGGCGTTGCTGACGGGAGCCATCTTACGAGTGATGCCGTCATGCTGACCAACTAGCGCTTTTTAGCGCTGCCATAAATTATGTTATGGTTGCGCCATGTCACTTATTCGCCTGCGTACATTCATCGAGGTTTATCGCCAGCGCTCCATCAGCAGCGCAGCCCGAAGCCTCAATCTGACCCAGCCCGCCGTCTCACAACATATTGCCGGGCTGGAAATGGCTATTGGCCGGCCGCTGTTTGAGCGCCTTGTGCGTGGTGTCAGCCCGACACGGGCAGCGGATGAGCTGGCTGCGGATATAGGTGACAAGCTTGATGCTGCCGAAGCGGCGCTTTCTTCTGCGCGGGCCCGCTCGGTCGAAATGACCGGTGCATTGCAGATCATCGGACATGCTGATTTTCTGGCTGAAGTGGTAGGCGTCCATGTCGTGCCGCTGCTTGAGGCGGGTATCCGGGTGCGTCTGCAAACCGGAGGTGCCGACCTGATCAATCAGATGGTGATCGAAGGGCATTGTGATCTGGGTGTTTCCGCTTTCCCTACCAGTGACAAACGCCTGCACTGCGAACGTATTCGTAGCGAGCGTTTACTGGCGGTTGCCGCCCCAGCTGTTATTGAACGTATCTCCCGTAGCCCATCTCTCGATAAAGCGCTAACGCAGGAGCCGCTGCTGGCCTACAACCTTGAAATTCCACTGGTTGATTCGTGGGCTGCCAGAAACAAGCTCAAGCTGGGCCAGATTATACCGGCACTGATCGGGCAGGATTTGCGCACATTGCGCAGCGTACTCTGTAAGGGGTTTGGCTGGAGTGTACTGCCCGAATATCTCTGTCATGCGCAGATAGAAAAGGGCGAACTGCAGGAGCTGCCGGGCACAGCAGTTGACGATGCGCTCAGTTATTACCTGATCTGGACCCCCAGTGCCCTGCGCCAGGCACGAGTGGCACACGCCCGTCAGACGTTGCTCTGGAAGCTGAAGCCTGAGCGCTAGAGCAGAGTCAGAATGCTGGCCATAGAATAATGGCTGGTGATCACACCCGTTTAACCACCCAAAAGGCAGCAGCGGGGCAGTCAAGCCCCGTTAGCTCATTCACTGAAATAGTCCGGGAAGGCCAGGGATAAAGGCTCCAATACGGAAAGTACTTCCGACAGATGCTGTTTGACGGCTTCCTCGCACGCCAGTTTGTCGCCTTGCTCCAGTGCATCAAGAATCGCTTCATGCTGGGCAATCAACTTACGCATGGGGGACGCCCCCGGCAGGCTCAGAAACCGTACCCGGTCCATCTGTGCTTTCTGCGACTCCACCAGCTCCCATACTCGCTGCATGCCGATTTCGAGAGCGATGGATTTATGGAAGGCCTCATCAAGGCTCAGAAACTCTTCGAAGTCTTCCGCTTCTGCCGCCATTTTCTGCTGGGCAATCAGCGCCCGCGTACGCAGGAAAAACGCGCCATTCAGCTTGCCGCAGGCCTCCTTGGCGACCGCCACCTCCAGCGTTTCGCGGATAAAGCGGGCAGTTTTGACTGCCTCAAGAGAGATCTTGATCACCAGCGTGCCACGCTGGGGCATGATGTCTACCAGCCCGGCTTCGGAGAGCATGATAAAAGCCTCGCGCACGGGCTGTCTGCTGACACCCAACTGCAGAGAAATCTCCTTTTCGGACAGACTCTGACCGGGTTTGAACTTCAGCGTCACGATGGCCTGACGCAAGTGCTGAAAGATCTGTAAACCTTTCGGCAGCCGGTTTGTAGGATCAAGTGCACTGAGCATGGGAATCACCATCAAAATTAAGAAAACTCATACTACCATACTAGTATGGTGTTGACGAACACCCGTTTAGTGGTGGTAGGCTAGTATGGTACGCAACTTAATAACAACAATCGGGTGAATTACCTACGGGTGAGTACCCGGCTACCGGAGTATTCCTATGCCATCGCTCAAGATGTTCGGACTGGCCTCTCTGGCCGCAATCATGATGGGCACCCTCGGTGCCGCGCACGCTGACTGGTCATTGAACGTCAATACGGCGCTCACCCAGGATGACCCCATGTACAAGGGCCTTGTGAAGTTCAAGGAAGGGGTCGAACAGCGCACTGACGGTAAACTGACCGTCAATATCTTCACCGGCTCCCAGCTGGGTAACGACGAAGACGTGCTGGAGCAGGCACGCGCAGGTGCGAACGTTGCCGTGCTGGTCGACGGGGGCCGTCTGGCCAACTTCACGCCTGAAATGGGCATTCTCGGTGCGCCTTATCTGGTTCAGGGTTATCCCGGCGCACGCAAACTGGTGACCTCTAAACTGTTCGACAGCTGGGCGGAAAAGCTGCGTAAAGCCTCGGGGCATCAGGTGCTTTCGTTCAACTGGTGGCAGGGTGAGCGAAATCTTCTGACCAGCAAGCCCGTCACCCAACCTTCTGATCTGCAAGGGGTCCGTATGCGTACGCCGGGAGCCCCCGTGTGGCTGGAAACCATTCGTGCGATGGGAGCTACACCTACCCCGATGGGCTGGACCGAGGTCTACACCGCGCTGCAACAGGGCGTGATCGATGGTGCCGAGGCGCAGATGTCAGCTGTTTACGGTGCCCGCCTGTATGAAGTGATCAAGCACATCACCAAAACTGGCCATATCAACCTGATCACCGGTCTGGTTGGCTCTGCTCAGTGGTTTGACAGCCTGCCCGCCGATGTTCAGCAGATCGTGAAAGACGAGTCTCTGAAAGCAGGGGACTTTGCTTCTGAGCTGACTGAGAAATCCATGTCTGATTATGAAGACAAGATGCGCGCCAAAGGGGTGAGTATCGATACCATCGATGTCACGCCTTTCAAGGCTGCTACTCAGAGCGTTTACCAGAAGCTTGGCTATGAAGAGTTGCGCAAGCAGGTTGATGCGGTGCTGGCCCAGTAAGCCTGTGGCAAGGGACAGGTCTGTCTGAGCAGATCTGGCTCTGTACCTGACTCGGAATGCCGGCCGCGCTGGCCGCCGGTATTCCGTCCACTCCTTGCCGTACCTTAGGGAAATGACTATGCGCTTTTTTATTCGCCTGGAAGAGTGGGTTGCCCGTGTGTTTCTTGCTCTGATCGTTCTGCTGGTCTTCGGCGCAGCAGTGGCCCGTACCTTCAACCACCCCATTATCTGGTCGGTTGATATGGCCCAGCTGCTATTTGTCTGGGTTTGTGTACTGGGGGCAGATCAGGCCCTGCGTAAACGCGAACATATTGGCGTTGATATTCTTGTCCGCCATTTTCCGGCACAGGTAAGGGGCTATCTCGATGTGCTGCTGTATGTGCTGATTATTGCCTTTCTTGTCACGCTGGCCATCCGGGGTTTCGAGCTGACCTGGCTGAACAAGGAACGCCGCTTTGGCGACAGCAACATCAGCTACGCCTTCGTCACGGTGGCCGTTCCGGTCGGCTGTGTACTGCTGACGATCACCAGCCTTGGGCATATCTGGACCCTCATCGGCAAGCTGCGCCGCAACGAGGTTGAATACGAATCCCTGAGTGAAGTGGCAATCGATCAGCTCAAGGAAACAGGAGCCGAACTATGACCCTCATCGGCATTGTATTTATTGTCCTGCTGCTGGCAGGTATGCCGCTGGCCTTCACGATTGGTCTGGCAGGTATGGCGTGGTTTCTGGAGTCACCGTTACCGATGGCAATCGGCGTGCAGAAGGTCGCCAGTGCTACCCAGAGTTTCCCTTTGCTGGCAGTACCTTTCTTTGTTCTGGCCGGTCATCTGATGAACCGAACCGGAATTACCGAACGCCTGCTAACGTTCTCCCGCGTGCTGGTGTCGTGGATGACAGGCGGCCTGGCTCATGTCGCCATTCTGCTCAGCGCGCTGATGGGTGGGGTATCAGGTTCTGCCGTGGCTGATGCCTGTATGGAAGCACGTGTGCTTGGCCCCAGTATGATTAAAGCAGGGTACTCAAAGGGGTATGCCTCTGCGGTCATTGCCGTCGGCTCGCTGATTACTGCCACCATTCCGCCCAGCATTGGCCTGATCCTTTACGGCTTCGTGGGTAATGTCTCTATCGGCAAGCTCTTTATCGCCGGGATTGTGCCCGGCATCCTGATGACCATCGTACTGATGCTGACCGCCTGGCGTGTCGCCAAGGCCCGCGGCTATCAGCCAGACAGCACCGAGCTGCCATCCTTCCGCAGTGTTATGAAGTCTTTGAATGACAGTAAATGGGCGCTGCTGTTCCCGATTCTGCTTATCGTCTTTATCCGGTTTGGCTTCTTTACCCCTTCAGAAGCAGGCGCATTTGCCGTGGTCTATGCGGTGGTGATCGGCTTCTTCCTGCACCGTCAACTCAGCTGGGCGGATGTGCGCCTGTCGCTGAAAGAGAGCGTGACGGATATCGGCATGATCATGCTGATCATCATGTTCTCCGCCATGGTGGGCTACTCGATTGTGTTTGAGCGCCTGCCGCAGAGTCTGGCGCAGCTGATTGGCGGCATTTCACAGGACCCGACCCTGACGCTGTTTCTGATTCTGGGCTTCCTGGTCATCGTCGGCACCGTACTGGAGGCCACTGTCAGTGTGTTGCTGCTAACGCCTATCTTCGTGCCCATCATCCATGCCGTGGGTATTGATCCTGTGCACTTTGGTGTGTTGCTGATGATTGTTATCACGCTGGGCGGCATGACACCGCCGGTCGGTGTGGCGATGTATGCCGTGTGTGGCCTGCTTAAGTGCCCGACAGACCGTTATGTCGTTGAGTCGCTGCCCTTTATCGGCGCGGTACTGGCGCTGGTCGCCTTGTTGGCCGTCTTCCCGCAGGTGGTGATGTTCCTGCCCGATCTGCTGATGTAACACGCTTCAAATCAGGCAGCTGCAACTGCCACCGGCGTTCCCGTGCTGCATGCGGCAGGGGAGAGCCTTGCCCGAAAACAGTGCCATCAGGCCTGTCCGCATCGAGCCTTGAGGTCAAGGTGACTGCTCGAAGGCGGCGAAGAATGGAGATGCAATCGTGAAAATAGTCTCAGCCAAGGTCATCGTGACATGCCCGGGCAGGAACCTGGTTACCCTGAAAATCCAGACGGAGGAGGGGATCTATGGTATCGGTGACGCCACCCTCAATGGCCGTGAAAAGTCGGTGGTGTCGTACCTTGAAGATTACGTGATTCCGATGCTGATCGGCCGCGACGCCCATCGGATTGAAGACATCTGGCAATACCTCTATCGCGGGGCGTACTGGCGCCGCGGTCCCGTCGGCATGACAGCCATTGCCGCCGTCGATACGGCACTGTGGGACATCAAAGCCAAAGCAGCCAACATGCCGTTATACCAGTTGCTGGGTGGCAGAAGCCGCGACCGGATCATGGTGTACTCCCACGCCAACGGCAATGACATCCAGGCGGTGCTGGACGAAGTAGGGCACCACCGTGATCTTGGCTACAAGGCCATTCGCGTGCAGTGTGGCGTGCCGGGGCTGGCCTCCACCTATGGCGTATCCAAAGGCGATAAGCCTTACGAGCCGGCCGATTCGGATCTGCCGTCAGAAAACGTCTGGTCCACCGAGAAATACCTCAACTTTATTCCCAAACTGTTTCGCGCCATTCGGGACCAGTACGGTGAGGATCTGCACATCCTGCACGACGTTCATCATCGCCTGACACCCATCGAAGCTGCACGCCTTGGCAAGGAACTGGAGCCCTACCATCTGTTCTGGATGGAGGATGCGGTTGCTGCCGAGAATCAGGAAGGTTTCCGCCTGATTCGTCAGCACACCACCACGCCACTGGCAGTGGGAGAAGTGTTCAATTCCATCCATGACTGCCGCGAACTGATTGAAAAGCAACTGATCGACTACATTCGCACCTCTGTTTCACACGTGGGAGGCATCACCCAGCTGCGGCGTATTGCCGATCTCGCCAGCCTTTACCACGTGCGCACCGGCTGTCATGGCGCAACGGATCTGTCGCCGGTGTGTATGGGCGCCGCGCTGCATTTTGATTACTGGGTGCCGAACTTCGGTATTCAGGAACACATGGCCCACAGTGCAGAAACCGACGCGGTATTTCCTCACGCCTATCGCTTTGAACATGGCTACTTCACGCCGGGCGATGTGCCCGGACATGGTGTGGATATTGATGAAGCACTGGCGGCGAAATACCCCTATCAGCGAGCCTGCCTGCCAGTGAATCGCCTGGAAGATGGCACCCTCTGGCATTGGTAAACCCAGAAAGACAGTAACGCTGTAAATATGGCTCAGGCTGGGGAGGGCGCATCGCACTTACTCAGGCTGAGTCAGCTCAGTTGGGAGCACACTGATGAGACGATTTATGGGTGAGGATTTTCTGCTGGGCAACGAAGTGGCACGTCGCCTGTATCACGACTATGCCGCCGCTCAGCCCATTTTTGATTATCACTGCCACCTGCCGCCAGAAGACATCGCCAGTGACGTCAGCTTCTCCAATATGACGAATATCTGGCTGGCTGGGGATCACTATAAGTGGCGCGCCATGCGCACCGCGGGAATTGATGAAGCACTGATCACCGGTTCAGCCAGCGATTACGCGAAATATCAGGCCTGGGCGCGCACGGTACCACAGTGCATCGGTAATCCGTTGTATCACTGGACTCACCTTGAACTGCGACGTCCGTTTGGTATTGAGGGCACGCTGTTCGGCCCGGACAGCGCAGAGGCGATCTGGCACACAGCCAACGATTGTCTGGCTGATAAAGCATTCAGTGCCCGTGGCATTCTCAAAAAGATGAATGTGGTGCTGGTCGGGACCACTGATGATCCACTGGATGATCTTCGCCATCACAAGGCGATAGCCGACGATACCGGCTTTGACGTACGGGTTGTGCCTACCTGGCGGCCTGATCGTGCCTTCAAAGCGGAGCTTGATGGTTTTGCTGAGTATATGAAGGCACTGGGAGCGCTGACTGGGAACGATATTCGCTGCTATGCCGATCTGGTTACTGCCTTGCTGCAACGCATCGACCATTTTGCCCAGCATGGTTGTGTGGCCGCAGATCATGGTATTGAAGTCCTGCGCTATGCACCTGTACCGGCTGAATCAACACTCGATGCCATTCTGAAAAAAGGCTTGTCAGGCCAGGGCGTGAGCGATCTTGAGGCGGCGCAGTTTGCTACTGCCGTGCAGGTCATGATGGGACAGGAATATGCCCGTCGGGGCTGGGTCATGCAGCTGCATATTGGCGCACTGCGCAGCAACAGCAGCCGGATGCTGGCCGCTGTGGGGCCAAACACCGGGTTTGACTCCATCGCCGATGCGCCACTGGCGGCAAACCTTGCCGCCTTGCTTGACACCATGGATCGCGATGATCTGTTGCCCAAAACCATTCTTTACTGCCTGAACCCGGCTGATAACGACATGATCGCCACCATGATTGGAAACTTTCAGGGAGGCGGTATTGCCGGCAAGATTCAGTTCGGCTCAGGCTGGTGGTTCAACGACCAGAAGGACGGCATGATCCGGCAGATGGCGAGCCTGGCCAACATGGGGTTGCTCAGTCAGTTCGTCGGGATGCTGACAGACTCGCGAAGCTTTCTGTCGTTCACGCGCCATGAGTATTTCCGCCGGATACTGTGCCAGATGATCGGCCGCTGGGTAGCTGACGGAGAAGCCCCTAATGATCTTGAATTACTCGGCTCGATGGTGAGCAATATTTGCTTCCGCAATGCTGAGCGTTACTTTGGCGGGAATCCGACAATACAGGGAAGCTGATCGGCTGCGGCTTAGTTTGGTTCACATCGTGCTCAATCCGGTCAACAGAGGGCTCGATGACAACGGCCTGAGCAAGGCGTTCATCGGATTGATCATGATCAGATCCCCAGCTGACGAGCAACACAGCTGCTGACAAAACGGCGGCGTGCGGCAGGCATCTGGTTATCTGCATTCACTCAAGCGAGAGCGAATGCAGATAACATTCTATGCAACATCGAAATGGGCGCAGTCATCCAGCGAAGGGAAGACAGAAGAAAGCGAGCGATATGGAAGGGCTAAGAACCCGGAGCTAATCCATCAGGACAAATATATAATTTAACATAATACATATTATGCGAAGTTCTGTCATAGATAAAAATAAGCCCGAATAGAAACGATCAACAAACCCAAACCAATAACACCGAAGAAAAAAAGCATCCACGGAAACGACGTACCAGCCATGCACTCATACATAGAATCAGGAATAAAACAGTCCATAAAAACCCCTAATATTCAATCTCAGAATGAATGCCGATAAACAGCATTATCGGCGTTGACCGCGATACATGCCGCAGCGTCGGGCAACATCAACAGCAGCTTGCTCAGTGAGCACGGCATAGATACCGAATGCCAACCACGCCAAAATTTTGAACGGCCCAGGAATGCGGAAAGGCTTTGATTCAGTCTTCTGCAAATAACGGCCTTTCAAATGCCACGCACTCAGCATTGTATACGGTGCGCGCATGTCGACAGGATCAGCATGACCCGGCAGATACTCCAGACCATCGACAAAACACTGAGCAGTATCATAGCCACGATGTAGCCAGTCGCCTGTATAACTCCATGTATCGACCTTGATACCATCAGATTTACTCTCACCATAATACACATTGCAGACATGAACCTGTGGCAAACGGATAAAACGAAAAAGGGGAACGCGATCAATTCGTTTGCAATAGCCGATATGCTCACAGAGTGCCTCGAATACCTGACGATCAATAACATTCGGAGCCTGCACCAGAAAAATAATATCCCAGCGCTTTTTCCTAGCATGAATAAACCAATCAATGACCCCTGCCCGCTCTTTATCGTTCCACTTTCGAACATTCAAAAAACTGGCGCATTCATCTAAAACCAGCAATCCGAATTTTTTCTCATCAAAAAAATCACCTTCATAGCCAAGACCCAGATTATCAAGATCCTCAAGACGGGGTTTATCAGGTATACGAGCAACAGACTGAGCCGAATCAGGCGGCATCAGCTCATCAAGAAACAAATCCATATTAGTAGCAACACGCCGACCGGATTTAATGCGCTGTTGTATCTGATCAACTGCCTGAATAGATTTGCCAGCACCTAATTTGCCGGTAATGAAATAAACAGCCATATAACCTCCAATTGTAAACCCCCCAAACCCTCATAAATTCGGGCCCGGGGGGTTTACAGGCGTGATTTAACAGAGACTGCAATAATCGAAACTCGATATATATACGCAGCAGATTCAGCAGACAGCACAGCAGATACACAGGCGCCAAAATTAGACGGCAGCCAGCTTAAACCCTCTGACATAACAGACGGCATGGTGACAGCAATACCGGACAGAATAGCAACGAGGGCTGTATAAAACGCCGCTAGAAAAACAATAAACAGGGAAAAAACAGCTACGTTAATAGCTAATTTGATTCCTAATGAACGAGCTAACAGAGTTGCCAGCCACGTGAACAGGCCTGATATCAACGTGACCAAAATATTCATTTGAGGCCCCCGCGAGTTTCACGATTAAAAACAAACAGCAAATAAAACGCAGTCGCGACGTATAAGAGCCAGCCCAGGGCAGCCTGAATCATTGATATGACATCGCAAAAATCAGACGGTGTTGAAATCGTATACGAACTGCCGAGCACAGAAAGACTGAACGACAAACTATGACATTGACCGCCTGTGGGAATTGACAAGCGTGTACCGAATTCAGCAGCAAACGATAGAGGACCGGTTTCCTCTGAAACATCGCTACTGATCTCATCTATCGCAGACTGTTGCCACGTATCGAGAGGAGTTTGGAGCGCAGTCTGATCAGGCTGTACAAAACCATCATCGATCTTCAATGCAGCTAAAACACCCTGCTGGGTCGCCTCAGTAGCTAAACCGTCACCACAGTTTGTGCCAGTACAACTACCACCACTGAGCCCGGAACCTTTGCTTGTCGTTGTACACGTCTTTGTGCCGTCAGCTGTTGTAGTGCAGCTAGTTGTCGTCGTGACGCCTGTACTAGTGCCTGCAGCGGTACTACCCGTGACAGTACCGCTCATGGTCGTGACAACGGTTATCGTCGGCGTTGTCGTCGTCGTTGTGTTCTGCGTTGTCGACGTACCCGAGCTGTCCGTCTTGCTCGTTGTGGTTGTTGCGGTATTCGTCGTTGTAACTGACGTTCCCGTAGAGTTAACCGCCGTCGATCCAGTAGCCGTGGTGTTGACGTACGTACCCGCGCCGTCAGTTTTTGTAGTCGTGTCTGTGCTAGTTGTCGTCGTGGATGTATCGGTTTCTGTAACAGTCTCAGGGGTACTGGTTGACGTCTCTGTATTCTGTCGCGTGTCAGTCAGCGGAGCGTCGCCCTGACTGTTGCCGATATAATCGTTGGTCCCGTTTGACGTCAGCGGTTGCCCCGTTCCCGTCGCATCGTAAACACACTCCATAATCGCGGTAGTCGGCATATCGTCATAGACGCCACAATCGCGTTCTGTTGAATAGTCAATAGCGTATCCACAGCCGTCCTTTGAAACGGCATCAGGCACAATAGACATTGCAGCGTGAATAACAACGCGAGTAACTGTTTTATCCCCGGTATTACAATCGGGAGTATCTTGATCATTGTAGATATAGCCAGATATTGAAAAACCAGCAAAAAGAAAATTGTGATAAGCAGATGGATCAAACTGACAGTCATTGCTCAAACAACCCAGAACATAGACATTATAAGACGCCTGATATTGAGGAGTTCTATTCATATTCAAATCAGGACCAGACGCGACAGTAATACTAGAAATTTGACCATCAGCATTTCTAGCGGATTGATCAGCAGAGACAATAGACTGCATTTCAGTAGTACACGCACTGACAGCATTAGATGCTGTTGAATAATGAGTAGATGACGTTTTGCTACACAAATAATAATTATCAGTAGCATAAGACGAGGATATAAAAAAAACGGCGGCCAGCGCCGCCATGATTTGAATCATGCGAAGCATAGCCGCCACCCAATTAACGCCCGAAAGCTTTGCGCATAAACGCTTTGACGAACGACATGCCCGCTTCGATACCCAGACGAGCAACAACAACAGTCATTGCTGACGCCCCAATCGCTACAGCAGACGCAATCAGTAGAGTAGCCATAGAGCTGGCCTCAGTAGTGCCGTCACCATCGGCAGCCATTACAGAGCCTGCAAACAGGGACAGCGCAACAACCAGAACAGGCAACGAACGCTGAATTGAGTTCATGCCATTTTTACGAACAACGATTTGATTTTTAGGCATCATATACACCTCAATGAAAGGTTTTACGGAATAGAGTCTGAATAGACCCATGGAGAAAGCCTGTGCAAAAACCGGAAAACCAGCAAATACACAGGCCAACAGCTAATGAAGAAAGTTGGTCGGATGTAAAATGAGATAATTCCATCACTTACGCCCCCCTAAATAGCCGATCGCAAATGCCAACATACAGGCAGACAAATATATCAGCTGCATATAGCCATTCATTTGCGTAATGGTTTCCATCACTTAGGCTTCTGATCAGCCGGAGAAGGAAAAGGAATGAAGTTAGCGCCTTTGGGCTTGAATCGACGTAGCCAGGCACCGTTACGGCCGCCGGATCGGGCCTGAGCAACAACCTGCAGGAGCGCAGGCTGGCCGCGAAAATGCTGCAACTGGGCACGCATTGGCTGAACTTCTTCAGCTGCAATATCAATCTGCATTACATCCGTCTGCGGATTTCCGTATTGATCTGAATACGGGCGAATCATTAAAACTCGATGGTTAAACTTAGTAGGGTCACTCGACCACGGCTCAGAGATAACGTCCTGAACAACACCACAAACATATTCACCAAATTGTAATTGCATGATTAATACCTCGTTTACGCCACGGCTCGCAGCGCTGGTTTGTAATCAATATGACGATACCAGCTCGGCACGATCACATTGTCAGAAACAACAACTTCAATAGCCCGCTTAACGTAAACGGGTGACGATTTTGTAATGTCACAGGGCAAACGAATATTGATACCGATTCGATTCAAGCGGGCCGCGTGGTCCTGAACCTGCCGCTTCTTAAAATCAAACTGCTTACCGCTCATCCAACACATAGCATAATTAGCAGTAGTATTTGCTGCATGAGTAGATGAACAAACTCCAGACGAGATCAAACGCTCTGAAATAGTTTCAATATCCATTCTTTCCACCTGTAATTTAGAGTCGATGGAACAAAAATCATCTAACATATGATGAAATTTGGATTCGTCAAATAGACCCCAAAACTTGAGACCTTCTCTTTGCAATAAACGGGAATACAACTTTAGCTCGAAACGAACTAAACCAATCTGATCACAATAATCAGCCAGTTTAGAAACATATGTGTATTCGTCTGAGGTTTCACCTAATCGGCGTTTAATTTTTGACAAACTATGCTTACGCAATTCAACACCTTTAGTATAAACCGAGGGATACAGCAAAAAATTAGAGCCATTTTTAGAGCTCCAATCGACTGTGTAGCCATCGGGATATAAAAACGGAATTGAATGGCGATAACGTAGAGTGGCAAGCCCTTTCAAATAAGCCTGTTCATTACCGTGCCCCACTGCCCTGTTACGATTGATATCGATACGCTGAAATACAGCCCCATCAGAAACGGTCGATGCTTTGTCTGATCCTTGCTGCAGAATCCAAGTGCGGGTGCATTTAGTGAACTCAGGAAGACCAATTTTAGAGAGAAGGCGATTGAAAACAGACATTGCATGATCGAGGGTGCGGCAACCAATGACGTTATCAAGGCGATCAAAGCGACTCGGATTACCAGAGCAAGTAACGCGGTTACCCGAGACGCGAACCTGCACAGAGGTCGAATAGCTGCCCTCTTGCTTAGTAGTCGGCTGAGTAGTGCCCAGGTATTCGCCAGTCTCTGAATCAAACCACGCCGCAGACTGGGCACTAATCAAAGGGAGCTCCTCTGAAAAGTCCTGATAAACAGTCGCCCAATCAATGTTGATTGCAGACATAGACAAAATCCGTCAGTAACTAGAATTGGTTACACGTTGCAAAACATAGAACCAACAATGGTTACTGTCAACAGTATTAGTTACGTTACCTCTCCCGGTTACATGACAATTATTATTACTGGAGTTCACCAAGAGATAAGTGTGATGAGATGGTTTGATAGCTACATTGATGAATTAAAGGAGAGAATGAAGCTAGATTCAGACTATCAAGTGGCAAAAATGCTAAATGTTTCAAGACAATACATAACAAAAGTCAGAAACGGGCAGCCAATGGGGGCAGAAAAAATAATTAGGCTAGCTAATGCATTGAGGCGAGACCCACTTGAGTTGATAGCAACAGCCAACGCTCAGAAAGAAACAAACGCAGATGTAAGGGCTGTCTGGATAAAGCTTGCAAAAGAGAAAGGCAACAAAGACGACTGGAGAGAAAAATAGAAGTCAGACCGCGGGATCCCGCGGTAAAGTTCGGGTGTTACTGGAACCCGAACCGCTGCGCGGTGAACCTAGCTCAGTGTGAGATACAGAAAAGCGGATATCAGGACGTGAGCAGCACTGACACCGCTATCAGATTGAGTCCGATCAGCCACGGACTGCTACAGGGGGCAAAAACACGAGTAGGGAAAAGGTTCTGGCGGGTACCGCGCTGCAAGTGCCGGAGAACAGCCAGAATGCAGTGCAAGCGCTAATGCCCTTCGGGCAGCGAGCCGAGCATCAGCGGAGAAACAGAACTTCGTCATAATAGGGCGCTATGTCAAAAAGACGCATCACGCGCATCAACGATGTGGGCACGGGGCCCCTACCCCATGTGCCCACCCACGCAGCTGCTTTTCTGCTTGGCCTGTGAATGGAATTCTCACAGGCCACTTATAGACATAACGCCTGACCATATTATGCGAAGTTCTGTCATAGATAAAAATAAGCCCGAATAGAAACGATCAACAAACCCAAACCAATAACACCGAAGAAAAAAAGCATCCACGGAAACGACGTACCAGCCATGCACTCATACATAGAATCAGGAATAAAACAGTCCATAAAAACCCCTAATATTCAATCTCAGAATGAATGCCGATAAACAGCATTATCGGCGTTGACCGCGATACATGCCGCAGCGTCGGGCAACATCAACAGCAGCTTGCTCAGTGAGCACGGCATAGATACCGAATGCCAACCACGCCAAAATTTTGAACGGCCCAGGAATGCGGAAAGGCTTTGATTCAGTCTTCTGCAAATAACGGCCTTTCAAATGCCACGCACTCAGCATTGTATACGGTGCGCGCATGTCGACAGGATCAGCATGACCCGGCAGATACTCCAGACCATCGACAAAACACTGAGCAGTATCATAGCCACGATGTAGCCAGTCGCCTGTATAACTCCATGTATCGACCTTGATACCATCAGATTTACTCTCACCATAATACACATTGCAGACATGAACCTGTGGCAAACGGATAAAACGAAAAAGGGGAACGCGATCAATTCGTTTGCAATAGCCGATATGCTCACAGAGTGCCTCGAATACCTGACGATCAATAACATTCGGAGCCTGCACCAGAAAAATAATATCCCAGCGCTTTTTCCTAGCATGAATAAACCAATCAATGACCCCTGCCCGCTCTTTATCGTTCCACTTTCGAACATTCAAAAAACTGGCGCATTCATCTAAAACCAGCAATCCGAATTTTTTCTCATCAAAAAAATCACCTTCATAGCCAAGACCCAGATTATCAAGATCCTCAAGACGGGGTTTATCAGGTATACGAGCAACAGACTGAGCCGAATCAGGCGGCATCAGCTCATCAAGAAACAAATCCATATTAGTAGCAACACGCCGACCGGATTTAATGCGCTGTTGTATCTGATCAACTGCCTGAATAGATTTGCCAGCACCTAATTTGCCGGTAATGAAATAAACAGCCATATAACCTCCAATTGTAAACCCCCCAAACCCTCATAAATTCGGGCCCGGGGGGTTTACAGGCGTGATTTAACAGAGACTGCAATAATCGAAACTCGATATATATACGCAGCAGATTCAGCAGACAGCACAGCAGATACACAGGCGCCAAAATTAGACGGCAGCCAGCTTAAACCCTCTGACATAACAGACGGCATGGTGACAGCAATACCGGACAGAATAGCAACGAGGGCTGTATAAAACGCCGCTAGAAAAACAATAAACAGGGAAAAAACAGCTACGTTAATAGCTAATTTGATTCCTAATGAACGAGCTAACAGAGTTGCCAGCCACGTGAACAGGCCTGATATCAACGTGACCAAAATATTCATTTGAGGCCCCCGCGAGTTTCACGATTAAAAACAAACAGCAAATAAAACGCAGTCGCGACGTATAAGAGCCAGCCCAGGGCAGCCTGAATCATTGATATGACATCGCAAAAATCAGACGGTGTTGAAATCGTATACGAACTGCCGAGCACAGAAAGACTGAACGACAAACTATGACATTGACCGCCTGTGGGAATTGACAAGCGTGTACCGAATTCAGCAGCAAACGATAGAGGACCGGTTTCCTCTGAAACATCGCTACTGATCTCATCTATCGCAGACTGTTGCCACGTATCGAGAGGAGTTTGGAGCGCAGTCTGATCAGGCTGTACAAAACCATCATCGATCTTCAATGCAGCTAAAACACCCTGCTGGGTCGCCTCAGTAGCTAAACCGTCACCACAGTTTGTGCCAGTACAACTACCACCACTGAGCCCGGAACCTTTGCTTGTCGTTGTACACGTCTTTGTGCCGTCAGCTGTTGTAGTGCAGCTAGTTGTCGTCGTGACGCCTGTACTAGTGCCTGCAGCGGTACTACCCGTGACAGTACCGCTCATGGTCGTGACAACGGTTATCGTCGGCGTTGTCGTCGTCGTTGTGTTCTGCGTTGTCGACGTACCCGAGCTGTCCGTCTTGCTCGTTGTGGTTGTTGCGGTATTCGTCGTTGTAACTGACGTTCCCGTAGAGTTAACCGCCGTCGATCCAGTAGCCGTGGTGTTGACGTACGTACCCGCGCCGTCAGTTTTTGTAGTCGTGTCTGTGCTAGTTGTCGTCGTGGATGTATCGGTTTCTGTAACAGTCTCAGGGGTACTGGTTGACGTCTCTGTATTCTGTCGCGTGTCAGTCAGCGGAGCGTCGCCCTGACTGTTGCCGATATAATCGTTGGTCCCGTTTGACGTCAGCGGTTGCCCCGTTCCCGTCGCATCGTAAACACACTCCATAATCGCGGTAGTCGGCATATCGTCATAGACGCCACAATCGCGTTCTGTTGAATAGTCAATAGCGTATCCACAGCCGTCCTTTGAAACGGCATCAGGCACAATAGACATTGCAGCGTGAATAACAACGCGAGTAACTGTTTTATCCCCGGTATTACAATCGGGAGTATCTTGATCATTGTAGATATAGCCAGATATTGAAAAACCAGCAAAAAGAAAATTGTGATAAGCAGATGGATCAAACTGACAGTCATTGCTCAAACAACCCAGAACATAGACATTATAAGACGCCTGATATTGAGGAGTTCTATTCATATTCAAATCAGGACCAGACGCGACAGTAATACTAGAAATTTGACCATCAGCATTTCTAGCGGATTGATCAGCAGAGACAATAGACTGCATTTCAGTAGTACACGCACTGACAGCATTAGATGCTGTTGAATAATGAGTAGATGACGTTTTGCTACACAAATAATAATTATCAGTAGCATAAGACGAGGATATAAAAAAAACGGCGGCCAGCGCCGCCATGATTTGAATCATGCGAAGCATAGCCGCCACCCAATTAACGCCCGAAAGCTTTGCGCATAAACGCTTTGACGAACGACATGCCCGCTTCGATACCCAGACGAGCAACAACAACAGTCATTGCTGACGCCCCAATCGCTACAGCAGACGCAATCAGTAGAGTAGCCATAGAGCTGGCCTCAGTAGTGCCGTCACCATCGGCAGCCATTACAGAGCCTGCAAACAGGGACAGCGCAACAACCAGAACAGGCAACGAACGCTGAATTGAGTTCATGCCATTTTTACGAACAACGATTTGATTTTTAGGCATCATATACACCTCAATGAAAGGTTTTACGGAATAGAGTCTGAATAGACCCATGGAGAAAGCCTGTGCAAAAACCGGAAAACCAGCAAATACACAGGCCAACAGCTAATGAAGAAAGTTGGTCGGATGTAAAATGAGATAATTCCATCACTTACGCCCCCCTAAATAGCCGATCGCAAATGCCAACATACAGGCAGACAAATATATCAGCTGCATATAGCCATTCATTTGCGTAATGGTTTCCATCACTTAGGCTTCTGATCAGCCGGAGAAGGAAAAGGAATGAAGTTAGCGCCTTTGGGCTTGAATCGACGTAGCCAGGCACCGTTACGGCCGCCGGATCGGGCCTGAGCAACAACCTGCAGGAGCGCAGGCTGGCCGCGAAAATGCTGCAACTGGGCACGCATTGGCTGAACTTCTTCAGCTGCAATATCAATCTGCATTACATCCGTCTGCGGATTTCCGTATTGATCTGAATACGGGCGAATCATTAAAACTCGATGGTTAAACTTAGTAGGGTCACTCGACCACGGCTCAGAGATAACGTCCTGAACAACACCACAAACATATTCACCAAATTGTAATTGCATGATTAATACCTCGTTTACGCCACGGCTCGCAGCGCTGGTTTGTAATCAATATGACGATACCAGCTCGGCACGATCACATTGTCAGAAACAACAACTTCAATAGCCCGCTTAACGTAAACGGGTGACGATTTTGTAATGTCACAGGGCAAACGAATATTGATACCGATTCGATTCAAGCGGGCCGCGTGGTCCTGAACCTGCCGCTTCTTAAAATCAAACTGCTTACCGCTCATCCAACACATAGCATAATTAGCAGTAGTATTTGCTGCATGAGTAGATGAACAAACTCCAGACGAGATCAAACGCTCTGAAATAGTTTCAATATCCATTCTTTCCACCTGTAATTTAGAGTCGATGGAACAAAAATCATCTAACATATGATGAAATTTGGATTCGTCAAATAGACCCCAAAACTTGAGACCTTCTCTTTGCAATAAACGGGAATACAACTTTAGCTCGAAACGAACTAAACCAATCTGATCACAATAATCAGCCAGTTTAGAAACATATGTGTATTCGTCTGAGGTTTCACCTAATCGGCGTTTAATTTTTGACAAACTATGCTTACGCAATTCAACACCTTTAGTATAAACCGAGGGATACAGCAAAAAATTAGAGCCATTTTTAGAGCTCCAATCGACTGTGTAGCCATCGGGATATAAAAACGGAATTGAATGGCGATAACGTAGAGTGGCAAGCCCTTTCAAATAAGCCTGTTCATTACCGTGCCCCACTGCCCTGTTACGATTGATATCGATACGCTGAAATACAGCCCCATCAGAAACGGTCGATGCTTTGTCTGATCCTTGCTGCAGAATCCAAGTGCGGGTGCATTTAGTGAACTCAGGAAGACCAATTTTAGAGAGAAGGCGATTGAAAACAGACATTGCATGATCGAGGGTGCGGCAACCAATGACGTTATCAAGGCGATCAAAGCGACTCGGATTACCAGAGCAAGTAACGCGGTTACCCGAGACGCGAACCTGCACAGAGGTCGAATAGCTGCCCTCTTGCTTAGTAGTCGGCTGAGTAGTGCCCAGGTATTCGCCAGTCTCTGAATCAAACCACGCCGCAGACTGGGCACTAATCAAAGGGAGCTCCTCTGAAAAGTCCTGATAAACAGTCGCCCAATCAATGTTGATTGCAGACATAGACAAAATCCGTCAGTAACTAGAATTGGTTACACGTTGCAAAACATAGAACCAACAATGGTTACTGTCAACAGTATTAGTTACGTTACCTCTCCCGGTTACATGACAATTATTATTACTGGAGTTCACCAAGAGATAAGTGTGATGAGATGGTTTGATAGCTACATTGATGAATTAAAGGAGAGAATGAAGCTAGATTCAGACTATCAAGTGGCAAAAATGCTAAATGTTTCAAGACAATACATAACAAAAGTCAGAAACGGGCAGCCAATGGGGGCAGAAAAAATAATTAGGCTAGCTAATGCATTGAGGCGAGACCCACTTGAGTTGATAGCAACAGCCAACGCTCAGAAAGAAACAAACGCAGATGTAAGGGCTGTCTGGATAAAGCTTGCAAAAGAGAAAGGCAACAAAGACGACTGGAGAGAAAAATAGAAGTCAGACCGCGGGATCCCGCGGTAAAGTTCGGGTGTTACTGGAACCCGAACCGCTGCGCGGTGAACCTAGCTCAGTGTGAGATACAGAAAAGCGGATATCAGGACGTGAGCAGCACTGACACCGCTATCAGATTGAGTCCGATCAGCCACGGACTGCTACAGGGGGCAAAAACACGAGTAGGGAAAAGGTTCTGGCGGGTACCGCGCTGCAAGTGCCGGAGAACAGCCAGAATGCAGTGCAAGCGCTAATGCCCTTCGGGCAGCGAGCCGAGCATCAGCGGAGAAACAGAACTTCGTCATAATAGGGCGCTATGTCAAAAAGACGCATCACGCGCATCAACGATGTGGGCACGGGGCCCCTACCCCATGTGCCCACCCACGCAGCTGCTTTTCTGCTTGGCCTGTGAATGGAATTCTCACAGGCCACTTATAGACATAACGCCTGACCATATTATGCGAAGTTCTGTCATAGATAAAAATAAGCCCGAATAGAAACGATCAACAAACCCAAACCAATAACACCGAAGAAAAAAAGCATCCACGGAAACGACGTACCAGCCATGCACTCATACATAGAATCAGGAATAAAACAGTCCATAAAAACCCCTAATATTCAATCTCAGAATGAATGCCGATAAACAGCATTATCGGCGTTGACCGCGATACATGCCGCAGCGTCGGGCAACATCAACAGCAGCTTGCTCAGTGAGCACGGCATAGATACCGAATGCCAACCACGCCAAAATTTTGAACGGCCCAGGAATGCGGAAAGGCTTTGATTCAGTCTTCTGCAAATAACGGCCTTTCAAATGCCACGCACTCAGCATTGTATACGGTGCGCGCATGTCGACAGGATCAGCATGACCCGGCAGATACTCCAGACCATCGACAAAACACTGAGCAGTATCATAGCCACGATGTAGCCAGTCGCCTGTATAACTCCATGTATCGACCTTGATACCATCAGATTTACTCTCACCATAATACACATTGCAGACATGAACCTGTGGCAAACGGATAAAACGAAAAAGGGGAACGCGATCAATTCGTTTGCAATAGCCGATATGCTCACAGAGTGCCTCGAATACCTGACGATCAATAACATTCGGAGCCTGCACCAGAAAAATAATATCCCAGCGCTTTTTCCTAGCATGAATAAACCAATCAATGACCCCTGCCCGCTCTTTATCGTTCCACTTTCGAACATTCAAAAAACTGGCGCATTCATCTAAAACCAGCAATCCGAATTTTTTCTCATCAAAAAAATCACCTTCATAGCCAAGACCCAGATTATCAAGATCCTCAAGACGGGGTTTATCAGGTATACGAGCAACAGACTGAGCCGAATCAGGCGGCATCAGCTCATCAAGAAACAAATCCATATTAGTAGCAACACGCCGACCGGATTTAATGCGCTGTTGTATCTGATCAACTGCCTGAATAGATTTGCCAGCACCTAATTTGCCGGTAATGAAATAAACAGCCATATAACCTCCAATTGTAAACCCCCCAAACCCTCATAAATTCGGGCCCGGGGGGTTTACAGGCGTGATTTAACAGAGACTGCAATAATCGAAACTCGATATATATACGCAGCAGATTCAGCAGACAGCACAGCAGATACACAGGCGCCAAAATTAGACGGCAGCCAGCTTAAACCCTCTGACATAACAGACGGCATGGTGACAGCAATACCGGACAGAATAGCAACGAGGGCTGTATAAAACGCCGCTAGAAAAACAATAAACAGGGAAAAAACAGCTACGTTAATAGCTAATTTGATTCCTAATGAACGAGCTAACAGAGTTGCCAGCCACGTGAACAGGCCTGATATCAACGTGACCAAAATATTCATTTGAGGCCCCCGCGAGTTTCACGATTAAAAACAAACAGCAAATAAAACGCAGTCGCGACGTATAAGAGCCAGCCCAGGGCAGCCTGAATCATTGATATGACATCGCAAAAATCAGACGGTGTTGAAATCGTATACGAACTGCCGAGCACAGAAAGACTGAACGACAAACTATGACATTGACCGCCTGTGGGAATTGACAAGCGTGTACCGAATTCAGCAGCAAACGATAGAGGACCGGTTTCCTCTGAAACATCGCTACTGATCTCATCTATCGCAGACTGTTGCCACGTATCGAGAGGAGTTTGGAGCGCAGTCTGATCAGGCTGTACAAAACCATCATCGATCTTCAATGCAGCTAAAACACCCTGCTGGGTCGCCTCAGTAGCTAAACCGTCACCACAGTTTGTGCCAGTACAACTACCACCACTGAGCCCGGAACCTTTGCTTGTCGTTGTACACGTCTTTGTGCCGTCAGCTGTTGTAGTGCAGCTAGTTGTCGTCGTGACGCCTGTACTAGTGCCTGCAGCGGTACTACCCGTGACAGTACCGCTCATGGTCGTGACAACGGTTATCGTCGGCGTTGTCGTCGTCGTTGTGTTCTGCGTTGTCGACGTACCCGAGCTGTCCGTCTTGCTCGTTGTGGTTGTTGCGGTATTCGTCGTTGTAACTGACGTTCCCGTAGAGTTAACCGCCGTCGATCCAGTAGCCGTGGTGTTGACGTACGTACCCGCGCCGTCAGTTTTTGTAGTCGTGTCTGTGCTAGTTGTCGTCGTGGATGTATCGGTTTCTGTAACAGTCTCAGGGGTACTGGTTGACGTCTCTGTATTCTGTCGCGTGTCAGTCAGCGGAGCGTCGCCCTGACTGTTGCCGATATAATCGTTGGTCCCGTTTGACGTCAGCGGTTGCCCCGTTCCCGTCGCATCGTAAACACACTCCATAATCGCGGTAGTCGGCATATCGTCATAGACGCCACAATCGCGTTCTGTTGAATAGTCAATAGCGTATCCACAGCCGTCCTTTGAAACGGCATCAGGCACAATAGACATTGCAGCGTGAATAACAACGCGAGTAACTGTTTTATCCCCGGTATTACAATCGGGAGTATCTTGATCATTGTAGATATAGCCAGATATTGAAAAACCAGCAAAAAGAAAATTGTGATAAGCAGATGGATCAAACTGACAGTCATTGCTCAAACAACCCAGAACATAGACATTATAAGACGCCTGATATTGAGGAGTTCTATTCATATTCAAATCAGGACCAGACGCGACAGTAATACTAGAAATTTGACCATCAGCATTTCTAGCGGATTGATCAGCAGAGACAATAGACTGCATTTCAGTAGTACACGCACTGACAGCATTAGATGCTGTTGAATAATGAGTAGATGACGTTTTGCTACACAAATAATAATTATCAGTAGCATAAGACGAGGATATAAAAAAAACGGCGGCCAGCGCCGCCATGATTTGAATCATGCGAAGCATAGCCGCCACCCAATTAACGCCCGAAAGCTTTGCGCATAAACGCTTTGACGAACGACATGCCCGCTTCGATACCCAGACGAGCAACAACAACAGTCATTGCTGACGCCCCAATCGCTACAGCAGACGCAATCAGTAGAGTAGCCATAGAGCTGGCCTCAGTAGTGCCGTCACCATCGGCAGCCATTACAGAGCCTGCAAACAGGGACAGCGCAACAACCAGAACAGGCAACGAACGCTGAATTGAGTTCATGCCATTTTTACGAACAACGATTTGATTTTTAGGCATCATATACACCTCAATGAAAGGTTTTACGGAATAGAGTCTGAATAGACCCATGGAGAAAGCCTGTGCAAAAACCGGAAAACCAGCAAATACACAGGCCAACAGCTAATGAAGAAAGTTGGTCGGATGTAAAATGAGATAATTCCATCACTTACGCCCCCCTAAATAGCCGATCGCAAATGCCAACATACAGGCAGACAAATATATCAGCTGCATATAGCCATTCATTTGCGTAATGGTTTCCATCACTTAGGCTTCTGATCAGCCGGAGAAGGAAAAGGAATGAAGTTAGCGCCTTTGGGCTTGAATCGACGTAGCCAGGCACCGTTACGGCCGCCGGATCGGGCCTGAGCAACAACCTGCAGGAGCGCAGGCTGGCCGCGAAAATGCTGCAACTGGGCACGCATTGGCTGAACTTCTTCAGCTGCAATATCAATCTGCATTACATCCGTCTGCGGATTTCCGTATTGATCTGAATACGGGCGAATCATTAAAACTCGATGGTTAAACTTAGTAGGGTCACTCGACCACGGCTCAGAGATAACGTCCTGAACAACACCACAAACATATTCACCAAATTGTAATTGCATGATTAATACCTCGTTTACGCCACGGCTCGCAGCGCTGGTTTGTAATCAATATGACGATACCAGCTCGGCACGATCACATTGTCAGAAACAACAACTTCAATAGCCCGCTTAACGTAAACGGGTGACGATTTTGTAATGTCACAGGGCAAACGAATATTGATACCGATTCGATTCAAGCGGGCCGCGTGGTCCTGAACCTGCCGCTTCTTAAAATCAAACTGCTTACCGCTCATCCAACACATAGCATAATTAGCAGTAGTATTTGCTGCATGAGTAGATGAACAAACTCCAGACGAGATCAAACGCTCTGAAATAGTTTCAATATCCATTCTTTCCACCTGTAATTTAGAGTCGATGGAACAAAAATCATCTAACATATGATGAAATTTGGATTCGTCAAATAGACCCCAAAACTTGAGACCTTCTCTTTGCAATAAACGGGAATACAACTTTAGCTCGAAACGAACTAAACCAATCTGATCACAATAATCAGCCAGTTTAGAAACATATGTGTATTCGTCTGAGGTTTCACCTAATCGGCGTTTAATTTTTGACAAACTATGCTTACGCAATTCAACACCTTTAGTATAAACCGAGGGATACAGCAAAAAATTAGAGCCATTTTTAGAGCTCCAATCGACTGTGTAGCCATCGGGATATAAAAACGGAATTGAATGGCGATAACGTAGAGTGGCAAGCCCTTTCAAATAAGCCTGTTCATTACCGTGCCCCACTGCCCTGTTACGATTGATATCGATACGCTGAAATACAGCCCCATCAGAAACGGTCGATGCTTTGTCTGATCCTTGCTGCAGAATCCAAGTGCGGGTGCATTTAGTGAACTCAGGAAGACCAATTTTAGAGAGAAGGCGATTGAAAACAGACATTGCATGATCGAGGGTGCGGCAACCAATGACGTTATCAAGGCGATCAAAGCGACTCGGATTACCAGAGCAAGTAACGCGGTTACCCGAGACGCGAACCTGCACAGAGGTCGAATAGCTGCCCTCTTGCTTAGTAGTCGGCTGAGTAGTGCCCAGGTATTCGCCAGTCTCTGAATCAAACCACGCCGCAGACTGGGCACTAATCAAAGGGAGCTCCTCTGAAAAGTCCTGATAAACAGTCGCCCAATCAATGTTGATTGCAGACATAGACAAAATCCGTCAGTAACTAGAATTGGTTACACGTTGCAAAACATAGAACCAACAATGGTTACTGTCAACAGTATTAGTTACGTTACCTCTCCCGGTTACATGACAATTATTATTACTGGAGTTCACCAAGAGATAAGTGTGATGAGATGGTTTGATAGCTACATTGATGAATTAAAGGAGAGAATGAAGCTAGATTCAGACTATCAAGTGGCAAAAATGCTAAATGTTTCAAGACAATACATAACAAAAGTCAGAAACGGGCAGCCAATGGGGGCAGAAAAAATAATTAGGCTAGCTAATGCATTGAGGCGAGACCCACTTGAGTTGATAGCAACAGCCAACGCTCAGAAAGAAACAAACGCAGATGTAAGGGCTGTCTGGATAAAGCTTGCAAAAGAGAAAGGCAACAAAGACGACTGGAGAGAAAAATAGAAGTCAGACCGCGGGATCCCGCGGTAAAGTTCGGGTGTTACTGGAACCCGAACCGCTGCGCGGTGAACCTAGCTCAGTGTGAGATACAGAAAAGCGGATATCAGGACGTGAGCAGCACTGACACCGCTATCAGATTGAGTCCGATCAGCCACGGACTGCTACAGGGGGCAAAAACACGAGTAGGGAAAAGGTTCTGGCGGGTACCGCGCTGCAAGTGCCGGAGAACAGCCAGAATGCAGTGCAAGCGCTAATGCCCTTCGGGCAGCGAGCCGAGCATCAGCGGAGAAACAGAACTTCGTCATAATAGGGCGCTATGTCAAAAAGACGCATCACGCGCATCAACGATGTGGGCACGGGGCCCCTACCCCATGTGCCCACCCACGCAGCTGCTTTTCTGCTTGGCCTGTGAATGGAATTCTCACAGGCCACTTATAGACATAACGCCTGACCATATTATGCGAATCTATATATGGGCTGTGATCAGGGGCTGTTTCGGGCGATTTTCAGCCCCAGTGCCGATAATCCTATTTATCGGCATTGAGCTTTTAGCTCCTGGTTAGTCCACTTATACGTTACTTGATGATGGCATGTGGTGATCTTTCGCGGCGCTTACATCGTTCACTTTCAATACCATCACTACAACCGTCGTTACCTTCTCGCATCTCGCATTGAATCGCCCCGGATTTCCTAGACACTTTCCAAGCTCAGTAAATGCCGCATCTCGCAGCGTAACAGCCGTTCAGACTGATACGCTGCGCATGGCCATGCTGCTGCCTACACGCTGTTGCTCTTCGCTATGTCGCGATACACCAGTGCGCTGGGTTTGGGCTGCCGTTTGAGCGTCTGCAGATCAACAGTATGCAGACCAAAGTGCGGCGTGAACCCTCCAATCCACTCGAAATTATCCAGCAATGCCCAGTGCACGTAACCTGCGACCGGCACACCGGCATCCATGATCTTTTTCAGTTCGGTCAGCGCTGCCGGAATAAAGTCGGCACGGATACGGTCGTCATCTGTGCCAACACCATGCTCCGTTACCAGAATGGGTTTACCCGTGACTTCATGGGCATATCTGACGGCGTTAGCCAGTGACGGCGCGTACACCTCGCTGCCCATGTAGTTCAGCGTTGCACCTTGTGGCGCGGGCAGCTTGCCTTTGTCATCCCAGACTGCACGCTCGTAGTTCTGCACGCCGATAAAGTCGCTGTATTGTGCTGCCCGCAGCCAGTCACCATAGAGCTCTTCGCGTTTGGCATCACGCAGACTGTGCGCTCCGGTTGCCTGATCGTCGAACATGGCCAGTGAGAAGCCTGCAGGCAGCTTGCTGTTGGCCGCTTTGATCGCCTGATATCCCTGTTTATGACCTTCAATCGTGTCGCTGCGTTACAGCGAGCGGCTGGCTGAGATGGGGGTCGCGCCATCGGTGGGCAGCAAGGGCGACAGCTACGACAACGCGCTGGCAGAGACGATCAACGGTCTGTACAAGGCCGAAGTGATCCACCGGCGCCGCTGGCGCAGCCTGGAAGAGGTGGAACTGGCGACCCTCAATTGGGTGTCGTGGTTCAATCACCAGCGGCTGCTTGAGCCACTTGGCTATATTCCACCGGCAGAAGCTGAGGCAAACTACTACCGCAACCTCGGGAGTCAGGCCATTGCGGCTTGACTCAAACCAACCAGCCTCCGCAAAACTCGGGGCGGTTCAGAATGCGTATATAGAGCCTCCCAGGATACACTCTGAGAGACCCACACAAAAAGATAGCTAGAAATGATTAAACGAACATCGCAAGCATTCCGAGCTGACTAACTGGACGAGGAATCCTAAAACTGACATGTTTCCAATCGCTTGCAGCTGGCCTTTCGAGGCTAACTTTCAACCATTTATCTAATGCTGGCCATGGTGATAAGTCTATTGCGGCAATAGGCACTAATGTCATAACTGATGCAACGTTGAGATCTGCAACACTAAATCGATTCCCAACAATATGAGAGTGTTGACTCAAGTGTTTATCCAGAACACCCCAAGGTCGAGATAGCTTCTGTAATGCGATAGCAAACTCATCTTGGCTTCGTGAAGACTCATCGAATAGAACGTTATTAGCTGCTGCCAGCAATAGAGGTTTCTCTATTTCTGTGACTGCCCATAAGGTCCATTGAGTCATGAGGGCATCTTCTTCCATGTCAGCAGGAGACAATGGTCCGCCAAACTTCTTTGCTAGATAAAGATTGATTGCTAAAGATTCAAAAAGCTTAAGACTGTCATCCGTCAAAGCAGGTACTCGTCCATTTGGATTGAGCTGAAGAAACTCAGGGTTATGAGTACTGCCATCAAGAAAATTTGTTGGCTCATGATGAAAGTCTACATTCAACTCCTTAAGCATCCAGGCACAACGATTTGCGCGAGAATGCAATGATCCATATAACGTAATCATGCAAAACTCCTGTAATACTTTTTATAATTTCGGAAATACTAGGAACGTTCGTTGGGTGATTTTCTTTTTTACACCAACATGTTATCTACCAACCTAATGCATCGGAAGTAACCCAAATTCCGTGAAATCCTTCATGTACACGACATGGAAATTTAATGATAGCGATTGGGCCTTGAGAAAGATTTCTTGCATCCAGAATGACCAGATCAGTGCGATTCTCATCTCTTCTGCCGACCATAGACAATAACCATCCATCCCCTTCTTCAGCATCCTGGCTTCGAGGAACGAAACATGGCTCTTCTGGAGAAGAGTTTGGACCTGCATAGAAAAAGTCCAGTTTTCCTGTCAGCTCATCAAAGTGACCTAAACAAGTAAAGGGAGGGCCTTTAGGACCGGGTTCCAGCATTGGCCCTAGTGATGGGTTATTTGTTCCAAACCAGTAATGACGGTTTTTTGTCATTGCAAAGCGCGGGTCGATGACAGGCATCTCACCAATGTGTTCAATGAAGCGCTGAATATCAACGCTGTCACCTTCACTGTTAATATCAATTGTCCAACGTTCTCCGAATGGAGGCGTCTCATGTGCAGATGGGTTATGGATATCAGGAAACTGACTTAACCATCCGGAATCATTTACAAAATGATCAAGAACAAGTTTGCTCCCATCCTCCCAGGCATTAAATGAATGGGTTTGCATTGCGACCTTTGGTGCTGTGTACCATCTAATGCCTGATACGCCTACATCACGAGGAATAACAGCAACATATGTTTTCTTTTTACTATCCCAGTGCCAATATGACTCACCCTGCTCTACCCGCTCCCAGTCACACACCATAGGGCAAATAACAAAGGCAATAAAATTACGTGAAACCAGAAAATCATGAACCATAGAGCAATACGGAGCCCTAAAGCGCTCAGTACTTTTAAACTGACCATCTTTGCTTATGGTATAAACTTCAATTTCATCACTTGCCACCCCATTACAGTTGTATGCAAATGCAATGCAGTCGCCTGTAACTGGATCAAATTTAGGATGAGCCGTAAAGGTTTTGCTTTTCAGCTGTCCATTAAAATCGGACTCACCGAGAGTAGTGAGATCAACTGGGCTAAGCTCATAGGGCCGGCCTGATTCTTTAAGAGCGTAAAGTTTGCCATGATGCCACATAATTGATGTATTAGCGGTGTTTGAGTCTTCGCCAGTTACTTCTGATGAGTCTGTAAATGGGTTTCGATAGGAACCAAATAATGCTTTGCGAGCTTGACGTTCTCGTTTGAATTTGTGAGTGCGTACATAGCGCATGGACAGATCAGCATGACCATTCTGCATACGAACCATGTGCACCATTCCATCACCATTTAAGAAGATGTCTTTTCCTAGTAATGGTGGATAGGTGTGATCTGCACTGTTCCGGAAGTAGGCACCTTCCAGTTCTGGCGGAATAGTTCCAATAACTTCCAGGTCATGTACCTGCCCCTCAATTCTGACAGGAGCGGCGTAGCCATTGAAAACTACATCATCAGGAAAAAGCATTTTTGACGGAGGAGTTACCTTGTTATTCATATCAATCTCCACGAAATAGTTTTATGAAGAAGTTTTATTTAAGAGTTAGCCAACATGGCAGACTCATTACTCTGATTAAGAACATAACGGGCGCGTAGCAGTAAGCCGATAGCAAAACATGCAATAACAAGAACTGCACAGCCCAACCCACCGTATCCAACACCCGTAACAATCAGCCCGCCTAAAACAGGCCCAAGTGCAGACCCTGTCATCATCATTGCTGGCGTAGCAGCAACTGCTCGACCCGTCGGATCAATCTTTGACAGCATTCCAAATAGAAATGTATGCGTAAAAATAGTCAGAGTGACATAGACAGCAGCAGGCGCAGCAAAGAGCTGATATTCATGTGAATTTGTAATGGTAAGTGCACATGCTCCTTGTAGACACAGACCAGCTATACCAACTCCAAAAGGAGAAAGATGTTTTTGCAATAGCGCTGCTAAGATTCCTGGTAGCAAATTAACAAATCCCATTACTACCAGTAGTGTTTGTATTTTTTCTTTACTGAACCCACGCACATCACCAATACGATCCAAATAGGAAAATACAATTGCTTGACTAAGCGCCAGGCATGCGATGACAGCAATAATTAACCATGCAGTACTGTGCAGCTTATATGCTTCAGTTCTCACGGCCTTTGGAGCGAAGTTATTTGATGGTGGTGTTTCTATATCAGGAAAGAATAATACTGCACTAACTGCTGCTAACCCCATCGTAATAGAGAAAGCGATAAAGATTACATGCGCACCCATGCTGTGCATTAACCCCGGCAGCACAGCAAACATGATAATCGCAAGCACTCCCATAGCGACATTAACGATACCAAATAGCCGGTGTGGATTTTCTGATCTACCAATACATCCATGAGTCACCGAGAGTGCAGAACCAGAACCTAATCCGGCGGCAAAATGTAGAATCAAAAGAGTTAAAAAGCTATGTGGATCAATGGGTAGAATAGCTATTGCTATAAAGCACGACGCCGATAATGAGAAACCAAAAAATGAAACATGACGTCGTGGAAGCATCTCAAACTTAGATGATAAATATATACTTGATATAACAACGCCGAGCAAAAACAGAGTGACGGTTAAACCAGCTTGAGGTGCTTGTAATTTATAAGACTCCATTAATGCAGTTATCCATAAGGGTAAAGCCGCTAAGTCTATCATTCCGGCCATATGCCCCACGCTAAGTGCAGCATTACCAGAAAGGGTGTTGATTTTTGTCATTATTAATTCACCTATTATTTGGACTTTATTATCTACCCTCTCAAGATAGAAGGTGTCTTTTTAACTGAATTCTAAAATCTAAAGTTCAATGTACCCAAAAGTGCACTATTTATTCGATTGCCGTTGAAACCCTGATGACGGGAATACTCAACGCCTACTCGCATCCCACCCTGAGTAAGCATAGATATGCCAGTGCCAACAACCCCATAAGAAGGCTCCTGAACATACTTATCCAAATTATTCACATACTCTCTTTCATATCCCAAAAGAAATGTAGGAGTCCATTCACCGGGAGAGGTTTCTTTCTCAAGACGCAGATGTGTCCACCATGTACCATACTCTTCAGAATCTCCAACCACTCCTGATGAAATCACGCCTAGGTTATTAGCTGTAGATTCAAGATAGTTATGCTGATACTGAATACCTAATGCAGGGTGCAGAACCCAGCCTACCGGTATTACACCAGTATCATCTTGCCGATATTGGCCAATCAGTTCAGCCTGTGTGTAAATATGATCATCGCCTTGTTTATGTATAAGAGAGAAGGAGGAAGTGATTGGGTTGGTTACTTTAGTTGTTCCCCAGTAATACTCTGCACGCGCAGCCATCCCCCAGTGAGCTGAAAATTTTCTAATTGCGTCGACACGTATTCCACCGCCTTTAGACTCAATATCGCTACTTGCTATTCCAGAGCTATTTAAATCAGATGCTTCATAAAAGGCTCCAATACCTAGCATAGTGTCAGTATCAATATAGTGAAGATACTCAGCATCTAAGCGATATATTTCGCCATCGAGGGTGTTTTGATTGCCATAGCCATTTGGAAAAGTTCCTTTAATACCAAAAAGTAGATCAGAATTTCCCCCGGATAGGGAATGCAGAACTTTTATAGGAATAACAGAGTCTGTTGTTTTGTCGGAATAACCATTTTGAGGTGCAGATGGAGATTTTGCTCCACCTATCGTTGAGCGTGCCTGGCCTATACGCCATTGCACAGATCCATACTGATCACTTTCATAAAATGATCTTAGTAGACCTGCTTTACTAAAGTTTATCTGTGACTGGACTGATAAAGGAAGCTCTTGCGAGAATGCTTCAGATGAAATCATTGTTACAGCGGCTACTGCCACTGCATTTTTAATTTTTCTCATTCTATTTTCACCCTATTATTTTTATCTTTTCTAGGCCGACTCTGACAATGATAGATTGTCTTAAAGTGCAGATTTACCATATCAGGCAATATAAAATAATAAAATCAGATTGAATTAATGCCTTGTATTGATAGAATTAATACCTGAATAATTAGGAGTATCCTAGAATGCGAATGGACAAGTTTGACTTAAATCTCCTGATTGTCCTCGATGTATTGCTGGAAGAAAAAAATGTCACGAGAGCCAGTGAGCGTCTTCATATTGGACAGTCTGCAACTAGCGCAGCACTTTCCAGACTACGAGACCATTTTGAAGATAGTTTATTAGTTCCAGTAGGACGCCGGATGGAGCTAACTCCTTTGGCCAGAAGCCTAATTAACCCTGTCCGAGATGCTCTAATGAAAGTCCGAGCTACTGTAGCGCTGCGTCCATGCTTTGACCCAGCAACAGTAAATAGAAGTTACACTATTGCCGCATCAGACTATATGGTTAGTATCTTGATTTCGAAGGTTGTGCGTGAGATAGCAAATATTGCACCGGGTATGCATCTCAATCTCACTCGTGTCCCTGATGATATATTGGGACAGTTTGAGAAAGGCGATATTGATATATTGGTCATTCCTGAGCAATACGCAAAGCGAATTCAGCACCCTCAAATTGATCTTATGCATGACGAACATATTTGTATGATGTGTGCTGAACATGCCATCAATATTAATGAGCTTTCAATGGACGATTATATGAGTAGCGGCCATGTTGCTATTCGCATAGGAGAGGAAGGCAGCATTGCATTTGAGGAGTGGTTTTTACCCAGATATGGCAGACAGCGCCGAATCGAATGTACTGTGGATCACTTCAGTGCTGCCCCCTTTCTTGTTATGGGGACTGATCGTGTTGTCACTCTGCACTACCGTTTAGCCATCGAAATGGCGAAGCATTACCCGGTAAAACTTCTGCCTGCACCTTTTGAAATGCCCTCACTGACCGAAGTAATGGTGTGGCCATGCTACCAAGATGAAGATCCAGCACATAAATGGTTAAGAGAGCGATTGCTATCAATTGCTTGCACTATCACCCACTAAGAATGTCTTCACAATCTCGCGATTTATAACCAGATAAGGCGAGAAGCGCTGCAGATCGCGAATAGTTCTAAACATTCATGCAGGGCACAGTTAACTCGCCTTGGCTTCGATCGCCATGGCCAGCTGCCAGCTGGGATGCTGTTCGGCGCGTTGTGACCACTTTTCCAATGCGGGCCACTGGCTGCTGTCCAGCCCGGCCAGCTGCGCCCGTTGCCAGGCCCACAACAGATAGGCATCGGCCAGTGTCCACTCAGACGCGGCCAGCCACAGCCCTGTTTCGCTGCTTAGTTGCTGCTCGGCAACCTGCAGTTGCTGCGTCAGCTCCTGCATGGCGGCAGTGCGAACGATTTCATGCTGTGAAACATCGGGGTGAATCCGTGCCGTCATGCGCAGGCGGTAGATCAGGGGATGAATCGTACCGGCACACCAGCTCAGCCACGACATCGCCGTGGCACGGGCAAAACCCTGCAGTGGCAGCAGCCGCTCCTTTTTGCCCTGTATTGTCGCCTGATCATCCAGATAGACAGCGATGGCGATCACGTCAGTCAGCGGCCCCTCGGGCGTGACCAGAACGGGCACCTTGCCCTTGGGGTTGATGGCCAGATAGGCCGCCGAACGCTGCTGCCCTTCTGCCAGTTTCACCTGCTCAGCCTGACAGGCCAGGTCGAGATGTGCGAGGGCGGCCATGACCACGCGTGAACAGGTGCCGGGGGCGAAATACAGGGTGTGATTCATCAGGACTCCTTGCCGCTCAAGGTCTGCAACAACTGTCGTTGCAACACCAGCAGCGCTTCATGGGTGGCGGCCGTACCATAAACGTAGTTGTCTGGCCGAACCAGCGCGGCCGTCACCTGATGCCGGTCAAACCAGCCTGCCAGCACATTGTCCTGCTCGGTCAGCTGATCACTGCCGAGCCGCGCAACCGTCAGCGACAGCAGCGTACGCAGCTGTTCATCAACGGCACCGGTACTCTCGGTCAGGGTAATCAGCCTCCAGCCATGGCCAAGCTGCTGATCCATCCGCTCGGCCCCCGCGGCTGACGCCACCCAGGGTTGTGGAAACAGGCTGCCAGCGGCGGTGGACTCGCTGATCAGGCCGGTGGTCAGACGTGGTAATACGTCCTGCCGCGGTGTCGGCCTGACCGTACCCTGACAGTCGCTGAGCAGTTTTTGATCACGGGCGCGGGCTTTGTCTGCATCCCGCTCGCAGATCACTGCGCCGATCGCCTTGATGGTGGTTGTCAGCTGACGAACATGTTCTTTGCGCTCAACACCGTAACTGTCGAGCAGCCGCTCGGCAGCTTCGCCGTCGATGGTCTTATTCAGCACGCTGAGCAGTTTCCAGACCAGATTGCTGACATCACGCACGCCCTGACACATACCCTGCCCCAGAAAGGGCGGCTGCTGATGGGCGGCATCGCCGGCGATAAAAACACGGCCTGCACGCCAGCACCCGGCTACCAGTGCATGGAAACGGTAACTGGCCTGACGCCACAACTGAGCATCATCCGGCGTGATCCAGCGCTGCAGCAGTTGCCAGGTGCCTTCGGGCGTTGCCGCCAGCTGCGGATCTTCACCTTCCTTCAGCGAGATTTCCCAGCGGCGGTGATTGCCGGGGCCGATAACGAAGGTGCATGGCCGCTCAGGCTCGCAATACTGCACGCTGGTTTGCGGCAGTTTCTGCAGACCCTGCTCATTGGCCAGCACATCTACGACCAGCCAGGGTTCGTCGAAATCGAGGTCTTCCAGAGTGATGCCTGACAGACTGCGAACGGTGCTTGATGCGCCATCACAGCCGATCACGTAGCGTGCACTGATCGTCCTGCTGTGGCCGTCCTGATTTTCGACAGTGAGATGGACCAGTGTCTCATCCGGTTGCTGTTCCTGATGCTTGTCATCCTGTTGCAGTCCGGTCACTGTGACACCCAGATCGACCGTGACAGAAGGCAGACTGGCGACTTTACGCCGCAGCACTGCTTCCACCGGCGGCTGGGTGAACACGATGGAAGGGATATACCCCTGCGGGTAGGGCTTATCGACCATGGTCATGCGACGGATCAGCTGCCCGTCCACGCCGTAGTAACAGGAGTCGGTAAAGGGCTCGCAGTAAGGTTCAATCTCACCCATCACCCCCAGCTGCTGGAACACCCGCTGGATCTCGTGATCCAGCGCAATGGCACGGGGCTTGTCATAGACCGCGGAAATCCTGTCACACACGTAGACCTGCATGCCAGCCTGCCCGAGCAGACCGGCAGCTACGGCCCCGGATGGGCCGTAACCTACGATGGCGACGTCATAGACTACGCCTGTCATCGCTCAGACCGCCTCTGCCAGAATCGGGTTAGTCAGGGTGCCGATGCCCTCAATGCGGATTTCGACGGTATCACCCTCTTTCATCCAGACCTGAGGCGTACGGGCCTGTCCGACACCTGCCGGGGTGCCCATGGCGATCACATCACCGGGTTCCAGCGTCAGGCACTCAGACAGCAGGGCGATGGTTTCGGCGACGGACCAGATCATGTCGCTGGTCGTCGCGTTCTGCATGACTTCGCCATTGAGTACACACTGGATATTGAGGCCCTCGGCTCCCTGTGGCAGCTCGTCAGCGGTCACCAGTACCGGGCCAAAGCCGCCGGTGGCGTCGAAGTTCTTGCCGATAGTCCACTGTGGTGTGCGCTTCTGATAGTCACGCACTGACATGTCATTGAAGCAGGAGTAGCCGAACACGTAGTTCAGTGCCTCCTGTTGTGAGACGTGACGCGGTACGCTGCGACCAATGATCACAGCCAGCTCCGCTTCATAATCAAACTTGCTGGAAATCTTCGGTACGCGGCCGGGCTCCTGATCGGCCAGCAGTGAGCTTTTGCCACGGAAGAAGAACCAGGGATAGTCCGGCTTTTCACGGCCACCCTCTTTGGCATGGTCGAAGTAGTTCAGGCCAAGGCAGATAAATTTGCCGGGCTCGGGAACCAGCGGTGCCAGTGTCACCGTATCCAGTGCCAGCCGCGCGGCGGTGCTTTCATGAGCAGCACGGGCAGCAGCCTGCAGATCCACGCCCGCTTCCAGAGCTGCACGCATATCGGCAGGCACCTGTGGCTGAGCGTCATTGAAATCGATGAGATGGTTCCCTTCGATCAAACCCAGACGAGCTTGTCCATCACGGAGGTAGGTAGTCAGTTTCATTTGTTGTTATCCATTCACTGGGATGAAAAATACGCTTTTCTGAGCTTCTTTCAGTGCCTTTGATGGGGGCTGGGAAATCCCCCAATGGTCAACCCTGCCCGCTGGCCAGGTCCAGTCTTCCGGGCTTCCGGCGCGGTAACTGTCATCGATCTGTTCGACTTCGGCTGTGTACTCGATCACCTCACCAAAGGGGCCGATAAAGTAGTTGAAGGCGTTGTTGCCCGGGCCGTGCCGGCCGGGGCCCCATTCGATGGGATGCTGGGCGTCACGCATACGGCCTCCGCCGCGCATAACGGAATCAATGTCGCGCATCAGAAAGGCCACATGATTGAGGGCATCGTTGTCGGCATCGCCAAAGGCAATGGTGTGGTGGTCGGTATCACAGTTGAGGAAAGCCATGATGCGGGTGCGGTCGGCCAGCCTGAAGCCAAACACGGACGCAAAGAACTGCTGTGACGCGGCAACGTCGTGGCTGTTGAGTACGGCATGAGCGAGCCGGATCGGCCGGTCAGGTGATGCGGTGACTTCTGTACGCAGCTGGTCGCCGTAAACCACACGAAAAATACGTCCGTGCGGATCGGCAATCACGACTTCCTGCCCACCGGAGGGCTGGGCAGACGGGCCGGGTCCAGCCAATACCTTTCCGCCCTGCTCCTGCACCTGTGCTGCGATGTCGTTCAGCGCACTGGCGCTGCGCGCGCGCAGCGTCACATCACGAATAGCCAGCTGGTCGGCCTGATGCAGTGCCAGCAGATGGTGGTCTTTGCCGGTACCGCTCAGGTAGATCGCTGATGTGCTGCGAGCCGCGACATCCAGGTGCCATACGTCGGTATAGAACCGTTCAGCCAGTGCCAGGTCAGGTACGTTAAAGGCAACGCTGCGCAGCCCTTCGATAAGCGGAGAACTCATAATGAAATCCTTGAATGCGGTGAAGCCAGACCAAGAAAACGCTGTGCATTGCCAAACAGCAGTGCATCTCTATCGGAGGCGGACAACTGACAGGCATGTACCTGCGCCGCCGGCTGCTTTTCGCGGAAATTGAAGGGGTAATCGGTACCCAGCATCAGCTGGCGGGCGCCTAACTGTTGTATCAGGTGTTGCAGCGTGTGCTGATCAAACACCAGCGTGTCGAAATACAGCTGGCGCGCCTGTGTTACCGGTGCCGTCTGCATGCTTGCCTGAAGGTCAGGAAAAACCAGCCATCCCTGCTGCAAGCGCGGCAGTAGCGATGCAAAGGTGCCACCACCATGGCTGAACGCCAGACGCAAGGCAGGGAGGCTTTCCAGTAAATTGCCGGTAATGACTGAGGTAGCAGCCAGACCGACATCACTGGGATAAGCAAGTACCTGTTGCAGTTGAGCAGGACCAACCAGCCGGTCCATACCCGTTGGCTTCAAGGCATGCACGAAGACCGGTATATCCCGTTCGGCACAGGCCTCGAAGAAGGGTCGCAGGCGCATATCGCCCAGCGGAATACCATTGATATGACTGCCAATTTCTACGCCGCTCAGCTGCAGATGGCTGTGCAGGTAGTCCAGCTCTGCCAGAGCCAGGTTCATATCCTGCAGGGGTACAGCGCCGAAACCCTGCAGCACACCTTCACTCTCGGCCACCATTACAGCGATGGTCTCATTGAGAAAACGTACCAGAGGCTGTGCCGTGCCAGCGGGGAGCCAGTAGCTAAGCAGCTCCGGCATGGGAGAAATAACCTGCATCGCGATGCCCATTTCCGGCAGATCAGCCAGACGTCTGGCAACGTTCCAGCAATGGTCAGACACAGTGCGGTAGTTCTTGCCGTCAATCATCACATGACGGTGGCAGTGCCCTGCTCTGGCAGGTGCCTCCACCATGGCAGGCCAGCCCTGGGGAATCTTTCCGTCAATCCAGGCCGGGAAATGGCCGGGGACGACGTGAGCGTGAATATCAATGCCGCAACAAGTCATAGCAGGCACTCTCGCAGTAGTTCTCGTTAGTTGTTTTTGTTCGACGGCTGATGTGTCACCAGCTGTGAGACTGTTGAGAACCATATACAGGAATGCGTAAAGCGGCAACTAAAAATACAATATTATTTAATAAAATTTTTAATATATTATTTATAGAAAATGGAATGACCCTACACAAACCAGCAACGGCCTGCCCGCAAAAGACAAACCACATAAATAGCGAAGGCTGCCCACCGGCAGCCTTCCCCTACACTGCTTTTAATCTGCGCTCTCTTTAGCGATAGCTCAGCCCGGCGGCTTCTATCCCGCCAATAACAATCATCTCGTCTTCATCCCCTGTTCCACCTGACGCTCCTACCGCCCCCATCACCTCTTCGCCCTGAACAATCAGAACGGCCCCCGTCTGAGGAATGAAGGGTTGCGATGCGGTACTGGCAATAGCAGAGAAAAATCCGGGCATTTCTGCTGCCCGCTTGGCCAGCACACGACTGTTGCTTCCCATGCCGATACTGGCGCCCGCCTTGCCTGCGGCGATCTCCAGTCGCAAATGACTGGCACCATCCTCGCGCAGGCTCAGTACGGGGTGGCCTGCACTATCGATAACCACGACGGCCATAGGCCTGAATCCCTTTTCTCGCGCGATCTGTAACGCGTTGTCTACAATAACTCGGGCTTGTTCAAGGCTTACATTTGACACGGGACTTGCTCCTGCTTGTTTTAATATATTATTTTTATTTTGAGCATTATTTGCATACAATCACAAGCCTGACGTCATGTAAGCTTTCCGTCAGCACACGTTTCCCAGGCAATGGAATGAAGAAACACTTATGGCCCGTAAACCCTCTCTGATCACTGTTAATGGCGTCGCGACACGGGCCACCAGCCTCTACGACCAGCTACGCATCGACATTCTGAGCGGTCAGCTTGAACCTGGCAGCAAACTCACCATCGATACTCTGACGGAACGTTACTCCACCAGCGCCACCCCGGTACGGGAGGCTCTCAACCGGCTGATCTCCGACAATCTTGTGGAAAAACGTGAACTACGTGGCTTTGTGGTGGCAGGCATCAGTGCTCAGGATCTGGAGGAGATCACGAAAACGCGCTGCTGGCTTGAAGAACGTGCCCTGCGCGAGTCTATTGCTGCCCGCTCGACCGTCTGGGAAGAGGAACTGGTGCTGGCTCATCATCGCCTGAGCAAAACGCCCCGCTCTCTGGCTGATGATCATTTTGAAGACAACCCTGACTGGGAACCCTTACACCGCGCCTTTCACCGTACACTGATCTCCGGGTGCGGCTCACGCTGGCTGGTCAGTTTCTGTGAGCTGCTGGCAGATCAGCACCACCGCTATCGCACACTGTCTGCGCCCCGTGCGTTTTCTACTAAGCGTGACGTGAAATCCGAGCATACGTTGCTGATGGAAGAAGCCATTGCCGGTAATGCAGACCGCGCTGTGGAGCTGCTCTGTGCCCATATCCGCCGTACAGCCGACATCATTAAGGGCGATCCGGAGCTGTTCAGTGAGCATGAACAGGCTGATAGCGAGTAAAAGCGGGTCTTAGCTGAAAGGTATGGATATGGTGACAGGCGCTCTGCGGTCAGGCGCCTGCCCGTGAGGATGTCAGGCATGTGGCAGCGAGACCAGCTCCATTTGTGACCCCCACGGTGTTCTGAAGTAAAACCATTTTACGCCGTCAGCATTGGTAATGGGCTCGTTGAGCACCTGCAAGCCTCTGGCTCTGATGATTCCAATACTTTTGGCTATATCAGGGGTACGCAGTGCAATGTGCGTGGAGCCTGCATCGTCCTGATAAGGTTGCGACCGGTTGACCTCTGCGCCCTCATATTGAAACAGCTCAATTTTTGAACCACCAGGTAATTCCAGCATGACAAAGCGACTCAGCTCACTGGAATGGTGCCAGTTAAAGCTGGTTTTCCATGCCGCCGGTATCTCACCCGGACGAATGTCGGAGATCACCCTGGTACCCAGCAGATCGTGAAAGAAGCCAATGGCCTCCGCCACGTCTGGTACGTTAATCCCAATATGATCAATCACACTGACCTGCAGTGCAGGTGTCTATGAATTACTTATACGTGTGGCCGGGGATGCTGATGCTGATAAACATCTCCTTTTACTAAAAAAAGCTCACACCTTCTGGACATATAGCTACTCTCTCAGCTACACCTTGAGGCGCAGTTAAAGCCCTTCCTGGCTAACAAGGAGATGCTCTTATGAGTGACGCGTATTTAGGTGAAATCAGGATGTTCTCGTTCCCCTTCGCCCCCACCAGCTGGGCGAAGTGTGATGGTGCAGTTATTCAGATCACACAGAATCAGGCATTGTATTCCCTGCTTGGGAACAGCTACGGGGGGGATTTAAAAACGTACTTCAACCTGCCCGACCTGCGTGGCCGCACCCCGATGGGTAATACCTATCCGAATGCCGCCACCACGCCCGGCGGCGCTGAAGCGGTTACGCTTACCGCCGCTCAGATACCTCTTCACAATCACTACGTGCAGGTCACCACGGAGACTGGCACCGATGCTGCTGCTAAAGATACCTTTTATGCAGGCGTCCCCCAGGGGGCCGGCCCCACTCCTGCCAATCTTTATGGGCAGGCATCTTCCAACTTAGTGAAGATTCAACCCTCATTGACGAGCACAGGAGGTGGGCAGGCACATAACAATATGCAGCCCTTTTTGGTGACGAACTTCTGCATCTGTATATCGGGCTATTACCCACCCAGATCTTGAGAACCCACTACCATTTTTATTGCATATTGAGAGGATGTAAAAATGGATCCATATCTGGGTGAAATCCGGATTTTTGCCGGCAATTACGCGCCGGAAAACTGGGCTTTCTGTAATGGCCAGTTGTTAGCAATTGTTGATTATCAGGCTTTGTATGCCTTGATAGGGACAATATACGGCGGAGATGGTCGTAGCACTTTTCAGCTGCCTAATATGAATGGCAGTGTTCCCGTGGGGCAAGGCCAGGGAACAGGGCTGACCAACCGGGTGATGGGGCAAAGTGGCGGCAGCCAGTCGGTCACCTTAACAGAGGCGCAAATACCAGCTCATGCCCATGATCTGTATTGCAGTCCGTTAACCGCCACCAGTGCTACTCCTAACCCAAGTCTTCTTTTTGCAGATACGGGCAGTAGTAGTTATCTCGTGTACACCAACCCGCAGCAGGGTCAGACTACACAAGATGTGAATTACAACGCTCAGGCCATCAGTGCAACGGGGAGCAATGCCGCGCATTACAATATGATGCCCTATATCGGCCTCAATTATATTATCGCTTTACAAGGCATATTCCCGACTCAGTCATAGTCAGCCATTTAGCCTAATTGAATAACTCAGGAGAATTATGATGAGTGACTGTTTCACTGGGGAAATCAGGTCATTTGCTTTTAAGTTTGCCCCTGAAGACTGGGCATTTTGCAATGGTGCCATACTTAACATCAGTCAGTATCAATTACTTTTCGTCGTTATTGGTAATGCATTTGGAGGAAGTATGACCAACCAAAATTTTGCAATTCCAGATTTGCGCCAAAAAGCTGTTGCGCACCCGACAACAACAGTCACGCCGGGAATGGTGGAATATGTTCAATACGGTGTTTCATCAGGTGTCGCTTCTGTAACGCCGACGGCGTCACAAATGCCCGCTCACACTCACACACTGCACCGCTTAAATGTTCCGGGCGATTTTACCAATAAGTCTTCTGCGCCAGGCACCGGCAGCTATCTGTCCTCCTACACTTATCAGACGGGGCCTACCACCTACACACAACTCACTGCGCTGGAAAAAGACGGCTCCCCCAATACCACATTACACCCCGCTTCGATCGGCCCGACAGGCGGTCAGGCACATGAAAACCGCCAACCCTATCTACCCCTGAATATGTGTATTTGCCTGAATGGGGTCTATCCACCACGACCTTCATGACGCTAGTCGTATTATTTAGTCCATGCCCTGATTCTTCAGGGCATGGGCTCGCTCCTGTAAGCCACGGTCATGTTGAGTAAGAATAATCGCTGATCAATACAATAACCTGCTGTGCTATATCAGTCTGTGTGTCGAGAGCTGGCGAGCCGCGAAGGTGGTGGCATACTGATCAGCTCAGATAGCATATCGACACCGGCGATCGCCCTTCTTTTTGGCGCCCGTCTTCACCTTTAATTCGCGCTCCACTCCATTAACTGATAAGGGCCATTAGGCTCACCAACTGGCTTAAAACCTTTTCGCAGGTAAAGCCTTTGTGCAGGGTTAAATACTTCAACGTGGATAGATACTTTCTTGTGTGTATCCTTCCCCTCCGTACACACCTTATCCAGCAGTGCACCACCCAGTCCCTTATTACGGACGCTCGGCATTAACGAAATATCCACAATCCTGATTTCGTCTGCAGAACGATAAATGTACAACCTGCCTATATCTTCCTCACCAGCCTGCACAATCTGAAACTCAGCATCAGCATAATATTTATCATAATGCAGGGTTTGTAGTTTGAACTGATCCTTGAGAAACAGGCTAATTTGAGTCTCTGACCACCCAGTGCTTGCCATTTCTTCCCACCGGACAGAAAGATACAATGCCTCAAGAAAAGAAAAATCATTTTCAGCCCGCTGGCGAAAACGAATATCCTGATTTACCAATACGTCCAAGTAATTCATATCTACTCTCTGCAGTTAAACCCACCAGTCACCAAGGCAAGCATATAATATGGTGCAGCCACCTTTGCACTGAATGGATTTGTCTTCCACCAAGGCATATATCACATCACGCACCATACAGGTTGCACTATGATCAATACGCGTTTACCTTTCTACCCACTATCTGCACAATGCTGGAATCAATGCCATGACTTCTCCTATCGACCTGAACCTTATAACCCATGAAGACTTCAAAAGAGTGCTTGAGCAAACCTTTGTTGTAGGAGATACCGGCATAGAGTGCACGCTGATGAACGTGTCCCTGCGAAGCCCGCACCCAGACCTTACAAGAACACCCTTTTCACTAACGTTTGCCAGCAACAGTAAAACCATACTGCCTCAAGGTACCTATCACTTATTCAACCCTGCGCTGCCTGCGCTCGCCATTTTTATTGTTCCTATTCGCGAGGAAAAAAACGGAATCGTATACCAGGCAGTATTTAACTAAGGATTGGCTAAGTGACGCAATTAGGATTTCTTGTAGGTGGTGCACAAAAAGCAGGGACAACCGCCCTATTCAACTATCTGAAAGACCATCCTGACCTGGTGGCCCCCCGCGCCAAAGAGTTACATTATTTTGACAAAGAAGAAGCCTGGGAGTCAGATTCGTATCTCCAGTCCTTTTTCCCTAAAGGCGAATCAGGTATTTATTTCGATGCAACGCCCATATACTTGTACTGGAAGCTCGCGCCCGCGAGAATATTTGAACATAACCCAAGCATGAAATTCGCCTTCATATTACGCAACCCAATAGAAAGGGCATATTCACACTGGAATATGGAATATCATAGAGCGAAAGATAACATTGACTTCTATACAGCAATTACAACGGAAAAAGAACGATGTGCAAATTTTTCACCACTACAACACCGTGTCTATTCTTATATTGATAGAGGATTCTATTCGGATCAATTATCAAGGTATTATCAATATTTTCCAAAAGAACAAATTCATTTAATTCGTTATGAAGATCTAAAGAATAATCATTCTGACATTCTTTGTTCACTCTATGATTTTCTGAACATTCGCCAAATACCGGCTCCTGATTTTATACAACAGCATCATATTCCTTACAAATCAAAAATGTCTCATGAGGCGAGAGAGTACTTAGTAGAAATTTTCCGGCCAGAGGTTAAGCGGCTTGAGGCAATGACTGGCTGGGACTGTCAACACTGGCTGACTAGATAAGGAGAATAAAATCCATGTATTGGCATATAGGGTTGCACAAGACCGCTACAACCTGGCTGCAAGATATTATCTTCAGAGTGCATCCTGAAGTGAACGTTGCAAATAACACTAAGAACCCTGCAGCAACTCCGTTACTAAAAACAATAATATCATCTAATCCTTATATGTATTGTAGAGAAACAGCAACACGCGAGTTCAACTTAATACAGCACGAGGAAAATAAGAAAACAGTAATATCTGCCGAGCGTTTATCGGGCCACCCAGCTAGCGGCCACTATGACCAGCAGCTGATTGCGCAGCGTATCGCCTGTTTAGATCCTGATGCTAGAATTATCTTGTCGATTCGTTGTCAAAGTACGTTAATCCCCTCTATTTACAACCAACTTTTAAAAGCGGGACTTGTTGCGACATTACAAGACCTACTGAGGGTAAGTAGTTGGAAGGTAAGAGGCTTTGATCTTGATGCTTACCACTTTAATAAAATAGCTAGATTTTATTTTTCTCTTTTTGGAAGAGAAAATGTACAAATTTGCTACTTTGAAGATATAAATACTCAACCCAATAAATATCTTGATAAAATATTTACATTTTTAGATATTAAGAATACAGCAACCGATGAGAATTATAGCACGATAGTTAATCCATCTTTAGAATTATCAAAACAAAGAAGTCAACTAGCCATTAACTACTTTAGAAGCTCTGAATTTAATTACAATCTATTGCCACAGTCATTGGCAGACATAAATAAGATTGCACCCTTTTCAGATAGAATCATTGATGTTATTCCAAAAAATCTGATGTCTGAGGAAATTGAACATTATCTTCACGAATACTTTCAGGAGTCTAATCGTGATTTGAGTAACTTACTACCTGACCTGCCTATGAATTATTTATAAATTGATGGTGTGATATCTCTTTTCTTCAGATATCAAATAAACAGAATCCAAAACCAGATTGTCCCATCCTAATAGGCGAGATGGCAGTGTGTCTGCCAGACCTGATTTAGAGGGTGACTCGGCGTCTTAGTTGTCGGGGGAGGCTGTTTTTTGGATAGTGTCCAGCAGCAAGGCAGCACCAGCTGCTGTCCCACCCTCTAGGATCTTGCACGGTCCCTGTCGGTAGAAGTCGCTTCCTTCAAACTGTAATACACGTCCCTCGTTGCCTTTTCTACAAGGCTGGCTATCCGGAATGACCGGGCTCCAGCCTTCTCACCTACCCTCACAGCTGCACATCTTTAACGAAATGTCCCTTTCTGCACTTCGATGACGCCAATCTGAGTACCAAATACTCGAAGGGGCTTCCTGTCCTGAAAGTCAGGATTACTATAAGTTTTCCGTCTTGTCACCCAACCGTCAGTCAACAAACCAAAGGGAGTATGCCGGTGAGTTTAAGGAATATCAGTGTCAGTGCCCGAACCGCCATCAGCTTTGGCTTTCTCTTTCTTGTCCTGCTTGGCGTGGGTTTGCTGAGCATTCACAGAATTAACATGATGAAGAATGATGCCCAGCAGCTGGAAGAAAACTGGCTCGCCAGCATCGCCATCCTCGGCAAGATCTCCATTGATGTGTACGAAATTCGTGTTCATACCCTGAGAATTTTCGTGGCCTCCGATCGCAACGAGCAGCTCAGGGACATGGATGATATCAAGGAGCATAAACGCGTCTACAAAGAGGATATGCAGCACTACGACAAACTGATCAGCTCCGAGGAAGAGCGTACTCTTTTTCAAAAATTTCAGCAGTCCGAGATGAAGTATGAGGCGGCGCAGGGTCGGGTGCTTGCCTCGATTGCCGATGCCACGACCCCTACCCCTGATGATATTGTGCAGATGAACAGCGCGGCGGGTCAGATGGGTGAACATCTGGAAGATCTGGTCAAATTGAACCGTCAGGGAGCCGATGAGGCAGGTGAAGATGCCAAAGCCAACGCCGAAAGCTCGCTCTGGATACTGATTCTGGTACTGGCCATCATGGCTGTTGTGGTTGCCATCATTGCCGTCGTTACCATCCGCAGCATCAAGGGACCACTGCAGGAAGCAGTGGCAATCGCCAAACACATTGCCTCCGGGGATCTGAACAATTCGATCAACGCAGCTGGGCGTGATGAACTGGCGATACTGCTGTCAGCCTTAAAATCCATGCAGGATGCGTTGCGCTCCATTGTCTCCAAGCTGCAGCACACCAGCCACCAGCTGGCTGACAACTCTGCCGACATCGACTCCGCCACAGCGCACACACTGCAGGGGCTGACTCATCAGAACGATCAGATTCAGCAGGCCGCCACAGCAGTCAACGAACTGACCGCAGCCATAGAAGATGTAGCCAATAACGCCACGTCCACATCGGAAGCATCACAGGCTTCGGCCAGAGCGGTTGATCAGGGCAAACGTCTGGTGTCGCAGACAATGAATGAGATTAACAGCCTTACCCGTGACATCGACAGTACTTCGCAGAGCATCACGGCGCTGGCTGACAAGGCCGCCAATATCAGCAAGGTGCTGGATGTGATCCGGGCTGTGTCAGAGCAGACCAATCTACTGGCGCTGAACGCAGCGATTGAAGCAGCCCGTGCAGGTGAGCAGGGCCGTGGCTTTGCTGTTGTGGCAGATGAAGTGCGGTCACTGGCACAGCGTACGCAAGACTCCGCCCATGAAATTGAAGTGATGATCGCGGAAGTACAGTCCGGTGCGCGTCAGGCCGTCACCTCCATGGAAAGCAGCACCCGACGCGCTCAAACCACCCTGCAGGTATCACAGGAAGCGGATTCTGCACTGGAGGTCATCATGCAGTCCGTCAGTGAGATCAATGACCGTAACCTGCTGATTGCCAGTGCGGCTGAACAGCAGGCGACGGTGGCCAAGGAAGTGGATATGAATCTGGTCACCATTCGCGATATTGCCGAACAGTCCACCGAATCGGGCCAGGCGACCAGTACCGCCGTGGTGAAACTGGTTGAACTGTCCGACTCACTGAACAGGGAAATCGCGACCTTCCGGCTCTGATCGGCGTCACGGCAGGCAGTATGTCCTTCTGCCTGCCATTTTTTCAGCTCAGCATTAAGCGTAGATTGTTCGCAGAGCAGTAGATCTATGTCACCAGAGGGTGTGATCTGATGGAAAAGTTGAATGCTGAAATGACCCAGGCTCTCGGCGGCCTCACCGGGCGCGTGGGAGAGCTGTTGCAGTCCATAGATAGTATTGCGGCCTCGGTAGCGGAGCTGAGGACCAAGCATTACGAACTGGAGAATCATCTGGCGATTTCAGATTCCATACTGGCATTGATGCTGATGAATCATCCGGATCCAGAGTGCCTGCAACAGGAATGGAACAGTTTTATCGCGCATTCGGTCGCTGAGCTGGCCACCACTCAGGCAAAGTTGCGGCAAATTGATGATGACATGGCGGAGAAACTCTCCCTCAACAGAAAGAAAGTCATTAACCACTGGACCAAGGTGTTGGAAATCGCCGTGGGCAATCAGAAATAACCGATTATCGGCTTTGATCTGACCAACAGGCATTCCGATACCGCACTGAAGGGCTGTCAACATGCTGCTCACTCTGCGTAAACCCATGGACTCTGCCCTGCTTCCCGCTGTACTGCTGTTCTTGGTGCTGGTGTCTTCGGCACTTTATGCCACGTTCAAGATCACCGAGCTTTACCACTTCAATGCCTCCTTCGAGGAAAGGCACAAGCAGATCAAACTGCAGATCAAGGAGCTGCTGTCTCTGGCAGACACCCTTGAACACACGCTGACGACCTTGCAGCAGACGGGCACTCCCACTGACCAGAACCCCTTACAGGCCTTACTGACGGACGTCTGGCAGCAAACGAAATCACTCTCCAGCCTGATCCTCTGCCCCCGTGAGAAAACCTTCTACTTCGCCCTGCTTGCCGTTGAGGACAATCTTCGTGTCAACGTGCATCAGGCTCTGAGCGCAGCCGACAGGGCCGGTGGCAATAACATTCCGTCACAGCAATCGGTCGGTATGAGCATGGACATGATGATGACAGCGATCTATCGCCTGCAGACCGCCGTCCATCAGCGCAAGGAAATTGATAACTACGTGATCTGTGCTGACGAACAGCCACGCTAGACAGGATGAGAGGAGGCAGCGGAAAAACGTCACCGCTGTCTCATTGGTCAGAGTGCCCAGTGCTCTGGATAGCTGGATAGCTGGAAAATGGAATTGCTGGAGCATGGGATACCGGCAGCTTGTGCTCACGAACCGTGAGGTGTTCGCCTGCAGTGCCAAGACGCCAGACACACCTCACCCATTCGTAAGCACACCGGGTACAGCTCAGATCAGCGCTGCCCCAGACCGAAATACTCCACGGCGTTATTGCTGCAGATGTCAGCAATCATGGGCCCCAGCAGGGTAAAGTCCGCCGGTGCTTCGCCATTTTCCACCCAGCTGCCGATCAGTTCGCAGAGAATACGGCGGAAATACTCATGACGGGTGTAAGACAGAAAACTGCGCGAGTCGGTCAGCATACCGACAAAGCGGCTCAGCAGTCCCATCTGTGACAGGCTGACCAGCTGGCGGATCATGCCGTCTTTCTGATCGTTGAACCACCAGCCCGAACCAAACTGCACCTTGCCGGGAATGCTGCCATCCTGAAAGTTACCGATCATGGTGGCCATCACCTCGTTATCACGCGGGTTCAGGCAGTAGAGAATCGTTCTGGGCAATTCGTCAGTGACATCCAGTGCATCAAGGAAACGTGCCAGCGGATAAGCCACCAGCTGATCGCCGATGGAGTCGAAGCCGGCATCCTTGCCAAGACGGTGGAACATACGGGTAGAGTTGTCACGCTGCGCCCCGATATGCAGCTGCATCGCCCAGCCGCGTCGGGCGTACTCACGCCCGAGCCAGACCTGCACCGCAGTGAAGAACTGTGCAATTTCCAGTTCGCTCAGCGCCTGACGCTTCAGGCCCTTGTGCAGAATGCCGTCCAGCACCTGCTCTGCAGGCACCTCGGCAAAACGCATGATCTCGATACCATGATCCGCCGCACAGCAGCCGTGCGCGGCAAAGTGTTCAAGACGACGGCTCAGGGCCTGTAACAGATCTGCAAATCGGCTGATGTTGATATCCGCCGCCTTGCCCAGTTTCTCCATGTACTCAGGGAACGTCGGCTGATCAATCTTGAAAGAGCGGTCAGGCCGCCAGGTGGGCAACACTGCGATATCAAACTCACTATCAGCAGCGATACTGCGATGGTGTTCCAGGCTGTCTGCCGGATCGTCCGTGGTGCCGACCATGCGCACGTTCATCTGCTGCATGATGCCGCGGGCGAAGAAAGCACGGTCAGCCAGCAGCTCATTGCACTGGCCCCACACCGACTCTGCCGTGACCGGCGAAAACAGCACGGAATCAATCCCGAACGGCCGGCGTAACTCCAGATGAGTCCAGTGATAAATAGGGTTACCAATGCACTGCGGTACCGTTCTGGCCCAAGCCTGATACTTATCCCTGAACGAGCGTTCGCCGGTAATCAGCTCCTCGGCAATGCCGGCGCTGCGCATGGCCCGCCACTTGTAGTGATCACCTTCCAGCCACAGCTCGCCGATATCGGCAAACTGGCGGTTGGTGGCAATGTCCCTTGGGCTCAGGTGACAGTGATAGTCATAGATCGGCTGATCTTTGGCGAAGTCGTGGTACAGGCGCCGCGCAGTGTTTGAAGACAGCAGGAAGTCTTCGTCCATAAATGATTTCATCGTGATCCTCCGTATAGTGAGCAGCGGGCGCGGTTACGCACGAACCTGCGCATCAGCAAGCGCAAAGGCAGCGCCATGGGCGTACTGCTTGCCGTTGATGAACAGCGCGCGCTTCTCACCCACCGGCAGCTCCAGCGTCAGTGACGTATAGGCAGGCACCCAGTGACCTGACCTAGCGATCTGCAGCTCAATGCGCTCATGACTGCACTGCATGTCGATCTGCAGCAGCAAATGACCACCCTGACGATAGGCAAAGCTTTCGCCGTCATCATCAAATACCGTGGTGCTGCCCTGCCCCTGACCTTTGTAGGGGAAGACCAACAACTGACGCTGACTGTCCTGACTGGCATCAACGTGAGCAACACGGCTACTTGCGGGAATGATGGCCCCTGCACGGGCCAGCAGTGGGATCTCCTCCAGCGCTGCCGACAACGTGATGGTCTGGCCACCGGCGTACCAGTTCTGACGGTGGAAGTCGTACCAGCCGTCGCCGTTATCAGGCAGATACACCTGACGCTGACGTTGCCCCTGCTCCACCACGGAAGCGACCAGCAGATCACGGCCCAGCATGAAGTCATCACACTCTTCAAAGGTCCGGGCATCATGCTCATGGTCAAGGAAGGTCGGGCGCAGCATAGGCTCATGGGCATCGTGAGCCAGCCACAGCAGATGATAGAAGTACGGCAACAGGCGATAGCGCAGCGCCATGGCCTCACGGATGACCGGTGTCACTTCCGGATACATCCAGGGCTCATTGACGGTACGATCATCATTCCAGGAGTGAATGGTGAAACGCGGGTGCATCACGCCGTTCTGTACCCAGCGGGCAAACAGCTCGGGTTCGGGGCGCATACCGGCGAAACCGCCGACATCGTGACCAACGTTGTATAAGCCTGACAGGCTCATGCCCAGGCCCATGCGGGTGTTGTAGCGCAGGGTTTTCCAGTTGGTGTAGTTGTCGCCGGTCCAGGTCTGGGCGTAACGGTGCATCCCGGCACAGCCAGAGCGGGAAATCAGATAGGGGCGCAGTTCGCTGGCAAACGCCTGCTGAGCCTCGAAAGAGGCACGCATCATCAGCAGCGTGTGCAGCGGGCGAATGCGCCGAACTGGCATTTCCTTACCGAAGCCGACGCAACGTGCTGCCGAATCCCATACTTCGTATTCGTTGTTGTCGTTCCAGGTCGAGTCGATGCCCTTGGCCAGCAACTGCTCGGTGACATTGGCCTTCCACCAGTCGATAGTGTCCGGGTTGGTAAAGTCCAGATGCGAACCTTCATCATCCCAGAACTGCGATGATTCCGGCTCGTCAGTCTCAGAGTCTCTGATGAACAGTCCTTTTTCTTTCACTTCAGCAAAGCGTGGGTGATCCTGCAGCAAACAGGGCTTGATGTTGGCTGCCAGCTTCATTCCGGCACGGTGGAAGTCAGCACTCATGACTTCTGGCGTCGGCACCTTGCTGTAGTTCCAGTTGAAGACATAGCGTTTGTTGTTGATGGAGGTATAGCCCGATGACAGCTGGAAAGAGTCGCAGGGAATGTTGTGCTGCTTGCACAGCTCAACGAACTGCAGCAGCTGCTCCTGCGCGTTATCAGCGTCAGTGTAATGCATAGTCGAGCCACTGTAGCCGAGGCTCCACTTCGGCCCGAAGGCGGTGCGCCCGGTCAGCTGTGTGTAGCGTCGTGTCACCTCCAGCGTACTGGGGCCAAAAACCATGTAATAGTCGAGATCACCGTCTTCAGCGCGGTAACTGCGGTAGAAACCATGATAGTTGTCCAGTTCGTTTCCCAGATCAAACCAGCAGCTGGCCAGGTTATCGTAGAACAGGCCGTAACTGACGCCCTGCCCTTTGGCATCGTCCTGCTGACGCACGATGTAGAAAGGAATGTGTTTGTACAGCGGATCGGTGGTTTCTGCGTCATAGCCCATGGCATCCAGATTGCGCATCTGGAAACGCTTGCCCGCCCGGTTCAGGTTGCCGGCTTTCTCGCCCAGGCCGTAGTAACGGTCGTCACGCTTGCGTGCCATAAAATGGCTGACAGTGTTTTCCGTCACACCGAACATATAGGCGCCGCTGGTGCGATCCTGCGCCAGTGGCTGCCAGTCGCCGGTCGCCACGCATTTGTGCTCCCAGATCAGACGTAATGGCTTTTCCACGGTCAGGCGCAAACCTGCTGTTTCCAGCCGCAGGCCTGAATCCAGATGCTCCAGTTTGAAGTCTGGCAGGGAAAAGCCATCTGTACTCATGCGGTCGCGGCCCTGCAGCGCTACATCCTGATCGCTGGTAGCGATTGACCAGGTTTTGTCGACCACGCTCTGTTTATTCTTTTTAAACAGCACCCGAATCAGCTCGTGCTCCAGCACAAACAAATGCAATGAGTGTTTGCCATCACACTCAAGATCAATCCTGTTGCCTGCTGCTTGGACAAACTCCCAGTGTTTGACTGGTTTCATTTCTTATTCTCCGTGAGGAAAGTGGGTAGCAAAGATTGATGTTCGGGTGTTACTGGTAGCCAAGCAGAACCTGAGGCAGGAACAGGCTGACCTGAGGGACATAGGTAACGAGCAACAGGCACAGAATCAGCACAACGAAGAACGGCAGCAGTGGTTTAACGACCTTGTCGATCTTCACCCCGCTGACGGAACAGCCCACGAACAGGGCACTGCCCACCGGCGGCGTGCACAGGCCGATACAGAGGTTGAAGGTCATCATGATGCCGAAGTGCACGGGGTCCATGCCCAGATCTTTAGCCACTGGCAGGAAGATCGGGGTAAAGATCAGCAGCGCGGGAGTCATGTCCATAAAGACACCGACCACCAGCAGTATGACGTTGATGATCAGCAGAATGACAATGGGGTTCTCGGAAATGCCCATCAGCGCATCGCTGATCATGAAAGGAATATCCGCATTGGCCATCGCCCAGGCCATGGCCATGGAGGCGCCGATCAGCAGCATGATCATCGAGGAGGTCATGATGGATTCAAGGATGATCTTGGGCAGCTCACGCACCGTCAGCTCACCGTAGAACACCAGCGCCAGTAACAGGGTGTACACCACCGCAACGGCAGATGCCTCAGTCGCAGTAAAGATACCGGCAACGATACCGCCCATGATGACGACCACCAGACCGAGACTGGGCAGCGCACGCAGGGTAATTGTCCAGGCATCGGACAGACTGACCCGCTCAGAGACAGGGTAGTTACGGCGTTTGGCAATGATACCGGCGACCAGCATTACTCCCAGCCCCATCAGCAGGCCGGGGACATAACCGGCGAGGAACAGCGCACCAATGGAGGTGCCGCCAGAAATCAGCGAGTACACAATCAGCGCATTACTGGGTGGAATCAGCAACCCGGTCGGGCAGGACGTGATATTGACCGCCGCGCAGTAAACCGGGTCATAACCGCTCTTTTTCTGCAACGGTGACATGGTGCCGCCCACCGCTGCAGCCGCGGCCACCGCCGAGCCGGAAATCGACCCGAACAGCATGTTGGCAATGACGTTGACGTGGGCCAGCGCACCCGGCATCGGGCCTGCCAGTACTTTGGAGAACTCAATAAGGCGCAGGGCAATACCGCCGCGGTTCATGATATTGCCGGCCAGAATGAAAAACGGGATCGATAACAGCGTAAAGCTGTCGAGGCCGGAGGCCATTTTTTGTGATACCACCGCCAGAGTCGCATCAAAGGGCAACACCATAGCGATGGAAATAATCGAGGAAATCCCGATGGCAAAGGAGATAGGCACCCCCAGTACCAGCATCAGGAAGAAGCTACCAAACAAAGCCAACATTGCTGACCAGTCCATATTCTTATCCTTGTTTTAACAAGCGATTCGCTGTCAGTGATGGGAAAAGGCAAAGGTCTGCAAAGAGACCCACAGATCACGCAGCAGATAGGCAAGCATGAAGAACCCGCTCAGTGGCAGGGCCAGGTAGATCAGCCCCATTTGAATTCCCAGTGCCGGTGACAGCTGACCCACACTCAGGGTTTTTTCCATCAGCGTGCCACCGCCATAGAGCATCACCACTCCGGCGAAAAACACACAGGCCAGGTCAATGATGAATTGCAGTAACGCTTTGGAGCGCCCTTCCTGCGACATCAGCAGGAAGTCCATGGCCAGATGCTTCTTCTGCCCCAGGGTGTAGGCAGCGCCCATTAACCCTACCCAGATGAAGAGAAAACGCGCCATTTCGTCAGTGACGGTACTGGGGGTGCTCAGTACGTAGCGGGAGAACACCTGCCAGACCACGCAGGCGACCAGAATAACGGTGAGGAAGATGCAGAATTTGGACAGCAGGCTATCCAGGATCGATACGACTTTGTTCATGTAGCCTCCAGGTGACGATGGCCACCGCAGTGTTTGGCCACCTTCCAGAGAGGTGGTCGCCCACCCATTGGTTATTATTGTGTTTACTCTGCAACTTATCAGACCATTTGCGCAGTCAAACCAGCTTTATAGCTCGTCGGACATGACAATACCCTGACAGCGAAGCAGCAATGGGGCCGATAATGCACCACTGGCAAACCAATGGTCAACCAGATAAATCATCTGGTTGACCAATAGAAGTGAGCGTGGCAAAGTTGGTCCGGACACTTAAACCGCCCCGCAGTCAACTCGCCAGCAATGGCAGTCAGGGAGCAGAAGCTGTCACCACACGAGACACTGTCCGGTATCCAGCATCATCGCTGGCCGGTACCCACGTAAAAAAACAAGATCAACGTTGGAGAACCCGTATGTTTTCTCAGAAGCGAATTCTGACCAAAGTGGCCCTGGCAGTACTGGCAAGTGGACTGACATTGTCTGCCCATGCCGTTACCACCCTGAAACTCAGCCACAATGGTGACGAAAAAGCGCCCGTACACATTGCCATGAAGCACTTCGCCGACCTGGTGAAAGACAAGACTCACGGCGAAGTACGCATCCGTATCTACCCCAACGGACAATTGGGCAACCAGCGTGAATCCATGGAGTTGTTGCAGAACGGCGCGCTGGATATGGCCAAATCCAACGCCAGCGAGCTGGAATCCTTTGATGCCGACTACGGCGCGTTCAACGTGCCTTACCTGTTCCATGATCGTGAACACTTCTACCGTGCCCTGGAAAGCAAGGAAGTGGGCGACAAGATCCTCGATTCTTCCCGCCAGTACGGCTTTATCGGTATCACCTACTACGACGCCGGTGCGCGCAGCTTTTACACCAAGAAAGCCATCAATACCCCGGCTGACCTGAAAGGCCTGAAGATCCGCGTTCAGCCCAGCCCCACTGCCATCAAGATGGTCGAGCTGATGGGCGCAGCTCCCACCCCTATCCCCTACGGTGAGCTGTACACCGCTCTGCAACAGGGCGTGGTGGATGGTGCAGAGAACAACATCAACTCCATTACTACCTACCGTCACGGCGAAGTGGCCAAGTTCTTCAATCTGGATGAGCACACCATGATCCCTGACGTGCTGGTCATCAGCACCAAAACCTGGGACAAGCTGACCCCCGAAGAACAGACCGCGATGAAACAGGCTGGCCGCGAGTCCATGGAATACATGAAGCAGATCTGGGCGGAAAACGTTGATGCCGAGATGAAGAAAGCCAAAGACATGGGCGTGACCATCGTGACCGTCGACAAGGCTCCCTTTATCGATGCAGTCAAACCCATGCATGATGAGGCGCTGAAAAATACCGCCATTGCTGACTATGTCAAAGCCATTGATGCACTGGCGCAGTAAGGCTGACTGATCAATGCGACTAATTGCTCTGCAGTCATAACGTGAACGGCATGGCAATTTGTCTGCAGGCTGGTTGATCTGGGAGCCTCGAACCTAACAGAATACGGGTTCCCAGATCGAACCTTACAGCCACAGTGGACATTCAGAGTGCGTGCGTCTGGACAGAGTCAAATCCATGAACAGTAAAATAATTAAACCCAAGCGCCTCTATCAGGAGATAGGCAACAAGCTCTATCAGGAATTGGCCGACGGGCGTTACAAGATTGGTGACCGCCTGCCACCTGAGCGGGACATTGCCGAAAAGCTGTCAGTCAGCCGGGCGGTAGTGCGTGAAGCGCTTATCATGCTGGAACTGATGGAACTGGTAGAAGTGCGTCAGGGCAGCGGCGTTTACGTCATCAAGCTCCCTTCCGTGCAGCCTTCGGCAGAGCACGAAGAAAAGAGCGTGGACGCAGAAGATGCCGGCCCCTTTGAGATGATGCAGGCGCGTCAGCTGATTGAAAGCCATATCGCTGAATTTGCTGCCACTCAGGTGACCAAGAGCAATATCAAACAGATGCGCGAAGCCCTCGACATGGAGCGCAAGAATATCGAGCAGGGCACCGCTGACTACGATGGCGACAAGATGTTCCATCTGGCCATTGCCGAGGCGACCCAGAACAGTGTGCTGGTGGATATCGTGCTGAACCTGTGGGAGCGCCGTGAACGCAGCTCCATGTGGAAGCAGCTGCACTCTCATATCACCGATCAGACCTATCGCGAGAAATGGCTGGGTGATCATGACCGCATCCTCGCCGCGATCCAGCGTCGTGATTCCATCGAGGCACGTCAGGCCATGTGGCAGCACCTTGAGCACGTCAAAGATACGCTGATGGGGCTGTCCGAACACGGTGCACCCGAATTCGACGGCTACCTGTTCAACTCCAACCCGGTGAAAATTTCCGACTCCTGAGGCTATCGCTTCAGATGCCCCCACAGGCTCCGGGGATGACGCTGCAATCCCCTGCCGCCTGCTCTGTCTGCATGCCCCGATCAGCCCCTGAACGTGTTGCAGTGGGTCAGCACCCCGTTGGCTCGATATTTTCAGCAGTAAACAGCTCAAACGGCAGCGTCACTATCTCAGGCCGGAAACCTTTCCCAGCACCAATGGCACGTACCATCATATCCACGGTCTTTTCCGCCAGTGACGGCAATGGGTGCGAAATCACCAGATCAACAATGCCGTCAGCTAATGCTGCCCGTGTCAGATCAGTCAGCTCATTGCATACCACCGTAATCTCCTGCGCCCGTGGACTGCTACGCAGCGCATCAATGACGCCTTCCACTCCGCCGCCGGTAACATAGATCGCCACCAGATCAGGATGCAGTTCCAGCAGCTCCAGCGTCCCCTCTTGCGCCAGACGCGGCTCTTCCAGACTGATCAGTGCCTCGACCACATGGAAGTCCTGAGCTTTCTCGCGGAAGTAGGAACGAAAGCTGACCTCGCAGGTATCCTGACAGGCGTATCGATGGCTGCTTAACAGGATGCCCACCTTGCCGGGCTTCTGGCTCAGGCGAGCCACAGCCCACCCTGCGGTGCGGCCCGCCATACGGCTGTCCAGCCCGATAAACCCCATCCGCTCGGCAGTTCCCAGGTCCGAGACAATAGTCACCACGGGAATATCACGCTCGTACAGGGTACGCACCACCTGCCGAATCTGTGGGTGGTCAGCCACCGGCAAGGCCACCGCATCCACTTTGCCTGCCAGTGCGTCCAGCTCTGCGGCCAGTACATCCGGCCGCAGATCTTCCATATAGGTCAGCACCGGCTGATGCCCTGCCTGCACACAGGCGTGCTTCAGTTCCCGTCCGAGGCCCTGATAAAACAGACAGCTTTGCTTGAGCAGCAGGAACCCCAGTTTTTGTTGCTGTTCGACCTCTTTGACCCGTTCCCGCAGGATATTGGCCGCACGATAGTTGATAGCCTCCGCCGCCTGCAAAATACGCCGCGCCGTTTCCGGTTTAACCCGCGCCCGCCCGTTCAGCACCCGATCAACGGTGGCAGCTCCGACACCTGCGGCGGCTGCTACATCACTGATCGTAGGTCGTTTCGATTTCACTGCAGCAACTCCCTGATCATCATTTTTAGCCATCATCAAAAATGATGTTTTTACATCATTTAAATTTGTCGCTCCAGTGAGGTTAAAGATAGAACATCACTTCACTGAATTGACGCTGAATCGCGGCAATATCTAGAATCAAAGCCATTAAAGGATGGCTGGCTGAGCAGTGTAATGAGGTGGCCAGCATGATGAAACAAAAACATCAATGATATTTTTACATCATTAATGACGACATCTGCATCCACCCGGGAAGGTGCTCACATTCAACTCACCCGGATCAGACCTGCGTGTGCTGACCCTGCGCCACACTGAATGAGTTCCTGACGGCAGCGGCCATCTGACTGGCCTCGCTCATCATCAACAAAGACAAAACCAAGGCTGGAACAGCCAGAAATGAGAAAGGCCCTACTATGACTTTGAAGATCGGCGTTATTGGCACAGGTGCCATCGGTAAAGAACACATCAATCGCATCACCAATAAACTCAGTGGCGCCACGATCGTTGCGGTCACCGATGTCGATGCAGCGCAGGCACAGCAGGCGGCCAGCATTACCAACGTCAACGCCCGCGTGCACAGCACCGGCCAGCAGGTCATTGCCGATGCTGATGTAGATGCCGTGATCGTGACGTCCTGGGGGCCAACCCATGAAGAATACGTGCTGGCTGCCATTGCTGCGGGCAAACCGGTGTTCTGCGAAAAGCCACTGGCCACCACCGCGGAAGGCTGCCGCCGGATTGTTGAAGCTGAAATGGCACACGGAAAAAAACTTGTGCAGGTCGGCTTCATGCGTCGCTACGATCAGGGTTATCGGGCGCTGAAAGAGGTGGTCGACAGCGGCAACCTTGGCGCACCGCTGATCATTAACTGTGCACATCGCAATCCGGCCTTCCCGTTCTTCACCGATGACATGGCGATTACAGACTCCTTCGTACATGAAATCGATATCCTGCGCTGGATGCTGCAGGACGAGTACATCTCGGCTCAGGTCATCCTGCCAAGAAGCAGCAGTCTGGTTGCCCGCGACCTGCAGGACCCGCACATCATCCTGCTGGAAACCCGGGCGGGCGTACGTATCTCCACAGAAGTTTTCATCAACTGCCAGTACGGTTATGACATCTCCTGTCAGGTGGTCAATGAGAAAGGTATCGCTTACCTGCCCGAGCCGGCCTCAGTCACTACCCGTAGCAACGCGGTGACCGCGACGCCCATCCTGCAGGACTGGAAACTGCGCTTTACCCAGGCGTTTGATACCGAGTTTCAGGAGTGGATCAGTGCGACCCAACGCGGGGTGGTAGAAGGCCCGAACGCATGGGATGGGTATGTGGTGTCACTGACCTCCGATGCCTGCGTGCAGGCCAAGCATGAAAAACGCATCGTGCCCATCGATATCCCCGCCAAACCGGCCTTCTATGCCTGATTGATTTCCCTCTCTTGCGCCTGGCCGGTCACCATCACTCCGGTGTGACTGGCTCATTCAGTTGCCGCCCTTTAAGGGCGGCTTTTTTATGCCCCTCTTTGGCCGCAGATCGGCAGCAAACGGGTGATTAATGGCGGCAATCAGACAGCCATCGCCAGAACAGGGTTCTAAACTTGTAAGTCGAATCCTCTCACCCGCTTTCTGGTGACGATGCCCCAGCGGCTTGTTAATGAGGAGTGAGATAATGCTGAAGCACCTCATCACCGGTATGACGCTGCTGCTGTCACTGTGCAGCCCTGTCAGTCAGGCCGTGGAAAAGATCATCTTCGCCAACGGCGGCACGGCTGACAGTCTGCAGGGGCAGACTGCCCGACGCTTCAGCGAGCAGCTGCAGGCCAGACTGGGCGACCAGTATCAGGTCGAGTATTACAGCGACGGGAAGCTCGGCGACGAACAGGATCTGCTCGATAAGCTGCGTGACGGCCAGATCCAGCTGGCCACCATTTCCTCCATCATGTCTGCCAAAGTGCCGGAATTTGCCCTGTTCGACATGCCTTTTCTGGTCAGGGACCGTCAGCACCTGCAGCGCATCGACGATGCCATCGTCATGACGGACCTGGCCGCCGCAGCCAGCCGCCATGGTCTGCATATCATCTCGACCTGGGAGAATGGTTTCCGGCAGATCAGCAATAACAGTCGCCCCATCCACAGCCCGGATGACCTGAAAGGTCTGCGTATCCGCACACCGCAAAGCGAGTGGCGCAGCCTGATGTTTACCACCTGGGGCGCCCGGCCGGTACCGATGCCTTTCTCCCACCTGTTCGTCGCACTGCAGACGGGCGAAGTCGACGGCGAAGAGAATCCACTCAGCAATATCAACGGCGCCAGGCTGCAAGACGTGCAGAAATTCCTGTCCATTTCCAACCACGTCTATTACCCCATCTGGCTGACCGCCAGTGACAGCGGCTGGCAGCAGCTCCCCGCTGCGGTGCAGACGGCGATCACAGAAGTGGCGCAAGATGCACAGCACTGGTCTTTGGCCGAAGGGGAAAGGCTGGATCGCTCACTGCTTGAGAGTCTTGGAAAGTCAGGTGTACAGATCAACACCGTTGACCGCATCACCTTTATCGCAGCCAGCAGGCCGGTCTATGCCCAGTTTGCCCGACAGGTAAAAGGCGGTGATGCCCTGATCGAGCGCGCCATGGGTCTGGCCGGACATTAGCGTATTCCCGCAACCACCTGCTGGTTTCAGCCACTTATTCACTCGATACGCTGGGCGCCCTCCGACCTCAATCAGCCAGCCAGACGATCAGCCATACAGTGACCTGATTGGCGTACTTTCTGTTTCCTGCCTATTCTCCTCAGTATTGTGACCTGTCGTGATTTATTAAAACGGATTGGTATACTGGTACGGACTCCATACGAGATAAATATGATGACGACTCAGCTTTTCGCCTTTGAACAGGCGCTTAAAAATAAGACCAAGAAGGAAGTGCTTGCAGGCAAACTGCTGGAAATGATCTTCACCGGTCTGCTGCGGGACGGGGATGAGCTCCCCAGCGAACGTGAGCTGGGCACCCTGTTCGGGGTCAGCCGGGAAACCGTGCGGGGAGCCCTTGGCCTGATTGCCGCCTACGGGCTGATCCAGGTCTCCCACGGTGCCAAAACCCGGGTCAAGCGTGATGAGCGGTTACTGCAACGCTGCAGTGAGCTGATTCCTGAGCTTGGTAATCTGGAAATTAATAACTATGACATCGAGACCGTATTCGACAGCCGCAAGGTGGTGGAGGCGGCTATCGCTCGCAAGGCAGCGCTCTATATTGACGCGGCCGGGCTTAAGGAAATGCAGGTGTTGCTCAACCAGCAGAAGGAGCTGTTTAGCCAGCCAGTGTACTTCCAGCTCTCCGACAAGCGCTTTCACAAGCTGATTGCCGAGTATTCGCGTAACGATATTCTGCTGGCCTACTCAGAAGAACTGTATGCCTACGGCCTCAACTTTCGCCGGGCGGTCATGGTCAAGGAAGGCTCCATTGAGCGCAGCTACCATGAGCACGTGATGATTTACGATGCCCTCAAAGCCAAGGATCCTGATCAGGCCGAGAAAGCCATGCTCAATCACCTGCACAGTGTCTATATCACGACTGTAGAAGCCATGGATGAGGCGGAGTAATCCCGCCTCCCCTCTTTGTATTCAGCCATCTCTCCCGGCACGCTATTTATCCTGCCATCCTGCCATCCTGCCAGTCGTACACCCATCGCCAGCGCATCTCCTGCTGGCTCTCTGACACGCAATAGCGCATCGCATCCCGGCACCTAAAAATCCGGCATTTTTTTCCTTGACGATAAAACCCCTGTCCACTAACCTTCAAACAACTGGTCTGGTTCACATACCAGTCGACCAGAAAAAGAAGAAAGGCCGATAGCAGTACAGCATCAAAAGGACGGTGAAGCATCACGACGACACCGCCACTCCACCTCGAAACACAACAAAAATAAGGATGAGACAATGCTGAAGAAACTCGCCACCACTACCGCCCTGCTGTTCTCTCTAGGCAGCATCGCCAGCCACGCCGCAGAAAAAATCGTGTTCGCCATTGGCGGCACTCCCAACAGCCTGCAAGGGCAGACCGCACAGGAATTCACCAACAAGCTGCAAGCCAGACTGGGTGACAAGATCAAGGTTGAGTACTACGACAGCGGTCAGCTGGGCGACGAGCGTCAGCTGATCCAGAAGCTGCGCCTGGGGACCGTCGATCTGGCCGCCATCTCCTCCATCATGTCCTCCGTTGCGCCTGAATTTGCGCTGTTTGACATGCCTTTTCTGGTCAAGGATCGCCAGCACCTGAAACGTATCGATGACGAAATTGTGATGAAGGATCTGGCTGCTGATGCCAGCAAGAAGGGTCTGCACATTGTCTCTACATGGGAAAACGGCTTCCGTCAGATCACCAACAACAGCCGCCCGATCAACACCCCCGCAGACCTGCAAGGGCTGAAAATTCGCACCCCACAGAGCGAATGGCGCACCCTGATGTTCTCCACCTGGGGAGCCAATCCGACGCCCATGGCGTTTTCCGAACTGTTTGTCGCCTTGCAGACCGGCGTAGTTGATGGTCAGGAAAACCCGCTGAGCAATATCAACGGTGCCAAGCTGCAGGAAGTGCAGAAATACCTGTCGATCTCCAATCACGTCTATTCCCCCATCTGGCTGACAGCCAGTGAAAATGGCTGGAACAAGCTGCCAACAGAGGTACAGAACGCGATCAGGGAAGTGGCAGCCGAGACACAAAGCTGGTCCTTCGCCAAGGGTGAAAGCCTCGACAAGTCGCTGCTGGACAACATGACTCAGGCAGGCACCCAGATTAATCAGGTGGACCGTCAGGCCTTTATTGCCGCAAGCAAACCGGTGTACGCCAAATTTGCCGAAAAGGTCGAGGGCGGACAGCAGCTGGTTGACCGCGCCATGGCGCTGGCAGGTGAGTGATCATGGCATCGCTCATCACCTCTCCGTCTTCCTGCCGTCACGGAGTCGCCATGTCGCCGCTGAAGATACTGCGCAAGGGGTTTGAATACCTGCTGGAAGGCTTCACTGTCGCCCTGCTGCTGGGGCTGACCGTCATCGTGCTGTCAGCGGTACTGCTGCGCATGCTGGGCAGCTCTTTCACCTGGTATGACGAAGTTGCCTCTATCGGGCTGGCCTGGCTGAGCTTCTACGGTGCCAGTCTGGCGGCCCTGAAGCGCGCCCACATGGGCTTTCCCGGCATTGTCAGCAAAGCACCGGGGCCACTGCGCTCGGTGCTGTTCATCCTGTCGGAACTGATCGTCATCGGCTTCTTTGCAGTCATCGCCAAATTTGGCTACGACGTGCTCGACGTACTGGCCTGGGACAATCTGGTCTCCCTGCCGTGGATCAGCCTGAGCTTTACCCAGTCGGTGATACCCGTCAGTGCCGGTCTGTTCATCCTCTGCGAGCTGCTGAGCATGCCGGATGCCTGGCGCAAGATGCGTCAGGGCGTCGACAGTGAACATGAAGCCATCGAGGAGGCCATCCGTCTGGCGGAAGAAGGTCTGGCCCAGCATCAGGCCCGGGAGGTACGTCCATGACTCTGCTTCTGGTTATTGCTGCAATCTTTGTTCTGGTGCTGATCAACGTCCCCATTGCCGTCGCCATCGGCGTGGTGGCCATCGCCGGCACCTGGCTGACTCAGGGCTGGGATGCGCTGGTCAACATCCCGCTGACCCTGTACAGCGGTGCTACCAGCTTCCCGCTGATTGCCATCCCACTGTTTATTCTGGCTGGCGCACTGATGAACACCACCGGCCTGTCGAAACGACTGATCAATCTGGTCTCGGCCATGGTGGGCTTTGTGCGCGGTGGTCTGGCCATGGTGAATGTCGGCGTCTCGATGTTTTTTGCCGAAATTTCAGGCTCTGCCGTGGCCGATGTAGCCGCCACCGGTTCGATTCTGATTCCGGAAATGAAACGGCGTAACTACAACCCCGAGTTTGCCGCCGCTATCACTTCCGCTTCAGCGTCACTGGCCATCATCATCCCGCCGTCGCTGTCGATGATCCTGTATGGCGCGATTGCCGATACCTCGGTGGTCAAGCTGTTCGTTGCAGGCGTGGTGCCGGGCATTCTCGGTGGTATCGGGCTGGCAGCCGCCTGCTACTACTTCGCTGTCAAATACAACCTGCCCCGTGAGGAAGCCTTCTCCCTTACCCGGCTGGGCAAAGCCTTCCGCGAGGCATTCTGGGCGCTGCTGCTACCGGTGATCATTCTCGGTGGCATCTTTGGCGGCATCGTCACCGCCACCGAAGGTGCTGGTGTTGCAGTACTGGCAGCGCTGGTGATCGGGGGTCTGGTCTATCGCGAAATGGATTTGCAGGTGCTGTATCGCGCCGTGATTGACGGCGTAGTGCAGACTGCCGTGGTCATGTTGCTGGTCGCCACCTCCGCGATTCTTGGCTCCTTCCTCACCGAGATGCAGCTGCCGCAGCAACTGGCGCGGGAAATTACCTCCATCACCACCGATCCGGTACTGGTGCTGGCATTGCTGAACGTGTTGTTGCTGGTGCTGGGCATGTTCCTGCACGGCGCGGCCGCCATCATTCTGGTGGTGCCCATCGTGCTGCCGCTGATCCAGCAGATCGGCATCGACCCCATCCATTTCGGTCTGATTCTGACCCTCAATCTGGCTATCGGACAGCAAACGCCACCGGTGGCGTCAGTGCTGGCTACGTCCTGCTCCATCGCCCGTACCGATATGTGGAAAACCACCCGGGTAAACCTGCCGATGATTGGCGTGCTGTTTATCGTGCTGATGCTGGTGACCTATGTCCCGGCGATCCCCATGACCCTGGTCAACATGCTCTACCCCACCACTGGAGTAACCCAATGAGTAATTTGCGCCCGACCGTTGCCCTGACGCTGGGTGATCCTGCAGGCATTGGCCCTGAACTGATCGCCAAGCTGCTGAGCAAGCCCTCTACCCTGCAACAGGCCAATATCGTTCTGGTCGGTGACCCCTGGGTGTGGGAAGCCGGACAGCACACTGCAGGTGTGAAGGTGGAAACGCTGGCCATCGAAAGCCTGCAACAGGTGCGGGCACTGGACAGCGACCGTCCGCTGATTGTCGCTGTCGACAGCGTCAAGCCCGAAGATGTACAGGTAGGTGTTGCTGCCGCTTCCGGCGGTGCATCGGTGCTAAAAGTGCTGGATATGTGCCTGGCTGCCGTCAGCCAGCGCCATATCGACGCAATCTGTTTTGCCCCGCTCAACAAACACGCCATGAAGCAGGCCGGTATGCCCTTCGAGGATGAACTGCACTATTTCGCCGACTACCTCAGGGTTGATGGCTTCTTCTGTGAGTTCAACACCCTGGGGGGTCTGTGGACGTCACGGATTTCCTCTCATGTACCGCTGAAAGATGTTGCCAGCTATCTGAGCGTTGAACGTATCAAACAGGCCACCCGCCTGATTTATCAGTCACTGGCCGCCGCCGGTGTGGCGCAGCCACGGGTGGCCGTCGCGGCCTTCAACCCCCATGGCGGTGACGGCGGCGTCTGCGGCCGCGAGGAAATCGACATCATCGCCCCGGCCGTCAAAGCCCTGAACGACGAAGGCTTGCCTATCAGCGGCCCGTTCCCGGCTGACACGATTTTCCTCAAAGCCCGGGATGGCCAGTACGACGCCATCGTCACCATGTACCACGACCAAGGTCAGATCGCCATCAAGCTGCTCGGTTTTGAGAAAGGCGTCACCGTGCAGGGCGGCCTGCCGGTCCCCATTACCACCCCGGCCCACGGCACCGCCTATGACATTGCCGGTAGCAACAAGGCCAGTGTGCAGGCCATGGAAAATGCTTTTGCCATTGCCTGCCGCATGGGTGCCAGTTACCGCGCCCAGACTAGCGGCTGATAGCAGCCAGCCCGATGTGCCGACAGCCAGCCTTGTGAAGACACAGCAACAAAAATAACGATTTCTGGAGAAAGCCAAGATGAAAATCACCCAAGTGCGTGCCCGCGTATTTGAATGGAAAGGTAAGACCGTTCCGCCACAGGCACACTTCTGCTCCAACGCCATGGATCAGCTCTGGGACCGTGGTGATTCCATGGGCACCTTCCGTTTCCACGGCTGGACGGTGGTGGAAGTAGAGACAGACGAAGGCGTGGTCGGCATCGGCAACGTCGCGCTGGCGCCACGCATCGCCAAGGCCATCATTGATCAGTACCTCACCCCGCTGGTGCTCAATCAGGACCCGTTCGACTACGAATACCTGTGGCAGCGCATGTACCGCTCAACGCTCGCATGGGGCCGCAAAGGCGTGGCCATGGCCGCTATCTCCGCGATTGATATTGCCCTCTGGGACATCATGGGCAAGGCCACTGGCCGCCCGGTGTTCAAGCTGCTGGGTGGGCGCACCAAAGAAAAAATCCCCTGCTATGCCTCCAAACTGTACCGCACTGATCTGGATGAAATGCAGCGCGAAGCCCAGCGTTATATGGATCAGGGCTTCAAGGCGGTAAAAATGCGCTTTGGTTATGGTCCCAAAGACGGCCCGGTCGGCATGCGCAAAAACCTCGACAGCGTCGCAGCGGTACGTGAAGTGATCGGTGACGATGTGGATCTGATGCTCGAATGCTACATGGGCTGGAACCTTGAGTACGCCAAACGCATGCTGCCCAAGCTGGAAAAATTCGAACCCCGCTGGCTGGAAGAGCCGGTCATCGCCGATGACATTGACGGCTATGCCGAACTGAACAAGCTGACCAGCATCCCCATTTCCGGCGGCGAACACGAATTCACCTCCTACGGTTTCCGGCAGTTGCTGGACAAGGGCGCAGTCTCCGTCATCCAGTACGACACCAACCGCGTCGGCGGCATCACCGCTGCCCACAAGATCAACGCCCTCGCCGAAGCCTACAGCGTGCCGGTTATCCCCCACGCCGGGCAGATGCATAACTACCATCTGACCATGTCGACCCTGGCCTCGCCGATGTCCGAATACTTCCCGGTACACGACGTCGAAGTCGGTAACGAGCTGTTCTACTACATCTTTGAAGGCGACCCCGAACCCGTTAATGGCTTTATCGATCTGGACGAACACCTGCCCGGTCTGGGCCTGACCCTGTCCGACAAGTACCTCGACCAGTTCAACATCATCGAGTAAGGAGCCCGCAATGCGCCTGATTCAACTCAAGCACAGCCGTGGTCTGCGCGCGGCGGTGGTGGAAAGCGCCATTCAGGTTCGGCTGGTGGAGTTTGACGGGGGGACCTATGCGCTGGCCCGTGCCGCCATTGCCGAAGGTATCAGCCTGCAGGACATGATCCGCCGTCATCTCAGCCATGAACTGCTGGACTACCACCAGCTGCTCGACCTGCGCCTGCTGTTGCCACCGCTGACGCACCCCGATGCCGCGCACTGTCTGGTCAGCGGCACCGGCCTGACCCATCTGGGCAGTGCGGATACCCGTGACGCCATGCATGCCAGGCTGGACAAGGACGATGCCGAGCTGAGCGATTCCATGAAGATGTTCAAGCTGGGCGTGGAAGGCGGCAAGCCCGCTGCCGGACAGATTGGCGCTCAGCCTGAATGGTTCTACAAGGGCGACGGCGACATCGTTATCGCCCCTGAGCACCCTCTGCCCAGCCCCGGCTTTGCGCTGGATGCGGGTGAAGAACCCGAGCTGGTGGGCCTCTACGTCATCGGTGACAACGGCTCCCCTTACCGCATCGGCTTCGCCGTGGGTAACGAGTTTTCCGACCACGTTACCGAACGGGGCAACTACCTGTGGCTGGCGCACTCCAAACTACGTGCCTGCAGTTTCGGCCCGGAGTTATGGCTGGGTGAGGCACCGCGTCATCTGCAGGGTGAAAGCCGTATTGTCCGCAACGGCGAGGTCATCTGGCGCAAGCCCTTCCTCACCGGCGAAGACAATATGGCCCACTCGCTGGCCAATCTGGAGCACCACCACTTCAAGTACCGCCAGTTCTGTCGGCCCGGCGATGTTCATGTGCACTTCTTCGGCACTGCCACGCTGAGCTTTGCCGATGGCATCAGGACGCAGCAGGGTGATCGTTTCGAGATTGAACTGCCCAGTTTTGGTCGCCCGCTGCGCAACCCCCTGCAGCAGGCTGAGCAGGCTGGCAATGTCGTCGGTGTCGAAATGCTCTGACGGAGACATGCTCTTTGAGGCGGGACGCGCACCCTGCAAGTGCACGTCTGGCCTCTACGCAAGCGAATACAGGATCACAATAATGAAAACACGCTCCACACTTCGCACGCTTACCCTCAGTACCCTGACGCTGGGCGTACTGGCATTCAACAGCCCCGCCGCCATGGCCGACTGGGTGCTGAAATTCGCTCACCCGCACCCGACGGAAGACTCGGAACATCTTGCCGCTGAACACTTTGCCAGGCAGGTGGAGGAACGCACTCACGGCGAGGTGAAGGTGCGCATTTTCCCCAATGGCCAGCTGGGCAGTGATCAGGCCATGATTTCCGGTGTGCAGGCAGGCACCATCGACATCGAGCTGTCGGGCAACCCATATTTCAGCGGGATGGTCGGGGAGCTCGGCGTACTGGACCTGCCCTTCCTGTTCGACAACGCCGGACAGGCTCACAAGGTGCTGGACAGCACCACCGGACGGCAGCTGCTGGATATGTTTGATGCCAAGGGCATCAAGGGGCTGGCGTTCTGGGAGGTCGGCTTCCGTAACCTGACCAACTCCCGCCACGCCGTACACACGGCCGCCGACATCAAGGGCCTGAAGCTGCGCACCACACCGAACCCGGCACATCTCAAAGCCTTTACGGCGCTGGGCGCCAACCCCGTGCCCATGCCCTTCGCCGAGCTGTTTACCTCGCTCGAAACCGGTACGGTCGATGGCCAGGAAAACCCTGTCACCCTGATCCGCTCCGCCAAGCTCTATGAGGTGCAGAAATACCTGTCGCTGACGGCACATGCCTACACCGCCGCGCCGGTGATCATGAACAAGGCCAAATTCGACAGCCTGCCAAAAGACTATCAGGACATCGTTATGGATGAGGCGCTAAAAGCCGCCGCATTCCAGCGTGACCTGAACGCCAAAAACGAAAGCAAGGATCTGGCCTTCCTGCAGGAACAGGGCATGGAAGTGGTCAGCGATCCTGACCGCGACAGCATGCGCAAGGTGGTGGAAAAGCCAGTACGTGACTGGTTCGTGGAGAAGTACGGCAGTCAGTGGCTGGATGCCATCGAGCAAGCCAAGCAGACCGCTGGCCAATAGCAGTCTGACACCTGTTCTGCTTCTTCCGCACCTGGAGAACCGTCATGAGCCAAAGCCTCAGTGCCGTGCTACCAACCAGCCTGGCGTCGTTACCAAGCATGGCTTCGATCAGCCAGCAGGCACTGTCTGAACTGCAGCAGCGTTTTCTGCACAGTGAAGATGATGCGGACCTGCCCATCGTTGACGCGCACATGCACTTCTGGGATCCGCTGCACAACTACCATCCGTGGCTGTGCGATCTGCCGCGTATTGCCTTTCGCTACGGTGACTACTCCGCCCTCTGTCAGCCCTATCTGCCTGCCGATTATCAGCGGCAACAGGGGCAACATCGGGTTGTCGGCAGCATCTACATGGAGGCGGAATGGGACCCGACCGACCCGCTCGGTGAAGCACGCTGGATCAGCGAACTGCATCAGCGCAGCGGCTGGCCACTGGCGATGATCGGGCAGGCCTGGCTGGATCGTGACGACTGCGCCGAGCAACTGGCCGGGCTGGCAGCCTTCCCGCTGGTGCGTGGAGTACGTCACAAACCCCGTACTCTGGCGCAGCAGGACTACCGGCCAGATCACCGGCTGCCCGGCTCCATGCAGTGCGAACGCTGGCAGCGGGGTTATGCCCTGCTGCAGGAATTCAACCTGCTCTGTGAGCTGCAATGCCCCTGGTGGCATCTGCCTGATGCCGTGCCGTTACTGCAGCGCTACCCCGGTGTCACGCTGGTCATCAACCATACCGGCGTGCCCGGCGACCGCTCACCGGCCACCCTGACTGGCTGGCAGCAGGCCATGAGCCAGCTGGCGGCGTTCCCGCAGGTCAGTGTGAAGATTTCCGGGTTGGGGCTGCCTCAGCAACCCTGGCGACTGGAAGACAATCAATGGCTGATCCGCCAGACCATTGAGTTATTTGGTGCCGAGCGCTGCCTGTTTGCCAGCAACTTTCCGGTCGACGGTCTGGTTACCTCACTGGATGAGCTGTTTGGTCACTTCAAGCAGGCCACTGCTGATCTGCCTGCTGCCGAGCGGCTGGCGCTGTTCTGCACCAATGCCCTCAGGCTCTACCGGGTACGCCTGCCTGATGCAACGGCTGCACCGGGCTAACCGGCCTAGCCCCTGATGCCAAACCCTTACCCAACCCTGAATGTGCCTTCTGACAACATTAACAATTAAAAGGACAGCCACATGAGCCTTACCTCACCACTGCACACCGGCTACCCGCAAGCGGCGGTCAAGCGCAGGCACCTGCCCCGATTCGCTCCACTGATGCTGGCAGGCAGTCTGCTGATGGCCAGCCACGGCGCACTGGCACTGACTGCCAAGCTCGGCACCAGTCTGCCGGAAACCCATCCACAGACACTGGGGGCGAAGAAATTTGCCGAGCTGGTGAAAGAAAAGACCCATGGCGAAATCACCATTCAGGTGTTCCCCAATGCCATGCTCGGTAACGACGTCAGCATGACCTCCATGGCGCAGGCGGGCACGCTGGAGTTCACCGTCCCCTCCACCGCGACACTGGCCAGCCTCAACGACAACTTCAGTATCGTCAGCCTGCCGTTCCAGTTTGATTCCGAGCAGCAGGCTGACAAGGTACTGGATGGCCCCGCAGGCAAGATGCTGCTCGACAGCCTCAAGGCGAAACAGCTGGATGCGCTGGATTTCTGGGAAAACGGCTTCCGCCATATCACCAACTCCCGGCGCCCGATCAATACGCTGGAAGACTTGCAGGGGCTGAAAGTCCGCACCATGCAGAACAACCTCTACATCGATCTGTTCAATGATCTGAAAGCCAACGCCGTCCCCATGCCGGTCAATGAGCTGTTCACCGCGCTGGAAACCGGGGCCGTGGATGGTCAGGAAAACCCCTACACGGTGATCTATGCCCAGCATTTCAGCGATGTGCAGAAATACCTGTCGAAGACCGCCCATGCTTATGACGCGCTGGTACTGCTGGCTTCCGACAACTTCATGAAGCAGCTGACCGATGCCCAGCGGCAGGCCATTCATGAAGCGGCCGATGAAGCGACGGTCTATGAGCGCCAGACCAGCCGTGAACTGAACAGCAAGCTACTGGATGAACTCCAGCAAACCATGACCGTCAACGACGTCCCGGCCAGCGAACGTCAGCGCATGCGCGATGCTCTGCAGCCCCTGACCAAACGCTATACCGAGCGGCTGGACCCGGCCGTGGTCAGCGCCTTTGAGCAGGCGCTGGCCAGTTCCCGTCAGCAATGATGAACCGGCGATGGCGGCCGCTGGCAGCCATCGCCCCCGGATAAGATGTGTGGAGCTACCATGCTGTATTTCGCTCGTCTGGCGTTACGCCTGGAACAATTCCTGAACCTGCTGATGGCAGCCGGTCTGACGGTGATGATCGTTCTGGTCTTCATCAATGTCGTCCTGCGCTACGGCTTCAACAGTGGCATTTCCATCACGGTCGAGCTGTCACGCTACCTCTTCGTCTGGCTGACCTTTCTTGGTGCCGTCGTTGCACTGCAAAAGAATGAACATCTGGAGGTTGGCACGCTGGTCGACATGCTGCCAGCAACGCTGAAGAAACTGGTGCGTATCGCCGCCCTGCTGATGATGCTGGGATGTGCCCTGATGCTGATGATCGGTGCCTACAAGCAGACCGTGCTGAACTGGAGCAACCTGTCGCCCATCAGCGAAATCCCTATTGGCGTGTTCTATCTGGCCGGTCTGGTGGCAGGGGTTCTGATGAGCCTGCAGCTGTTGTGCCGTCTGATAGGTCAGTTGTTGCCTGAATCCCTGCTTACCCAGGCACGCTGCCGGGAGGTACACCCATGACTATCGCCCTGTTTTTAGGCTCACTGCTGGGTTCCATCGGCCTTGGCCTGCCTATCGCCTTTGCCCTGCTGGTCAGCGCGGTGGTGCTGATGCTGCACCTTGACCTGTTCAACACCCAGATTCTGGCGCAGAACCTGGTGGACGGTGCCGACAGCTTTACCCTGCTGGCCATCCCCTTCTTTCTGGTAGCCGGTGAGGTGATGGCTCAGGGAGGGCTGTCTAAACGTATCGTCAATCTGGCGATGATGTTTGTTGGTCACAGAAAAGGCGGGCTGGGCTTTGTCGCCATCTTCGCCGCCATCGTCATGGCCAGTCTGTCAGGCTCTGCCGTCGCTGATGCCGCGGCACTGGCCAGTATCCTGCTGCCAATGATGCGCGAGGCCAACTACCCGGTCGGACGCTCTGCCGGTCTGCTGGCGGCAGGGGGCATTATTGCGCCGATCATTCCGCCCTCCATTCCGCTGATCATCATCGGCGTCGCCGGGGGGATCTCTATCACCAAGCTGTTCCTCGCCGGCATCGTTCCGGGTCTGCTGATGGGCATCACCCTGGTGTTTATCTGGTCGATGCTGACCCGCCGGGAAGACATCGCCGTCGCGCCAAAAGCCAGCAAGCGTCAGCGTATCAATGCCCTGAAAGACAGCGTCTGGGCCTTGCTGCTGCCGGTAGTGATTATCGGTGGTATCAAGACCGGCATTTTCACCCCTACTGAAGCGGCCGTAGTCGCAGCGGTCTACGCCATCCTGATTTCAACGCTGGTCTATCGCGAGCTGAGCGCCAGACAGATGTTCGAGGTGCTGACCAAAGCGGCACGCAATACCGCCGTGGTGATGTTTCTGGTGGCCTCGGCCATGGTCGCCTCCTGGCTGATCAGCGTGGCACAGCTGCCGATGATGGTCGCCGATGTGCTCGGTCCGCTGACAGACAGCCCGCGTCTGTTGATGCTGGCGATCATGGGCGTGGTGCTGCTGGTCGGCATGGTGATGGATCTGACCCCCACCATTCTGGTACTGACGCCCATCCTCATGCCGCTGGTGAAGCTGGCCGGCATCGACCCGGTGTACTTCGGCATCATGATGGTACTGAACTGCTCCATCGGTCTGATTACCCCGCCGGTGGGCAATGTGCTCAACGTTATCTGCGGTGTCGGTCGTATCCGGTTTGAGGAGGCGGTGCGCGGTGTCGCCCCCTTCCTGCTGGCCTACGTCGGCATTCTGCTGCTCTTCGTCATCGTGCCGGAGCTGGTGACCGTGCCCGCCAAATGGCTGGCCCATTGAAGCTGCACGACAGCCAAACCGTTCACGATGACTAAACCGAGGTCACTGACCCAACCACGGCTGATGGCCTCACCTCCTTTGCCAAAACAAGTACAACCAGAAAGGACTATCACTATGAAACAGCAGCACTCTGCCCTGCGCACCCTGACGTTCAGCAGTCTGGCGCTGGCCATTGGCCTCGGCATGGGCGTCAGCGCCCAGGCCGCCACCGTGCTGAAACTGGCCCATGCAGCGCCGGTGACAGATACCCAGCAGAAAGCGGCAGAAAAGTTTGCCGATCTGGTGAAGGAGCGCACTCAGGGAGAAGTGGAAGTAAAGATTTTTGGTAACGGGGTACTGGGCAATGATCAGGCGATGATTTCCGGGGTGCGAGCCGGAACCATCGACATGGAACTGTCCGGCAACCCCAACTTTGCCGGGCTGGCCCCCAAGCTGGCGGTGTTTGATTTGCCCTATATCTTCGGCGACCGCAATCAGGCCTATAAGGTACTGGACGGCAAGGTCGGGCAGGATGCCCTGACCCTGCTCGACAACAGCGGCCTGAAAGGGCTGGCTTACTGGGAAGTCGGCTTCCGCGCCATGACCAACTCCAAGCATCCGATCCGTACGCCGGATGATGTCAAAGGTCTGAAAATGCGCACCAACTCCAACAAGTCGCTGATTCAGGCCTTCTCATTACTGGGCGCCAACCCGATCCCCATGCCCATTGGCGAGCTTTATACCGCGCTGGAAACCGGCGCTGTGGATGCTCAGGACCACCCCATCGGCATCGTCTGGTCAACCAAGTTCTACGAAGTGCAGAAATACCTGTCGCTGACCAATCAGGCTTACACCGCGCTGATCATGGTGATGAATCAGGACAAGTTTAAATCGCTCAGTCCGGCCTACCAGCAGGCCATCGTCCAGTCCGCTCAGGAGGCCGGTCAGTATCAGCGTGAACTGAACCAGCAGCAGGAGCAGCAGATCATCAAGGATCTGCGCAGTGCTGGCCTTGAGGTAGAAGAGCACATTGATACCGCGCCCTTCCAGGCCATCGTCAAACCTACCTGGGACAGCTACATCAAGGATAACGGCGACGACATGCTGAATGCCGTGCTGAACGCCGAGAAAGGCTGATAAAAGCAGAGATCGTCAACTCATTCTGAACGGTTTCTGCCTGTCCAATTAACCGCCCGGCACATGAAGTACCGGGCCTTTTACCGAGGTCATCACAATGGCTACCGATGTTCTGCTGCTCAATCAGAAATGTGCCCATACCGTCAGTCTTTATGACGTGCAGAGCGGCAAGGCGCTGAAGCATATTCGTCTGCCCAACTATCCCCACGAGTTTGTCGTCGACAGCAAACAGGAATTTGCCTACGTCGGCCATTACGGCATTCTCGGCGCTGATTGCGTCGGTGATCAGGGCGGCTGTTCAGTCTTCGTTATTGATCTGCACAAGGGTGAACATGTTCATACCTTGAGCACCTGGCCGTTTTACCGGATTCACGGGCTGGCCATGGATCAGCAGGATCGCCTGTATGCCATGAGCGAAGGGCATTCCACCCTGCTGATATTTGATCAGCCACGTAATGCCGTGGCTGCCGACCGGGCAGTGCCTTCGGGTGGTTACAAGACCCATCTGTTCGCCCTCAGCCGTGATGGCGAAACCGCTTACGGCATCAACCTGCTGAGCAATACCGTCACCAGGATCAAACCCCATGATCCGGTGTTTGCCCCCGTTCCCATGTACCCCGGCCGCAAGCCTGAAGGCAACTGCCTGTCCGCGGATGAGACACGGCTGTTTGTTACCAACCGTCTGGACAATACGCTGGTCGCCATCGACACCGAGAGCCTGCAGATTGTCGGTACAGCCAGCACAGGTGAAGACCCGAACCGGGTATATCGCGATCCGACCGGCCGCCTGCTGACAACCAACTACGGTGAAAGCTCACTGTCGGTGTTTGATGAGCAGCTCAACAGCCTCGGCACCATTACCTTGCCGCACCGCCCCATCGCCATCAGTTTCCACCCCAATGGTGAGCTGGCTTTTGTCTCATTCAAGGGAGATCAGATCGGCATTCTTGATCTGCACAGCGGCCAGTTCGTGCGCTTCTTCGATACCCTGGCAGAGCCCGATGTGTCGTGCCTGCTGCGGCTGTCCTGAGCGCTTCTCGTCCATCACCCGGGGAATCAACGTCTATGACCTTGTCTGCGATCAGCCATTCTGGCGAGCAACCTCTGATCGACTGCCACCATCATTTCTGGGCGCTGGCAGACATCCACTATCCCTGGCTGAGCGACCAGTATGATCCGCATTTCTTTCTTGGTGACTACCGCCGTATCTGTCGCCCGGTGCTGCCTGATGAGCTGCGTGCCACTGTTCCCGCTGGCTACCGCCTGATCGGCACCGTGCACTGTGAGGCAGAGGTGGAACGTGCGCAGACACTGGCAGAAACCCGTTGGATCACCGGGCTGGCCGCGCAGCAGGGCTTACCCAGCGCGCATGTCGGCTGGGCACCTTTTGGCCAGGAGCATTGTGCTGCGGTGCTTGATGCCCAGTGCGAGTCGCCGCTGTTTCGCGGAGTACGGGCCAAGCCCATTACAGCCAGCCGCCCCCAGCACAGGGAAAGTGTGCTGAACCGGCCGGGCAGCCTGCAGGATGCTCACTGGCTGTCAGGGTTAAAGCTGTTGCAGGAGCGCGGCCTGAGCTGGGATTTACGGGTGCCCGCCTGGCATCTGCAGGAAGCCGCTCAGGCCCTGCAGGGCTACCCTGATCTCAGGGTGATCCTCAATCACACCGGCTTGCCGTGGGACCGCAGCCCGGCGGGCCTTGAGCAGTGGCGCGCCGGGCTGACCGCGCTGGCCGCCAATCCGAACGTTTGCATCAAGCTGTCGGAGCTGGGTACGCCGCTGCAAGCGTGGGACAGACAACAGAACCTGCAGCTGTTGTGTGACGCCATCCGCCTGTTCGGGCCACGGCGTTGCCTGTATGCCAGCAATTTCCCGGTGGCGGGTATACAGGTCAGCTATGCCGACTGGCTGACAATGATTGAGGAGGCTATTGCCCTGACGGCCCCAAAGGCGCGGGACGACATTCTCTGGCGCAATGCCTGCCACTGGTATCGACTGTCGCCAGCTGACATCACCTGATCTGACCGAACCTCATCGGGCTGAATAGCCAAACACATACGTGCACACCTCAACTGAACATGTCTGGAGCGCCACTGGCGCTCCCCCCTGATCTGCTGCCTATTGCCGGAGGAATTTCACCATGACGACACCATCATCAGCTCAACCTACCCTGACCGGAGCCATGTTTATCGGTGCCCGGCGGGTAGCCGGGCAGCGGGCTGCCATCCATGCCATCAACCCGGCCACGGACGAAATACTGCAGCCCGCCTACGGGGGTGGTAACAGTGCCGATGTCGATCACGCCTGCCAGCTGGCTGCACAAGCCTTTACCAGCTATCGAAAGACCAGCCTGCACCAGCGTGCTGCTTTTCTTGAGCAGATGGCAGAACAGATTCTGGCACTGGGGGATGAGCTGATTGTTCGTGCCATGGCTGAGACTGGTTTGCCCCGCGCCCGCCTTGAAGGCGAACGGGGCCGTACCGTCGGGCAGTTGCGCCTGTTCGCTGAGGTGGTGCGCGCGGGTGACTGGCTGGATGTCCGTATCGATCCGGCACTGCCGGAGCGCACACCGCTGCCTCGCGCCGATTTGCGTCAGCGTCAGGTGCCGCTTGGGCCGGTCGCCGTGTTCGGTGCCAGTAACTTTCCACTGGCATTTTCCGTCGCAGGTGGCGATACCGCTTCTGCACTGGCAGCCGGTGCACCGGTGGTGGTCAAAGCACACTCCGCTCACCCCGGAACAGCAGAGCTGGTCGCTCATGGGATCCGTCAGGCGGTCCGCCTTTGTGATCTCCATGAGGGGGTGTTCTCCCTGCTGTACGGTTCAGGTCAGGAGGTCGGCACAGCGCTGGTTGCCCACCCTGTCATCAAGGCCGTTGGCTTTACCGGCTCCCGCGCAGGGGGCACTGCGCTAATGCAGGTGGCTGCGAGCCGCAGAGAGCCCATCCCCGTTTATGCAGAGATGAGCAGTATCAACCCGGTATTCCTGCTCCCGACTGCGTTACAGCAACGCGCCGATAGTCTGGCTCAGGGTTTCGCAGGTTCTCTGCTGATGGGCGCCGGGCAGTTCTGCACCAATCCCGGGCTGGTGGTAGCCATCGAAGGCGACGGCTTACAGCGCTTTATCGACGGTGCCCAGCAGGCGCTGGCCAGCAGTACGCCCGCCATCATGCTGACCCCCGGTATCTGCCGGGCTTACAGCGAAGGTGTCAGTACACTGGCGGCACAGCCTCAGATCGAGACCCTTGCCCGTGGTCTTGAAGCAACAGGGCCTAACCAGTGTCAGGCGGCACTGTTCAGTACCACAGCGGCAGCCTTTCTGGCTGAGCCGGATGCACTGGGGATGGAAGTATTCGGCTCCAGCTCGTTGCTGATCAGATGCCGGGATGAAGCGGAAATGCTCAGGATTGCTGAGCATCTTGAAGGGCAACTGACGGCTACCCTGCAACTGCAACAGGGTGCAGATAGCACCTTGCTGTCGGCCTTGCTGGATATTCTCGAACTCAAGGCCGGTCGTATTCTGGCTAACGGCTACCCTACCGGCGTCGAGGTCTGCCATGCCATGGTGCACGGCGGGCCATTCCCGGCGACCTCTGACAGCCGAACCACCTCGGTAGGTTCAGCGGCGATCAAACGTTTCCTGCGGCCGGTGTGTTATCAGGATATCCCTGATGCCGCTCTGCCCGAGGCTCTGCAGCAAGCGAATCCGCTGGCACTGCGGCGGATGGTGAACGGCGGGTACTAACGTTCAGAACCTGTTCACCATCGCGTGACCAGGCGGCCATTGCCGAACGCCAATGGCTGCCCCATCCGATCAGCCAATACGCATCGACAGCTCGACATCATCGGCAAAGGGCACCGACAGGTAGCCCGCGGTGACATTGCGCACCCGTGCCAGATAGTCAGGGCTGTAATCGGCATTGTCGGCGATGATCAGCGCACCGGGGCGTAGCCGGCTTTCCAGCATGGCGAGAATGTCGGGATACAGCCCCTTGGCGCCGTCCAGCAATAACAGGTCGATCTGTTCAGGCAGATCGTGACGCAGGGTGTGCAGGGCATCACCTTCGCGAATGTCCACCAGATCCAGCACGCCTCCTTCCTGCAGATTGCGCCGCGCCTGTTCGACCTTGGAAGGTTCAAACTCGCAGGTAATCAGCCTGCCGCCACCGTTGTCACGCAGGGCGGCAGCCAGATGCAGGGTGGAAATGGCAAAGGAAGTGCCAAACTCGACAATGCTGCGGGCATTGCTGCTACGTGCCAGCATGTACAGCAGCTGCCCGGTTTCGGGTGATACCGCCAGAGGGAAATCCCTGAGCTGGCCATAAAGGTCACGATATTCGGTTTTGCTCTGTATCAGCCGCGCCTGCTCCGCTTCAGGAATGGCAGCGACAAGGTGCTCAAGCTCAGCGGCGCTGGCCTCGGCCTGACGAAACAGGCGTGTCAGCAGAGCTGCAACAGGGGATGTAGTGAGGGTCGTCATTATCATGCTCCAAACAGGGATTTGAGCGCGCCGCGGTGCCTGACTAGAATACGACTGATTGCTCACATTTTAGTATTCGCATTGGCCGCCCCTACTATGCCCCCACGCCACAGCCCGCAGATTTCCTCACGTAAACAGCCTAAACAGGCCCGCTCCAACGAGCTGGTGGCCACCATGCTCGAAGCCGCTATTCAGGTTTTGCAGAAGGAAGGTGCCCAGCGATTTACCACGGCACGGGTAGCGGAACGGGCGGGTGTCAGTATCGGCTCGCTGTATCAGTATTTTCCCAACAAGGCCGCCATCCTGTTTCGTCTGCAGCACGATGAATGGCAGCAGACCAGCGAACTGCTGCGCAGCCTGCTGCAGGATACACGGCAACCGCCCTTGCAGCGTCTGCGGGCGCTGGTACAGGCGTTTGTCCGCTCAGAGTGTGAGGAAGCAGAAATGCGGGTCGCCCTGAATGATGCAGCGCCGCTCTACCGTGACGCGCCGGAAGCCCAGCAAGCCCGAGCCGCCGGGGAAAACATCGTCAGCACCTTCATGCTGGAAGCCCTGCCCGAAACCACCGACAGGGTACGAGCCATCGCCGCCGAGCTGATCAAATCCACCCTGAGTGCCAGCGCCAAAGACTTCTCGGAGAGCCACCGTACCGATGAGGAGATCATCACTTACGCTGATGCGATGGCGGATATGTTCTGTGCTTATTTATGCAGTATTGGCTGCCAGCAGGAGGCTGCTATTGCTGCTGCGCCCGTCGCCTGAAGCGCCCCACCACATAGGTTTGGCAGATCTCGGCGCCTGAACATCGGAGTGCAGGGCCAGGGCAATAAACGCTTTGAGTTCAGGCAATAGCTACACTTTTCCGGGCCCGCATCGATGTAATAATACGGGTCGAACTGCCCGTCTTCCGTGCCCATGTCACGGAACAGCTCTCGATAGCCGATACAGGTGTAATCCATATCCAGCACATCACGCAGCGCGTTATCAGCCCGCAGGAAACGGGAAAAACGCTGACATCACTGTCTGAATCTCTCATCCTTTCGTCCAAGTTCGCCCTGTTTGACGGCCAAATACTACCATCGTCCTGTTGCCGCTAAACCCCAACAGGCTTTATCAATTCAGGTGCAACAACAAGCCATCAGAAGGACTGCCCCATGCCGACTCCCTTTCACTTTTTCCTGCGGAACATGTGGCTGGCAGCAGGCGGCGATCACGTCTTTCTTAATCAGGTTCAACTCATCGGTAAAGGTCAGCTGGCCTCCCCTTTCGCGGTCACCGAGCTGGCCAGTGGTTCCATCGCTGCCGCAGGTCTTGCCGTTGCGGAGTGGACCCAGCGCCGCTTTGACGTTCGTCATCAGATACACATCGATCAGCGCCTGGCTTCTCTGTGGTTTGCCACCTCGCTGCGTCCGCAAGGATGGCAACTGCCGCCTGCCTGGGATGCTATTGCTGGTGATTACCCCTGCAGGGATGGCTGGATACGTTTGCATACCAACGCTGCCCATCATCGCCACGCCGCCTTGCAGGTACTGGGCTGCGCTGCCGAACGCGACACCGTGGCAGCTGCTGTCGCTGGCTGGTACGGCGCCGAGCTGGAAAGCGCCATAGTGCAGGCCGGTGGATGTGCGGCGCAGATGCGTTCGACCGATGACTGGGCAATGCACGCTCAGGGAACCGCCGTGCTGCAGGAACCGTTACTGCACCGGGCGCTGCATACTCATGCTCATACCCAGGCGTCCCGTTCAGCGCTGGCGGACAAGATGGCTGACCCCAGTCGTCCACTGGCGGGAATCAAAGTTCTGGACCTGACGCGCATTCTGGCCGGTCCTGTCGCCACTCGCTTTCTGGCCGGTTTCGGTGCCGATGTGCTGCGTATTGATCCGCCAGGCTGGGATGAGGTCAGCGCCGCGCCGGAGGTGACGCTGGGTAAACGTTGCGCACGTCTGGATTTGCGTAAGCCCGACGATCGTCAGCAGCTTGAGCAACTGCTGGCTGAGGCTGACGTACTGATCCACGGCTATCGACCCGAAGCGCTGGAAAAACTGGGTTTAGGCACCAGCAAGCGACGTGAGCTTAATCCTGCGCTGGTCGATATCTGTCTGGATGCCTATGGCTGGACAGGCCCCTGGAGTAAACGCCGGGGTTTCGACAGTCTGGTGCAGATGAGCAGCGGCATCGCCGAGGCAGGCATGCGCCTGTCAGGTGCAAATCGCCCTCAGCCGCTACCGGTGCAGGCGCTGGATCACGCTACCGGTTACCTGCTCGCCACGGCCGCCATTCGTGGGCTTACTGATCGACTGCAACACGGCGTTGGCTGTGAGTCGCGGGCATCACTGGCACGCACAGCCCGCCTTCTGGTCTGCGTCAGCACCGATGAGCAGGCCAAACCACCCATCGCTGCCGAGCAGCAGGATGACCTGCAACCGCACCTTGAGCATACGTATTGGGGCCCAGCCCGACGTCTGCAGGTCCCACTTCGGTTTGATCCGGTATCAGTGTTAGCTGAGAACGCTGAACCATTAACCATGTGCTGGAGCTTCCCGGCTGGGCCACTGGGCTCTGCTAATGCAGAATGGGTTGCCGTTAACCTGCCATCCGCTCCAGTAACCAGTCTCTGAACACCGCCACTGCCGGACGCAACGTCCGCTGTCGTGGATGGACCACATAGAAGCCTTTATCCAGAGGCAGGCTGAGGGTGGTAAAAAGCGGCTCCAGCCGGCCTTCGCGAATCTCTTCTTCCACCAGCAGCGGACTGGTGAGCACGATCCCCTGCCCCTGTTTAGCAGCTTCGATAGCCAGCAATGTCTGATCAAAGTGAATACCTGACAGCGTCTGCTGCTGCGACGTATTCAGTGAGGTGAACTGCGTTAACCATAACGCCCAGTATGGGTGCAGGGTATTGTGCAGTAGCGTGGCATGGCGAATATGGTCTGGTTCGGTTATGTGCTTGCTTTGCGCATAACCAGGGTGGCAGTAGGCACTGGCCTTATCGTCGAAGAGCAGGCGGGACAGCAGTGAGTCATCACGGCCGTCAAAACAGCGAATGGCCAGATCCAGCCGGTCACGGCTGAAATCCGCCAGCTGGGAGGAAGCGCTGATATGCAGTTCGATGTCAGGATAACGGGTGACAAAATCAGCCATGTGCCGGGAGAACCATTTCGCCGCAAAGCCCGGTGGCATTGAGATCCACACGGCATTGCTCTGGCTGTCTTTAAGGCTCTGGCTGGCGCTGAGAATATCTGCCAGTGCAGGCCGTATCCTCTCCCAGTAGTCTTTGGCCTCCTGCGTCGCTTCCACCTGCCGAACCTGCCGGTGAAACAGCGTCACGCCCAGCCACTCCTCCAGCTTGCGAATCTGCTGACCAACCGCGCCCGGGGTCACGAACAGCTGTTCAGCAGCAAGAGAAAAACTATTGCTCTGCATGACTGCATCAAATACGAGCAATGATTTTATGGGGAGTGAGGTATGCATAGCGCGACCGATGGCATAGTTTTTCTGCACTATAGTGCACAAAGCATGATTTGTGAGCGATCACCGCGAAAAACATAATGCCGGCATTACTCCTCGCCTTATCCGGAGGCTGCTATGCACCGTCTTGCCTACATCGCCTATGCCCTGCTGGGGCTGATCTGGGGCACCAACTTTATCTTCACCAAATGGGCAGGTGAGGTTATCTCTCCGGCACAGATCGTCATGCTGCGTGTGCTGTTTGGTTTCGTGCCGATACTGGCTTACGCGCTCTACCGGCGCGAGTTGCGCTGGGCACACCTGCGTCATGCTTATCACTTTCTGGTCATGGCATTACTGGCAACGGTGCTGTACTACCTGGCCTTCGCCAAGGGGACAGTGGCACTACTGTCGAGTGTGGCGGGGATGTTAAGTGGTGCCATTCCGTTGTTTTCTTTCCTGACGGCAATGCTTTTTCTGCGTCAGGAGCCCATCAATGTTCGCACGGTAGTGGGCATGCTCTGCGGTTTTGCCGGGGTGATCCTGATTGCCAGACCGTGGAGTCATCTGGGAGTCGAGATTGATCTGCATGGCGTGCTGTATATGATTCTCGGCTCACTCAGCCTGGGTGCATCATTCGTTTACGCCCGTAAGTACATTACCCCTCTGCAACTCTCGCCTGTTGCACTGTGCACCTATCAGACCGGTATCGGTTCCGTGCTGGTGCTACTGACAACAGACACCTCAGGTATGACCGCGATCATCGCCAGTCCGCGGGCACTGTGGGGGATGGTGCTGGGGTTAGGTCTGGTCGGAACCGGCGTCGCCTACATTCTCTATTACTTTATCGTGGCGCAGTTAGGGGCGGTTAAAGCGGCGGGCGTAACTTATATCCCGCCACTGGTAGCGCTGGCCATCGGTTACTTCTGGGTAGGCGAACCACTGGTTACCACAGATCTGTTTGCGGTGATGCTGATAATGAGCGGTGTGTACGTACTGCAGTCGGGGAAGAAAGACGGTGCAAGCAACAGGATAACGGCGACCAGTACGCTGGCGAAGCAGTCATAAAGCGCTTTGGTCAAAACAAGGGACACTCAGGTGTGAAGATAGTGGGGTAACGTCACGACGTCACCCCACTATCAGCCCACTCAGAAATTATTTACTGCACTTACCCGGTTGTGCCAATTGCAGCTTGGCGATCGCTGCCTGAGCTTCAGGCTCGTCGACCTGTTCGAGGTTGGCACCACCAACCAGCAGGCCGGGTTTGATGTACTGTTTGACGTAGTAGTTTTTGCCCGCATCCGTCTTCAGCTGCAAGTCATTGGGCGAGAACTCCGATTCAGTGGAGACTTTGTGAGTCTCATCCCCCTTCACCTGCAGATAGAAATAGATGCCGGAGGCGGATTCACCCACGCATTTATCGTCGATCCAGATATCCTTTTTCAGCGCAGAGCCGAACATCGAATTACGGTAAACGTAAATACCCGCGTTGCCTGCGTCCGGCTGGGGGAAAGACTTAAATTTGCCGTCTTCTTCTTTATTGGCCATGGGGACAGAAGCACACCCGGTCACCAGGGTAACCAGCGCAACGGCAGCGATTGATTTACTGAACATCTCAAACTCCATGAGTACAACGTGCTTAATGCACACAAAAACGCAGCACTGGTCTCCGTTGGGCTTCGTACTGCGATAGAAATGACGGTGTTATTCTGTGGCGATGATAAAGCTATCGGTTCATACGCAACTGCAAACGCGTGTTCCCTACCTGCAGATCATGCCATAGTGGTGCAACTGGCTTAGCCTCATTCAGTTGTGGCAGCTGGATATTCCGCTCTTCATCATCAGACTCCAAATGCCCCAGCCGTTGCCAGGTAGCGCCCTGTCGGTTGAATACGGAAGCGCCATAGCGACCGTTAAACAGAGCCACTTCATCCTGACCATCACCGTTCAGGTCACCCATCCATACATGACAGTCAGACTCTTTCTGCTCACACTGACGCAGTTCCCAGCTACGGCTTGACCGAATGGCTGCAATAAATCCCGCCGGCAAGCCTTTCCCTGTTGGGAATATCTTTAGTTGTGCCTCCAACTCAGCCTCTGTCAGAGGTGGTTTATCCTCTGCATCAGGTTCGTCGCTTGCTACCAGCATTGCTTTTGCCTTTTGCCCCCAGTTGACACCCGCTGGAAGATGCTGACCCGATTCCAGCTGCTTCAGTGCTTCAAGACCATACCGACCTGTACTCCATCGCAGGTAATCCCAATCAGGTACGGCTCCCTTATCACCTTGTTCAGCTAATGCCTGTACATGGGCAAGATGCGCCGTTACAGCCAGCTTGCGGATGTGAGTCGGGGGAGCACTGAAGACAAGCAGACTGGCACACAGCAACATGGCAGCAACAATGTTGGTTATTCCAGCCGCCTGCATCCAGCGCTGACGTCGATACCAGGACAAGCTGTATCCAACGACATAGACCGTCGCCAGCGTCGCAACCATTGCTGCCCATATTCTGTATTCCGACCAGCCATGCTGAACGATGCGTAATCCCAGCGCCCACCATGCAACGGCGACGACTACCAGCATGGTCAGCCATGCGCCTTGCAGCAGCCAGGCCAGCCATCCGGGATAGGCTATGTGCGAACCTTCCTGATAGGCACAGTTAACAAACAGCACCGCCATTGCCGTAAATGCCAGCATCAGAAAGGCCGCACTGCGGGTTTCAAACAACGAGGTTAAACCTGTAACGGGTAACGCCAGTGTCCAGATGACAGAAAACACCAGCACCAGCGGCAGCATCCACGCCGCGATGGAGAGCAAAAACCGACGGATACTTTCTGTCATGCCTGCTCGCGTCAGCCCCAGAGATACGGCCGTAGCAAAGGTCGTTGCCGTCGCACAACAAATAAAGGCAGGCTGCGTGACGACAAGCTTTATCCAGGTAACACCTACCAGTGACATCAAGCCCACACCGGCAGCCAGTACCCCCCAGAAAATACCCGTCATAAGTGCAGCGGTTGCATAGAGCAAGCCATTACGCCAGGCGTAGTAAAACATGCGCTCATAGGACCAGCGCCGCCCGGTAAAGTCATAACCACACAGCAGCTGCAACAGGACAAACGCCAGAACACAGGTAATAAAGGCATCAGCAATCAGCAGGTCAGGCTTGCCGTCATCGGCGATCCCCCATTGAGAGGTCGCCCCCAGTACAGCTATCAGCGCAGTGATCACCCCCACCCATATGCCGCGCTGTCTGGACGGCAGCCCTTCAACCTGCTGAGTGCCATAAATAAGCAACGGCATTCCACACAGGACGTAGATCAGCACCAGCAGCAGTACGGGTTGCGTGGCTGGCCAGCCGCCATCTCTCACGGTGGTGAATAACCACCAGACACCTATGCCCTGCAGAGCACCGGTAAGAGTAAACAATCGAACAAATGACATCCTGGTCTCCCTGCGCATCATTGCGCCATGTCGATTATTGAAAGTCGTGTGAAGGTCTCAGCACATGCTGCTTACACGAGAGCAGCACTGAATTGCTCTGCAATGACACAGATGCGGCTTGTTTTCAGCACCGTCAGCCCGGAATAGGGGCTCCTTTGCACGCCACCGGAGCGCTCAGGTATATGACCGGACATCAGATAAACCCTTATGCTGCTGCTTGATGTGCATGGCGATGGACTCCGGGAAGCGTCCCAACTGGCCTTACTGGCTTGTGACGGTACCCCGGTGATGTTACTCCCCCACCATCGCCAGAATACGCCGTGCCCGGCCAAGCACCGGCGCATCCACCATCTGGCCATCGACCTGATAGGCGGCGGCACCGCTTTTTGAGGCTTCGACCACACGGCGAGCCCAGTCCAGTTCGCGTTCAGCAGGCTTCAGTGCATCATGCATGACGGCAACCTGCCTGGGGTGAATACATAACCCTCCGACCAGCCCCATATCCCGGCAATGGCGGACGTTAGCGCTGAAGCCTTCTGCATCATCAAATGCGGGATAGACCGTATCGAGGGGCGGCTGTAAGCCATTGACACGGGAGTGCAGCAACAGTGTCAGGCGAATCTGGTCATACACCATGGCGGCGGTCGGGGTGCCGTTGGCCATGCCAATGTCCAACCCAAGGTCCAGCCCACCAAAGCTCAAACGCTGCAAGCCGGGGCATGCAGCCATCGCTGGCACCGCCAGCAACCCTTTGGCATTTTCGATCAGCGCCCACACCGGTTTGCCAGTGGCTGTCGCCGTCTGAACCTGCTCCGCATTTTCAGCCTTGGGCAGCAGCACTCCGGCAATCCCCGCCTGGTCGGCACAGAATGCCAGATCGGCAGCCTGTTCCGGGTGACCGGCGCCATTTATGCGTACCCATACTTTTGCATCCGGCTGCTGCTGGAGAAAGTCGGCCAGATTCTGACGGGCCTGCTCTTTCAGGTGATCTTCAACAGCGTCTTCAAAATCAACAATGACGGCATCAGCACCGGTGGCCAGTGCCTTGGCAAAGCGCTCGGGGCGGCTTCCGGGGACAAACAACGCTGAGCGGACGATAGCGGTCATGCAGGCTCCTTCGACAAGGGCATCGACAAGGGAATATGGTGTCTGCAGGCAACGGGAGAGCATCCCGGTGCGGCAGGAAAGCGCCATGCTGACCCACTACGCTCACGGCGTCCAGCCCCTGCTCTGTGGCTACCGACCAATGGACGTACAACAGCGCCAGCAACCAGCCCGGAGCGGCTGTTCAGGCGTCTTTTTCCTCGGTATTGGTATTGATACTGGTGGTGTTTTTACCCTTGCGGCGCTGACTGTCTGACTCGTGTTCGAGCTTGCGAACCAGTTGCAGCAGCGCTTCGATGGTGCGATCACCGGAATGGCTGGAGAGAATCACATCGCCGGTCTGTTCATTGCGGCTGACGAAGATTTCGTCGCTGTCGAAGTTGAAGCTCTCTGGCAATATAAGTGACTGACGGGAGCCGTTTTTCACCAATTTAATGACATGCTCATGCGGAATCGGCTCGGGGGATGGATTTTCCATGGTTTCACCCTCATTACCCATGATGTAGTCGGAGTCTAGACGAGATTCCTTTTTCATGCTGAGGCGAGCCCACCATAAGCTGCTACGCTCGCCTCTTTCCTCAACTGACTGGCGGCAGACACCCTATGAAGCATGCATTTTCTTTTCTTGTGCTGGCCGGTGGACAAGGCAGTCGAATGGGAGGAGCCGATAAGGGCCTGGTGGCCTGGCAGGGTAAACCGCTTATTCGACACATCCACGATACGATTCGCCCCTTTACCGATGACCTGATCATCTCCTGCAACCGCAACCGACGTGAATATCTGCGCTACTCTGACCAGATTATCGGTGATGCCGAGTCTGGTTTTCCCGGCCCGCTGGCAGGTGTGATTGCGGGTATGGCCATTGCCCGTCACGACCGCTGCATACTGCTTCCCTGTGATGCGCCGGGAGTCGATGCCAGTCTGATCAATGAACTGATGCTGAAAGGAAGACGCACCTCTGCCGCCGTCATGCTGCGTCAGGGCAGTCAGTGGCAGCCGATGTTTTCTGTCATTCCCAAAGGCTATTTTCCGGCACTGCAAACCGCCTGGAATGAAGGTCAGCGCAGTTTGATGCGTGTGCTACTGACGCTGGATGTGCAACCGCTGGATATCCCGGAAGACGACAGCCGTCTGGACAATATCAATTCACTGGAGCAACTGGGGGAGCTGACCTCATGACGTGGAGGCGCGACACCGGCGCAAATAGCACTTGCCTGGCTGCTGGCCAGAAAAGAATGGATCGTTCCGATCCCGGGCACCACCAAACTGCACCGTCTGGAGGAAAACAGTGGCGCAGCCAGCATTGCGCTGTCGGCTGAGGATGTCGCAGAAATAGAAAAGGCAGCGGCTGATATCGTGGTTGAGGGTGACCGTTACCCTGCACAGCCAGTACAACTGAACGACGACTAAATCAGATTAAATGGCGTAATCACCTGCACCTGAGACGGTGGAATGGCTGCTGGCGGCATCTGCCGGTGGTACTGCAGCATGTACAGGAAAGCATGACGGGCATCGACCATCAGGTTGTGATCGATGATGGCCCCGATCTTTTCCTCAGCCAGCAGCTCGCGGTTCTCTTCGTCCAGATCATGGCCAATAAAGACGTCGAGCGGGCGGCTCAGATCAGCAAAGGCATCCACAATACCCCGGTTACCGCCACCGACACTGTAAACCGCAGTGATAGAGGGATGCTGCACCAGCGTTTCCCGCATCAGTGCCCGGGTACTGTCATATACCCCATAGCCGCCACTGATGGCCACGACCTGCAGATGGCGGGCGCGCTCACGTAACCACAGGCGAAAGCCCATTTCCCGCTCTTCTTCACCGCGAAACAGGTTGCTGCTCAGCACCACGGCGACCTGCCGCGGGGTGCGGTCCAGCCAGTGACTGAGCAGATAGGCTGCGGTGCGACCGGCCATGCGATTATCCATACCGATATAGCCAATGCGCCGGCTTTGCGGCAGGTCAGTCACCAGCGTCACCACCGGAATGGCATTCTCTGCAAGCCGATTAATGGTCTGACTGATCAGCGGTTCATCCGGTGCCTTGAGAATAATCCCCTGAGTGCCCTTGCTGGCGCAGCGCTCCATCATCCGCTGCAGCTCTTTGACGCTGATATCTTCAGACAGATGGAAGCGCGGGCTGATACGGAACGGCCCCATGCTCCCCACCTGTGCCGTGATGGCATGGCTCACCGCGCGAGTGAAGCGCGTCGGCGCATGCATGATCACATCAAAATGAAAGGTTCGACCCATTGCCAGACTGTTGGCTTCCTGCGCTGACAGCTCCTGCAACGCCTGCTCCACCCGGCGACGGGTCTGATAGTGCACGCTGCTGCGCTCGTGCAGCACCCGGTCCACCGTCGCCTTGCTTACCCCAGCCTGGGCAGCAATCTGCTTGATGGAAAACTTTTTGGCCAGTTCGCGCATGCTCGCCTCTGAGGTTTTTTTGAGGTTTTTATGGGATTCCATGAGGTGAGTGCAATGCTAGTCTGAGTGCCAGCAAATGCAACCAGTGAGCGCACTAAGATCAACGGTCTGCGCTCTGCAGAAAAACAAATACAACGCAGGTAATGATTGATGACCGCTGCCCCTCTCACCTCACTTTCACCTCAGCCTTTTACCGGACGCTATTACGTTGTCACCGGCAGCACTCAGGGCCTGGGCGCTGCCGTCGCCCACATGCTGGCCATGCGTGGTGCAGCAGGCCTGATCATCGGTGGCCGCTCGCAGGACAAAGGCGAACAGCAGGTCAGACAGCTGGCGGAGCTGGGCTGCAAGGCGCATTTCGTCAAGACCGATCTGACCTGTGTTGAAGATTGCCGCACCCTGATTGCCGCTGCCGACCATCACTTTGGCAGCTTGCACGGGCTGGTGAACTGCGCCGGGATGTCAGACCGCGGCGGTATCCTCGACTCATCACCCGAGCTGTTCGATCAGATCTTCGCAACCAACGTGCGGGCGCCGTTCTTTCTGATGCAGGAAGCCATCAAACTGATGATTCGCGACGGTATTGAAGGCGCCATCGTCAATATCCTGTCGGTCGTTACCCACGGCGGCCCGTCTTATCTGACCCCTTATGCGGCCTCGAAAAACGCCCTGCTGACCCTGACCCGCAACGTTGCCTTCAGTGCGCTGCGCAATCGTATTCGTGTCAACGGGCTGAATATCGGCTGGATGGACACTCCCCATGAGCATGAGATTCAGCGCCAGTATCACAGTGCCAGTGATCAGTGGCTGAAGGAGGTCGAACAACAGCAACCCTTCGGCCGGCTGCTGAAGCCTGAGGAAGTGGCCCGGTCGGTAGCGTTCCTGTTGTCGGAAGAGTCAGGAATGATGACCGGTGCCGTGATCGACATTGATCAGAGCGTGACCGGCTGCAGTGACGGCGCACTGCCCCGCCCTGAGCAAAAACTGACCTTGAGCGAGTGATCTGCCTGACAACACCAGCCACCAAAACGGAACCATGACCATGAACCACCCTTCTCCGGTTTTTCTTAACAGTCAGGATGTTGATGTCAACGATCTGGCTCGTCTGTGCCAGCAGCATGCAGGTCTGGATGACTACCCTCTGGCCGCTGACGTCAGTCGCAACGTTGTCATTTATGACGCTGCCCGCCTGACCGCCGCCATCGTCGAACAGCGTCAGGCGGTGCTGGCTGAATTGCATCAGGTGCTGGCTGATGGCCCGGGCGTGCTGGTGATTCGACAGGGCTTTACCGATGCTGCCGTGCTTGATCGCCAGACCGCCGTGTTTGAGGCATTACTGGCAGAGGAAGCCAAAATCGGCGTAGTGGCTGATCATTTTGCCGCTGCTGGTGCCAATGGCCGGCTGTGGAATGCCCTGCAGAAAGTGGCGCTACATAGCCCCGACGCCTTTGTCGAATACTATGCCAACCCACTGCTCGGACTGGTGGCAGAAGCCTGGCTCGGCATCAGCTGGCAGCTGACGGCTCAGGTGAATATTGTGCGCCCCGGTGGCAAGGCCCAGCAGCCTCATCGCGACTATCATCTCGGCTTTCAGACCAATCAGGTGGCAGAGCAGTTCCCGCTGGTGGTACACCGCTTGTCACGTCATCTGACCCTGCAGGGCGCGGTCGCACACTCCGACATGCCGGTCGAAAGCGGGCCGACGCTGCTGCTGCCCTTCTCTCACCAGTACGATCTGGGCTATCTCGCCTGGCGCCACCCGGAGGTGATCGACTATTTCCATCAGCATGCCGTGCAGCTGCCCCTGAACAAGGGCGATCTGCTGTTCTTCAACCCGGCACTGCTGCATGCGGCAGGCAACAACCACACACTCAGTCACCAGCGGGTGGCCAATCTGCTGCAAATATCGTCAGCCTTCGGCAGACCAATGGAAACCGTCAACCGTGAAGCCATGATGCAGGCGGTCTATCCCGCGCTGATAGCCGCTGTGGCCGATAAGATTATTGATGAAACCGGGATGGCTGCAGTTATTGCTGCCACTGCCGATGGCTATTCGTTCCCTACCAATCTCGATCGTGACCCACCCCTTTACGGACTGGCGCCCGAGACCGGCCAGCAGCTGATGGCCCGCGCCGTCAGCGCACAGCTTAGCAGTGCAGCCTTTAATGAGCTGGTAGAGGCCTACCGGTATAAACGGCAGGCATAGAGGTCGTGTTAAGTCCCCGCACGAGCAGGCAGCAGTCTGTTCGTGCCGCTGCCATCTTGTTGCACACACGCTGTCCGATACGCGATGGACATTGACAGTTATGCATCCTGCCTGCATCATCTTTTGTCTTATATAAGACAAATAACCGTTTTCACCCATCGTCCCCGGCCCTTCTCTCCTGCCTGCCGACGATAAGGACAATAACTATGTCAAACGCCCAACGCTCCATCCCTCCCGTCGGCTTTGGTCTCTGGAAAGTCCCCAACGAACTCTGTGCAGATACCGTTTATGAGGCCATCAAGGCCGGCTATCGTCATCTCGACAGCGCCTGTGACTATGGCAACGAACAGCAGACCGGCGAAGGCATTGCCCGGGCACTGGCTGACGGCCTGTGTCAGCGGGAAGACCTGTGGGTGACCTCCAAACTGTGGAATACCTACCATGCCAAAGAGCATGTCCGCCCGGCGCTGATGCGTACCCTGCAAGACCTGCAGCTGGACTACCTTGACCTCTACCTGATCCACTTTCCCATCGCACAGGCCTACGTGCCCTTTGAAAAACGCTATCCGCCCGCCTGGTTCTTTGAGCCGGAAGCGGCCGAGCCGCGTATTGAGTTTGCCCCCGTGCCCCTGCACGAAACCTGGCAGGCCATGGAAGAACTGGTGGTCGAAGGGCTGGTAAAGAAAATCGGCATCTGTAATTACACCACGGGCCTGCTGCATGACCTGATGGCCTATTCCAGCATCAAACCCAGTGTGCTGCAGATCGAGGCTCACCCTTATCTGACTCAGGAAAACCTGATCCGCATGGCCAGGCTGTACGGGATGGAGGTCACTGCATTTTCACCGCTGGGGGCGCTGTCTTATCTGGAGCTGAATATGGCTGGAGCGCAGGATTCCGTGCTGGAGCAACCTGCCGTCAAGCAGGCAGCGGCGCGGCTGGGCAAAACCCCGGCACAGGTCGTGCTGCGCTGGGGCATTCAGCGCGGCACCTCTATCATCCCCAAAACCAGCAAGCCTGAACGCCTGAAGGAAAACCTCGCACTGTTTGACTTCGCTCTGGATGATGCGGAGATGCAGGCCATTTCAGCCCTTAACTGCAACCGCCGTTTCAATGACCCGGCGCAGTTCTGTGAGGCGGCCTTCAACACCTTCTATCCCATCTACGACTGATCTGATGGGATAAGGAGCACACCATGTCCACTCTTTCCGTGCCCACGCAGGCACTTGCCGGGCAGATCAACTGCGGCGGTTCGGCCTTTCCGCTGGTGATTCCCTGCCCCGCCGGGATCACCAGCCTGACTGCCAGCCTTGACTGGATCACACAGCATCTGCCCGCCTTGCAGGCTTATCTGGCAGAAAGCGGTGTGCTGCTGTTCAGGGGGTTTCCCCTGACATCAGCGGAAGACTTCGACGCCTTCTCAGCCGCGTTCGGCTACCGCACCTTTACCTACAAGGAGTCACTGTCCAACGCCGTACGCCTCAACTTCACCGAGCGGGTATTTACCGCCAATGAGGCGCCCAAAGAGGTGGAGATTTTTCTCCATCATGAGATGGCACAAACGCCCATTTCCCCTGACAAGCTGTTTTTCTTCTGTCTGCAGGCAGCCGATGCCGGTGGCGCCACTCCCGTGTGCCGCTCCGATATGCTGTACAGCCGGCTGAAAATCATTGCGCCCGAGCTGGCCACGGCCTGTGAAAGTAAAGGGCTGAAGTACACCACGCGGATGCCCGGCGAAAACGATGAAAAGTCAGGGCAAGGCCGTAGCTGGAAAAGCACCCTCAACTGTCAGAACAAGGACGAAGCGGAGCGCAAGCTGGCCGAACTGGGTTACAGCTGGCAGTGGCAGGAGGATGGCAGCCTCAGAGCTACCACACCGGTGCTGCCAGCGGTGATCACTCTGAGTAATGGCAAACAGGTGTTCTATAACCAGCTGATTGCCGCCTATATGGGCTGGAAAGGCGTGCGGGAAAATCCGGCCAGCGCGATCACCTACGGTGACGGCACCCATCTGTCCGCAGCGGATCTGGAGCTGATCAACAACCTGTCTGCTGACTTCACCTTCGATGTGCCCTGGCAAAATGGCGATGTAGCATTGGTCGACAACCATATGGCCATGCACGGTCGCCGCCCCTACAGCGGCAACACCAAACGGCAGGTGCTGGTGGCGCTAGGGAAAAGCTGACAGCTCACTCCCCCTGCAGGGCTATAACAGGCTGCCATTCGGGACAATGATCTCAGACCCGAATGGCAGTATGGCCCCGCTCAGCGGCCGCAGCGGTCAGGGCCGGTGCTCTGGCATGCAGCGTTACAGCAGTGTGGGATTGGGCGCATCACCGTAAACCCGCTGAGGGTCGAAGGTTTTGTGCTCTTCGGTAAAGGTCAGCGCCTCACCTGCTGCCCGCTCCAGCCCAACCGGCACCCGGCGGTAAAAGCAGGAGTGATAGCCCACATGGCAGCTGGCGCCGCTACCTGCCACTCTCACCCGCAGCCAGACCGCATCCTGATCATCATCAATGCGCATCTCCACTACCTTCTGCACCAGTCCGCTGGTCGCCCCTTTGTGCCACAGCACCTGCCGTGACCGACTCCAGTAATGAGCCTCGCCGGTCTTGATGGTCAGCGCCAGCGCGTCCTGATTCATATACCCCAGCATCAGCAGTTCGCCGCTGTTTGCATCGCTGGTCACGCAGCTTATCAGCCCCTGTTCATCAAACCGGGGGGCCAGTTCGGTGCCCTCTTCCACCTGTTCGATGGACTGACGGGGGGCAAACAGGGCGTGCCTGTCCTGACCTCTTTTTACGGTTGAGCAGATTGGGAAACGGGGAGCACGTCGAGAAAGCGCAATGGGCGCCCCTGCGGAATGGCCCCGGTCAGCACTTCATCGCGCACCACCACCTGACCATTCACCAGTGTGTGAATGGGCCAGCCACAGACGCTCAGGCCGTCATAGGGCGTCCAGCCGCTACGGCTGGCAATCCAGTGATTATGGATGGTGCGCCGGGCGCGGAGGTCGACCAGTGTCAGGTCAGCATCGAACCCCAGCGCAATGCGACCTTTGCCCTCCAGCCCGAACACACGGGCAGGGCCGGCACTGGTCAGGTCCACCAGCCGTGGCAGGCTGAGGCGGCCACCGTGCAGATGGTCCAGTAGCAATGGCAGTAGCGTCTGAACCCCCGTCATCCCGCTGGGAGAGTGCGGGTAGGGTCTGGCCTTCTCCTCCAGCGTGTGGGGGGCATGGTCACTGCCGATAACATCGACCACTCCGTCAGCAATGGCCTGCCACAGGGCCCGCTGATGGCGATGCTCGCGCACGGGTGGATTCATCTGTGCCAGACAGCCCAGACGCTGATAGCAGTCCGGTGCCACCAGCGACAGATGATGGGGTGTCACCTCCACCGTCACCCGCTGTTTATGCGCGGCCAGAAAAGCCATTTCTTCCGCCGTACTGACGTGCAGTACATGCAGGCGCCGACCGGTTTCCTGTGCCAGCTGCACGATACGCCGGGTGGCCAGCAGTGCACTTTGCTCATCACGCCACAGCGGGTGCTGGCAGACCTCTCCACTGGCCTCCACCAGCGCCCTGCGCTGGCGCAGCCGCGCTTCATCTTCGGCATGCACAGCCAGCCGGCGGCGGCCATGGTGGAGAATGCGCCGCAGCACACTGTCCTCATCGGCCAGCAGATCACCAAAAGAGCTGCCCATAAATACCTTGACGCCCGCACAGCCGTGCAGATTCTCCAGCTGTGGCAACTGTTCGGCATTGATCGCCGAACCGCCGATATAGAAGGCATAGTTGCACCATGCCCGGCCCTGCGCGGCATCAAGCTTGGCCTGTAGATCGGTCTGCCAGAGGGTCAGCGGCTGGGTATTGGGCATTTCAAACACGGCGGTCACCCCACCCAGTACGGCACCACGGGTGCCGGCCTCGATATCCTCTTTATGGGTCAGGCCCGGCTCACGAAAATGCACCTGACTGTCGATCACGCCCGGCAGCACATGCAGACCGGTGGCCTCGATCACCGTATCGGCCTGCCATAGCCTGCACAGATCACCCAGGGCCACGATCTGCCCGGCAGCGCAGGCTACGTCGATGCTTTCGCAACCATTGGGCGTCACCACGGTGCCGCCGCAGATCAGCACATCGGCATAACGTGACGAGCTGGCAAGGTTCATAAATCGCATTGTCCTTTCAATACAAGGCAGATGCCCGCAATGGCACTGTCATCACCGGATTCGCGGGCACTGAGCCTGAGGTTTTCCCCCGCCTGCAACAGCAGGACGAGGCGAATAGATCGGGAAAGCCTGACGTGGCTAAAACTCGTTGTGAATTGCCTTATAACCACTCACCAGCTCGTTATTGGTACGGGCCACATCTTCGGAAAACTCACTGGCCGCAGCGGGTACCTGTGGCAGTGCTTGCAGGTTGGTATCCGGGCCAATCCGCTCGGTGGAACGCACATAGAAACCGGGGGGCAGGTGCACCCCATCGACCACCGCGTTGTAGCGCACCACACAGCCATCATCGACAGTGCAGTTGAACAGCACGCTGTTAAAACCGATAAAGACCCCGTTACCCACGGTGCAGGGGCCATGAACGATGGCGCGATGGGCGATGGAGGTGCGCTGGCCAATACTGACCCGCGCACCAGACTTGGAGTGAATCACTACCCCATCCTGAATATTGGAGTGGGCACCGATGACGATAGGGTCGATATGACCATCGGCATCCATTTCATCCGCCCGGATCACCGCATAGGGGCCGATAAAGACGTTCTCTTCGACGATCACCAGTCCACACAGGATGGCGGTGGGATCGACAAAGGCACTGGGGTGAATCTGTGGCAGATCGCCACGGGGATTTTTTCGGATCATGGTGATTTCTTCTAATGGCAAAGAGGCATTGATCGCCTGAGAAGGAGTGCCCACGCCGCTGGGCCGACACGCAGCCGCTCGTCAGCACGTTCTTACAGGCTGGGTGCAGCCCAGGCTGCCGCATCATGAGGATGCAGGCTTTCCAGATGGCGCACATGAATATGGGCATGACTGAAGCGTTCAGACAATGCCGCCTGAATCCGGCGTGCAGCGTCTTCAACGAACATCAGGTTCTGGCCATTGAGTGCCGCAAACGCCTGCTCATCTGCGCGTTTGACGGCGGTTTGTACCGGCGTGCCCAGTGCCTGCTCGACAGCGTCGATCAGGCTGAACATCCCAAAGGCCGGTGCATCAGCAGCCACATCAACCCGCACCACGGCTTCACTGCGCTGGCTGTGGGGCGTTGCCAGCGTGGCGTGCTGGCGCAGCCAGGCACTGATGACGGCAGGCGCAATAGCCGTCTGACCAGCAAAGGCACGTTCAAAGCCCTGTTCAATCAGCTGTCTGGCCAGTGCCGCTGAGCACGGGCAGGTCGAGGAGTAGCCCACGGTTACCGTCAGCTGCAGCTGCATCACGCCCTCTCTGAGCGTGGCTTCGACATGCACCGGATAGGCTTTCCAGCCTGCCAGCCCGGCACTGATCAGCGCCTTACGGCGGGCCAGCAGGTCAAAGCGGACATTCAGCCGGGCACTGCGGCTTTCGCAGTCACGGTGGCTGTCTACCATCGCCTGCAACAACTGCTGCAGGTGGCCGGGCGACAGCTCCCGGCCACCGGTTTGCTCATCCAGCAGGCGATACAGGCGCGACATATGGATGCCCTTGACGTAGGGCGCGGGCAGATCGACCTGAGCATCGATCCGGGCATGCAGTTCCCGCTGATAGCCCGGTTCGGCAAGGATGACGGGCAGATCAATGCCCTGCATACCGACCCATTGCAGCGGGCTCAGGGTAGCTGCGCGCTCGGTCAGTGATACATCGGGGAGTGGAAGGTTCATTAACGACATCCGGCAAAGGCACACTGCGGTCAGTTGAGTGTGCAACGTGCATAACCATCATGGACACGACAAACAGCATCAGCGTACGAATACTGTTAAAACGTCAATTCGAAATAGTTATAACATAACATTAACAGCAGATAAAACTTCCCTTGTACAGCCAGCAGCGACAGGTATCAGTGAAGAAGCAGGCACAGCAGCTGAGCATCCTGTTTACGTAAGTTTTGTCGATGGCTTCGGCATACCTGTCGATAGCATCACCAACATTTTTACGGTTACAGCTGACAGTGTTCACCAGTACCTGACCCGTGACCGGATTAATGCGGGCAAAGATTGCACCAGAAATAGCCGGGACACACTGGCCGCCAATAAACACCAGAGTGAGCAAGGTGATGGACTATAGCGGCAGACAGGTGATTATCCGGTGATGCTGTCGAGCTGGTCCCAGTATGGCTGAGGGCCAAACTGCGCCAGAAAATAGTCGATGAAGACCCGAACTTTATGCGCAACCAGCCGCGAGCTGGGGTAAACCGCCCAGATCGCCGTCTGGGTGTGTATCGGGTACTCATTCAGGATTGGGATGAGTTCGCCGCTTTTCAGCTGTTCATACACCGACCAGGTGGAGTTCAGGGCAATCCCAATGCCCGCCACACAAGCATCCCGCATGGCTTCGCCGTTATCAGTACGCAGCATGCCCGTGGTTTTGACGAACTTGACGCCATCGGCGGTATCAAACGACCAGGTCTCCAGCCCGGCCAGTCCGATACAACTGTGTTTTTTCAGTTCATCAGGGGTGGAAGGTAGCCCAAACTGCTCAATATAGGCCGGGGATGCACAGATGATGCGCCGGTCGGGTGCCAGCTTGCGCGCGATCAGCGCTGAGTCTTTCAGTGCAGAATTGCGAATGGCGATGTCAAAGCCCCCTTCTACCAGATCCACCATGGTATCGGTCAGGCGTAAATCCACCCGCAGCTAGCGGCGCAGGCTGCTGTGGACCTCAGTGCGCTGGCAGGTCAGAGGCCAGTGGCGGATCAGTTTGACAGCTATGCCCAGAGCAAACTGGCACTGACCATGTGGACCTTTGCCATGGCGCAAACGCTCAGGCATGCGGGGCCGGTGCTGATTGCACTCAATCCGGGTTCATTGCTGGCCAGCAAAATGGTGCGTGAAGGGTTTGGTATCGCCGGCAAAAGCCTGACTATTGGGGCGAACATTATAGTGAAAGCAGCACTTGCTGATGAGTTTGCCGCGGCCTCCGGGCGCTACTTCGATAACGACAGCGAGCGCTTCGCTGCCCCCCACCGGGACGCGCTGGATGCGGCCAAGTGCAAAGCAGTGGTGGCAACGCTTGAAGCCACACTGCAGAGGCTGCTAACGGTATAACGCCGCCAAAGGCCCTCATTCAGTGCCCCAAAAAGCCCTTCAGCTGAGGGGCAACACGATCAGTACCCCATCACAAGCACTGACGGCTTCTTAACAGGCGGCTATTGGCCAGATCAGCCCATCAGTCGCTTGTCGAAGTGGTAGTCAGACAGTGCTCGATACAGCCGTGACATATGTATCCCCTTGATCATCGGCGAAGCGTGTTTTCACGGTATCGCCGAGAGCACCCACTTCTGCGATTTCTGTCGGCACAGTAAAGCCTGCTGTCTTAGCTCGCTTCCAGCGTGACCGCCCGCAGCCACTGGCTGAAAGCGGTGATTTTCGACAGGCCCATGCGGCTGTGGCTGATATCCAGCCAGTAGCCAAGCTCACCCTTCACTTCGATATGGGCACAGACCGGCACCAGTGTGCCCTGCTGCAACTCACGGCTGATCATATGCCGGTCGATCACAGCCAGCCCCTCCCCTGCCAGCGTCATATTGATCACCTGATCCAGCGTGCTGAACTCGATACCATCACGGGGATTGATATGCGTGAGACCGGCGGCAGCAAGCCACGGCTCCCACAGACGCAGGCGCTTCTGCCCGTCCAGTACATGCAACAGCGGATGCTCATCAAACAGCCGTTGCACGCTCCAATCGGCGAATTCAGCATTGACCACCGCAATATGGCGCTCGCGAAACAGTAGCTCGCTGAAGCATCCGGCAGCCGGTTTGTTGCCAAAACGGATGCGACAGTCGTGATCGTAATGCGCCTGTCGCTGCTGCAGCTCGGTCTGGATACTCAGCTGCAAATGAGGAAACTGGCGCCGCAGCTGCCTCAGCCTCGGTGCCAGCCAGCGCGTAGCGTAGGTCGGAGGGGTGGCCAGTCGCAGCTGCTGTCGGGGGTCTGCCGTTTTCACCCCGGTGACAGCCTCTTCAAGCAACTCGAAAGCTGCCCGCACCTGAGGCAGCAATTGCTCCCCCTGATCGGTCAGCGTCAGACCATGATGATGGCGATTGAACAGCGGCTGGCCCAGCTCTTCTTCCAGCTGCTTGATCTGCCGGCTGACTGCGCCCTGTGTCAGGTTGAGTACATCAGCGGCTTTGGTGAGATTCATATAGCGGCAGGCCACATCAAACATGCGTAGCGCCGCAAGGGATGGGAGTCGTGACATGGTGAGTCTCAGAGCAGACAGGCGACAGCCCCGTGACGGTATCAACCATCACGGGGCACTTCACGTTCAGGGAATGTGAACTAGCGCGACTGCGCGGCCACCGCCTCTGCCGGTTTACCGGCGTTTGGCGTCGCCATGGGCTTGCGGGCGCGGTTGTCTGCCATGCCCAGCAAGTCAGCCGACAGCAGCACCTTCACCAGACTTGCTGTGATACCGAGGATGATAAACAACGCCGGTAAGCCGCCCAGATTCGACATCATCTTGATGCCATCAATCCCGGCGAAACCGGTCATCACCCAGGCGACAAAGCCTATGGTGCCGCCCCAGACCAGCTTCATTTTCAGATTGCCACTGCTGGCTTCCTGCTCATCGTGCTCCATGCGCTGGCTGCCGTTCTGACTGCACAGATTACTCATGGCTTCGGTGTTGGAATCCGCCGCAGTGACATAGGAAAGAAAAGCCACAAAGACGAACACCAGACTGGTCAGGCCAGCCAGCGGCAGCTGGTTGAGCACGGTGTAAATCACTGACTCCGGCCCCAGTTTTTCCAGCGCATTGTGCAGTAAGCCGTTGTTGTGCATGTCCATATGCAGAGCCGTACCGCCGAAGATGGCCATCCACACGATAGCGAAGGATGCCGGCAGGATCAGGTTCACCACCATAAACTCGCGAACGGTGTAGCCACGGGCAATCTTGCCGAGGAACAGCGCCGTCACCGGTGCCCAGGCCAGCCAGTTAGCCCAGTAGAAAATAGTCCACCAGCGTGGCCAGGAGTCGCCGGAAATAGCGCCGGTAAACAGGCTCTTCTGGAAGAACTGAGTGACATACTCGCCCAGACTTTCCATGCCAAAGCCCAGGATGTAGGTGGTCGGCCCGAATAGGAAGAGAAACAGACAGGCAGCGAAGAACAGCTTGGTATTGAGGTTCGACAGCACGGCGATACCTTTCTGTAAGCCACTGGCCGCCGAAAGAATAAAGGTGCAGACGATCGCCAGAGTGATCAGCCCCTGCGTCAGAGAATTGGAAGGTATCCCCAGCAGGCTGTTAAGCCCTCCACTCAGTGTCATCACCCCCGTGCCCAGTGACGCAGCCATGCCTGCGACCAGTGCAAACAGCGCCAGCGCATCCAGCAGCTGACCTTTTTTACCCTGCAGACGGTCACCCAGTAGTGGTGTGAATGCCGATGCCAGCGAGAACGGTTTGCCGAGATTGTAATGAGCCAGGGCAAACATCAGGGCCGGTACGGCATAGATGGCATAGGGCGTGAACGACCAGTGCAGATACAAGGTCGACAGCGCGAACTTGGCCGCTTCCGGCGAATTCGGCGTCAGGTGCAGTGATTCAGGAGGCGAATACAGGTGATACATCGGCTCTGCCGTCGCCCAGAACAGAATGCCGATGGCCACGGTGGTGCACAGGGTAATAGAGAACCAGCGCCATTTGCTCAGCATCGGCCTGGCTTCCGCCCCGCCAATACGCACTCTGGCCAGCGGCGAAAAGCACACCCACACGCACACCGCCACCATGCTCAGGGTGCCGAAACTGAACAGCCAGGCGAAGCGGTCAAGAATCCAGTCATTGATGGCAGAGGTGGTTTTCAGAAATCCATCGAGATCATAAAGGCTCATCGCCACGGCTATCAGCAACAGCAGAAACGGTGGCCAGAACACCAGAGGGCGGATGTTATTGTTATCGCTCATCTACGAGTTCCCAGATAAGGGCATAAATCGGTGCCTCTGACGGCAGTGAGTCACGTCAGAGGCGTTACGTGTTAAAACGGTTCAGGCATACGTCGCCTGATTGCTGAGCGTCCTTGCCAGCACCTCTTCATCCAGCTCGATACCCAGCCCCGGCGCATCTGACAGGGTCAACCAGCCTTCGCTGTCCGGTACGATGGGCTGGCGCAGCATGAAGTCGCGTCGCTCGACGCTCCACTCGACGCCATCGAGGGGGAATTCGATAAAGGGCGCACCGACGGTGCCTGCGGTCAGATGGATATTGGCCAGCAAACCGATGCCATTGCCCCAGGTGTGCGGCGTGAAGATCTTGCCGTGCTCAGCGACCTTCAGCGCCAGTTTGCGCAGCCCTTCCATGCCGATGGAACAGACCACATCAGGCTGGATCACCTCCAGACAGTTTTCCCGCAGGATGGTGTCGAACTCATAGGGCTCGCGGGTCATTTCCCCCCCGGCAATCTTCAGCGTGGTGGCCGCGTTGAGTCTGGCCATGCCCTGATAGTCGCCACGGTGCAGAGGCTCTTCCATCCAGTAGACGTTGTGGGTTTGCAGTTCCTGTGCCACCTCCAGTGCCTTGCTGTAATCCCAGGGAGTGGCCACATCCCACGGCATACGCCAGCCCTGATTGCAGTCGACCATCAGCTCCAGCTGGTCGCCGACCGCCTTGCGTACGGCTTCCAGCACGGCGAAATCGTCGGCCAGACTGGCGCGTCCGAAGCGTACCTTGAGTGCCGGATAACCCCTGGCCACCATGTCTTCCGCCAGTGCCACCATCTGCTCCACCGGACGATGAACGCCGCTGGACGCATAGGCCTTGATGCGGTTGCTATGGCCACCCATCATCTGCCACACCGGCTTGTTCAGCAGTTTGCCCGCCAGATCCCACAGGGCCACATCCAGCGGCCAGGGCCGACCGGCATGGAAACCAATATTGTCCAGCACCGCGCTGTGGCGTTTGAGGTCCAGCGGATCTTTGCCGATAAACAGCTGCACATAGTCCTGAAAGCCATACATCACATCGCCGGAACCAATGCCGACCAGCCCCGAATCATCGTGCACCCGCACAATGGTGGCGGGAAACTTGCGCCGTGGCTGGGTATCCCAGGACGCCGGGAACGGTGGGTCCAGGGGTAACTGGTGATGGGTAATTTCGATACGGGTGATACTCATGCTGCCTGCTCCTGACGCTGTGCCAGCTGCCACACTTCCACCACGCGATTCGCCAGAAAGCGCCACTCCTCACCACTGGGAACCCGCACGTTATTGTTGGCCATTGGCAGGTTTTCACTGGCCTGCATGCATTCCAGCAAGGCTTCCGCATCCAGCTGCAACGGCAGGAAAGGCGTCAGGCAGGCGGCGAAATTCACCTCAGCCAGCAGGGCTTCAAACAGCTTCGGCATCTCTCGCGCCTCGGCATCCGCACGGAAGCAGCGTACGACATCGGCATAGCGCTCTTCGTGGCCGGTCAGGTTCCAGTTCAGCGCCGCCTGCAAACCCAGCGTCACCGCAATGCCGTGAGGCAGATGATAGAGGGTGCCGAGCGCATGGCCGATATTGTGAGCGATACCAGTACCGGCATTATCGATGGCCAGCCCGGCCAGACAGGCGGCTTCCTGCACCTGCTGACGAGCAGACAGATTGCCCGGCTCAGCCACGGCGGCCGGCAGTGCCTGCACCACCTGACGAATCGCCTGCAGCGCCGACGCCGCCACCAGATTATTACTGCGCTGTCCGGTCACGGCTTCCAGCGCATGAATCATTGCATCCAGCCCGGTGGCCGCGGTCAGGGCCGCGGGCAAGGTTGCGGTCAGCGCAGGCTCCAGAACCACCAGATCCGGCGTCAGCTCCTCACCCCAGGCCCACAGCTTGCGCCCTTCGGCGTTGCTCAGCACACAGGTACGAGTCACTTCCGAGCCGGTACCGGAGGTGGTCGGGATCATGATCGACGGGCACTTGCCCACATACGGGTTAGCACACAGCAGATAGTCTTCCATGGGCCGCTGACAGACGGCCAGCGCCGCGATCAGTTTGGCAATATCCAGCGCCGTACCACCGCCGAGACCAATCACCAGTGGTTGCTCCAGCGCCCGTACCTGCGCTGCACCCTCATTGACGGTCGCAACTTTCGGCTCACCGGCAGGCGCAACAAACACGCTGGTCGGCAACTGGCTATCAAGCAGTGCCTGCACTTTGCCGACCCAGCCGCTGTTGACCATGCCCTGATCCGACACCAGCAGGATGCTTTTCGCTGCGAAGGCTGACAGCCGCGCAGGCAGTGACTGCAAACTGCCGGGGCCAGAAATGATGGGCGCCACGCGCCCCTGTTCAAACGTGCTCATGACGACGGCCTCAGAGTTCGATCCAGGTGGTTTTCAGTTCGGTGTATTTGTCGAAAGCATGCAGCGACTTGTCTCTGCCCTGCCCTGACTGTTTGTAGCCACCAAAGGGCGCATTGATGCTGGTGTGGTCGAAGCAGTTGACCCAGACCGTCCCCGCGCGCAGTTTGCGTGCAGCCTTGTGGCCTTCAGACATGGAGTCAGTCCAGACGGCAGCGGCCAGACCGTACTGACTGTCGTTGGCAATGGCGATGGCCTCTTCCAGTCCGTCACAGGTGATGACCACCAGCACCGGGCCGAAGATTTCTTCCTGCGCCACGCGCATGTCGTTGCGGACGTTATCGAGAATGGTCGGCGGTACAAAGTAGCCACCGCTGTCGGTGCGCACCGCCTCACCCCCGAGAATCACCTCGGCGCCTTCTTCCTGACCGATACGCACATAATCCAGCACCCGCTGCATGTGCTGCTGCTCGATCAGTGCACCCATGGTAGTCGCCGGGTCAAGAGGATCACCCGGCTGCAGTTTGGCAGCCCATTCCTTGACCTTCGCCAGCAGCGGCTCCTTAACGCGATGGTCCACAATCAGGCGGGAGCCGGCATTGCAGGTTTCGCCCTGGTTGTACCAGATGCCATAGGCGACATACATGGCGGCCTTATCCAGATCACTGCAACTGGCGCTGACGATGTGCGGACTCTTGCCACCGCATTCGAGACCGACCCGCTTCATGTTGGAACGGGCGGAATATTCGAGGAACTTCTTGCCCACGTCGGTCGAGCCGGTGAACACCACCGCATCCACATCCGGGTGCAGGCCCAGCGCCTGCCCTGCGGTGGGGCCAAGGCCGGTCACCACCTGAAAAATACCGTCAGGAATGCCCGCCAGTCTGGCCAGCTCCGCCAGTTTCAGTGCTCCCAGCGTTGACTGCTCAGCGGGCTTAAGAATAAAGGCATTGCCTGCAGCCAGCGCCGGGCCGATCTTCCAGCCGCTGATAATCAGCGGATAGTTCCAGGGCACCACACCTGCGACCACCCCCACCGGCTCGCGGCTTACCAGCGCCACGGTGCTGGGACCATTGGGTGCCACCTCGTCGTAAATCTTGTCGATGGCTTCGGCATACCAGGCAATCGCCTCGGCACAGGAAGGCGCATCCACCCGCAGGGTTTCCGCAATGGGCTTGCCAGTATCCAGCGTTTCCAGCAGCGCCAGTTCTTCCTTGTGCTCACGGATCAGCTCAACCCAGCGCAGCAGAATCGCCTTGCGTGCCTTCGGTGCCAGCTCTGACCACTCACCACTGTTAAAGGCGCGGCGGGCAGCGGCAACGGCCAGATCAACATCGTCACTGTCACAGCTGGCGATATTCACCAGCGGCTGACCATTGGCGGGATTGATACGGGTAAAGGTCTGGCCTGAAATGGCATCAACAAAGCGGCCATCAATAAAAGCCTGAGTCGGTAAAGCAATGGACTGGGCCAGCGTTTGCCAGTCTGCGCGTGTCTTGGTTGCCACGGTCTGTCTCTCTTGCTGTGCGGGAGGTTGTTCGGGTTATGAGCCCTAGACTAGATAGCCACCAAAATCCCCACAAACGATTAAAAGGCAGACAGAGCATGCGTTTTTAGAATGTTCGCAGATGCAAAATGCCAACTTCAGGCGGGTCAAACCAGATAAAAAGTTGAGTTAGTGCCTGACAGCAGAGAATGTACGGAATAAGGGGCCATGTGCCGGAAAAGCTGCTGAAAAAGCGGACGGAAAGGCTGGAATGAAAGACTGAAGGAAGGATTGGTGAGGATTGGTGGAGAGACTCACGGAATGAGCAGGACACACTGGCCACGCTGAAGGGGTATGCAGGAAACAGGCACTGCGTACCAACGAAAAAAGCCCCTCATCGGAGGGGCACACACGAAATCGGAACAGAAAACAGAACAGACAGTCAGCAGAATGCCGCTGTCGGACATCACGCGCCGTGCTCCATCACAAGCATTGCGCGCTTCATGCTTAGTTCAGGGTGCGGCCATCACGCCCTGAACCGCATTGCTGCAACATCGATACTCCCTCACCCTTACCTCCCCATCAGTCGTGGATCGAACGGGTAGTCAGACAGCAGTTCGATATAGTCATCACCGATATAGATCTGCTCCTCCAGCTTCACGCCCTCACCGCCATCTTCGTGGCCGATATAGCTCTCGACACAGATGGTCATGCCGGGTAGGAACAGACCGTCGTAACCCTTGTCGTCGATATCTTCACGATGCACCACGTAGGGGTATTCACCGGTCATGCCGACACCGTGTACCAGCGCGAAATAGCGGTTGCCCTTGTAACCATCGGGGATGCGCCAGGCCAGTTCGGCGTATTCCTTGAAGCTGCGACCCGCCTTGAGCAGCTCAACGTTGGTCATCACCTGTTCATAGGCCAGTTTGTACAGCTCCTTCTGCCTGGCCGTCGCAGGCTGATCGCCACAGAGGAAGGTGCGGGAAAAGTCGGCGTAGTAGCCAAAGCGCCCCACCACATCCGTATCCAGCGCCACCAGATCACCGGCTTCAATAGGACGGGTGCTGCACTCCTGAAACCACGGATTGGTACGCGGGCCGGATGACAGCAACCGGGTTTCCACGTAATCGCCGTCGGTCGCGATGACGTGCTGGTGAAGGTGCGACCACAGCTCGTTCTCGCTGATACCGGGCACAATCTTGCTTTCCATCAGCCGCACCCCGGCCTCAGTGGCACGCAGGCTGGAGCGGATCATTTTCAGTTCATTGGGCACCTTGATGCAGCGTGCCTGCTCCAGCGGCTCCTGCGCATCGAATACCTGATAGCCGAGCTTCTGCAGTTCAAAGGCAGCTGCCGAGGTGGCACTTTCAATAGCAATGCGTTTGCCACCGCGGCCTTCGCCGTAACAACGGGCGACCAGCTCATCAATTTCTGCCGCCCAGTCTGCGGTCACGTTACCGAGGAAGCTTTCGCAGAAGTAGTAAGAGATTGCCTTGGCCGGTCTGACTTCATCGACGGTATTGAGCTTTTCCGCCAGATGCAGACAGCCACCAAACTCAAACACCACCACCGGGCCTTCTGCCGGTACAAACACATAACGCGCCGGGTTACGCGCCGAATACACCTGCATATTGCGTGATCCGGTGGCGTAGCGCATGTGAGTCGGGTCAAACAGCACGCAGGCAGCATAGTCACGCTTTTTCAGCTCATTGCGTACGCACTGCAGGCGGTCGAGCTGTATCTGCTGCACTTCCGCTTCAGTCGGGTCGCAATCCGCTGGATTACGGTTGGGGCCAATCATGGTCATGGTTCTGTGCTCACTGATGTTTCTGGGTATGTGTTGGTGCGAAGGTGTTCAGTCAGTCCAGCAGGGCATCACTGCGCACCTTGCGGGCTTCGGCTTCCAGATGCGCTTCTGACAGGCGGCCATAGAGCTGACGGGTACGCTCGGCGCGGCCGATAATGCCGGGCTGCTCGGAGTAGGCAAAAATGGCGGTGTGACGTTCGCGGCTGCCAGCCACCTGAGTCACGCGGTGGACTGAAAAACGCCCCTTAAAGATCTGCAGGTCGCCGGGGTTCAGCTCCAGAATCTTGACGGAATCGCGGTCCTCACCACGCACCACACGGCCAACCCCATCTAGGTTTTCTTCAGTGCGTGAGCGGATCATCGGCGAATACTCAAACATGCCCCCCTGCTCCGGCTTCTGCGTCATCATGCTGACGATGAATTCGTTGGTATCGAAGTGCCAGGGCTGCTGGGTGCCGGTGGGCAGGACGTTCTGCACCAGCCCGGCATAGGGGTCGGCGTATTCGTAGATCACCTCTTCATTGAGGCAGGCGGCGATAAAGCGCTTCATCATCGGGGAGACGTAGATGCGATGAATCACTGCATCGGGCGGAATCATGTCACGGGTGACGAAGCCGCTGGTGCGCTCCATAAAAGTGCGGCGCGGGTCCTGTTCGGGCAGCGTTGGGTCATTCTCGGTGAAGTAGACGTTGACCAGACGCCGGGAGTAGAAGGTTTTGGGTGACAGCTGCTGCCCTTCAACACCCGCCTGCGCCAGTGCCTCGGGGCGCAAAAAACCGCTCAGTACACAGCAGCCGTCTTCAGCCAGCTCTGCCCGGGCATGCTCAATCAGCGCCTGCAAACGCACACTGTCAAAGTCATGCAGCGGGTACAGCTCGGTATCGACCAGATCGGTGATATCACCTATTTCAGCGTCGGCCAGACGCAATGCCGGAGTAATCATGGTGCTCTCTCGCTAATACGGGGAAATACTGCTCAGTAATCGGTGGAGTGAATTACTGCTGCCGATAAATTCAGTGTGCGGAGATTGAGCAATAAAGAGAAACAACAAGATTGAATAGAATCTATCGTGAAATCCGATAGCCGCTGGCAGTAAAGGAATACATAAAAAATGGCTGATCAAAAAATAAAGAGGCACGCAATTTGAATAGTCATTTCAGCTTCAGAGATTACCGGTCGAAAAACGTATTACCGCAGACACGGGTGCCGTATCGGCAAGCGGAGATGCAAGCAGGAATTAACAATGGAAAACCTCGAATCGGATTTATTGCGCGTTTTTGTGGCGGTTATTGAATGCCGAGGGTTTTCGGCAGCAGCCGAACGCCTGCACAAAACCCAGTCGACGGTCAGCCAGCGCCTGCAAAAACTCGAAGAAATGGTGGGCACCCCGCTGGTACAACGCACCAGCCGGTCGGTCGCACTGACCGCGGCAGGTGAGACCTTTCTGATCTACGCCAAACAGATTTTAAAACTGCACCGGGAAGCCATTGATGCCGCCCATAGCAAGGCACGGGCCGATGTGCTGCGCATCGGCCTGCCGGAAGATTATGCCCAGCATTTTCTCAGCCCGGCGCTGACCTATCTGCGCCAGCATTACCCGGAGATTCGCCCTGATATCGTCTGTGAAACCTCAACCCAGCTGGTGGCCAGAGTGCATCGTGGTGAGCTGGACCTGGCGCTGGCGGTACGCCATGCCAACACTGTGCAGGGGGAATATCTCTGTGATGAGCCGCTGGTATGGGTTGCCAGCCCGCTTCTGCAGTTGCAGGCGGATAAGCCCATTCCGCTGGCGGTCTACCCGGAAGGCTGTATTTTCCGGGCCCACGGCATTGCGGCACTGACGGCGGCAGGTCGTGGCTGGCAGGTCGTCTACACCAGCCAGAGCCCCGGCGGTATCGGTATTGCCATTGATGCCGGCGAGGCCGTCGGCATCACTTCCCTCAGGCTGCTGCCGCGTCACTGGCGGGTGCTGACCGAAGCCGATGGCTTCCCGCCGTTGCAAGCGGCAGAGCTGATGTTTTACTACTCACCGGGCCTGGCCAGCCCCTATGTGCAGCCTTTTGCCAGCCAGCTGGCGGATGCTCTGGTGATGAAACAAGCGCCACTATGTGCCTAACAGGCTGTTGAAAAACGTTATCGAGGCCGCCGAGACAAGGAAATACCCCGAGGGCACAAGCAACAGGCGAAAAAGCGGAGTTCAGTGAACTCAATGAGCATTTGACTCGCTCCGCTCGCCCCTTCGGGGCCGTGCTAAAGCACGTTCAGCCTTCGGCTGTGAGCCTGTTTTTGACGCGTATTCGGCAACGCAGACAGATTTTCAACGACCTGCCAGAACCTGTTCACGGCCTTTCAGCTTAGCGAGATCGTGAACAGGTTGGAGCAGACCGTCTCACACCATCACCAGCGGCTGGCTGCGTCGCTGCATAAAGCCCACCCAGACCACATTGGCCAGTACCCAGAACAGCACCCAGCTGTGTACTACGGCAAAGCTGCCGGTGATATCCAGCAAGGCGCCGCACAGTGCGTTGGCACTGGCGCTGCCCAGACCGTAGCCGACCATGCTCAGGCTGATAATGCGCACACTGCTGTGGCCATCGGTTCTGTCGCTGACGTAACTGGCCATCAGCCCCCAGATGGGAAAATACAACGCGGAAAACAGCGTTACCGTCAGCCACACCACCGGCAGACTGGGGCGCAGCAACATAAGTGCGACGCAGATGGCCAGCACCATCAGGCTGCGCTGCACCAGAGGCAGGATGCCAAAGCGATCAGCCAGCAGCCCCATGCCCAGTCCACCGGCCATGCCGGCCACACCCAGCATGGTCCACAGTGATCCGGTCTGTGCCGACGTGCCCCCCAGACGCTCCACTACAAACGAAGACAAAAAGGTCAGCAGCGGCCCGGACACACCGCCGATAAAAGCGCTCAGCAGCAGAATCTGCCACGCCAGCGGTTGGGATTTCAGCAGCGTCCAGGTGCTGCTGGCCGTGACCGAGGCTTCGGCAGAATGGACTGTCTGAGCAGGTGCAGCGGGCAGCCCGCGCCAGGTCAGAATGGCAACGATCAGGGTGATGGCCGCACATACCAGCCAGAACTGCGCCAGTGTCACCCATGGCAACAACCAGGCAATCAGCAGACCGTTCAGACCAATGGCAAAGGCCGCCCCCGACGACGACAGACCGAGAATACGACTGCGATACTGACCGGGAATGGCCTGCCCGGCATAGGCGACAATGGCATTCCAGTTGGCCACCGCACAGCCTGACACCGCGGCCAGTGCCAGAGCAAATACCGCAACCCACGAGGTGGAAACCGCCAGTATCAGCAACGGCACGCTCAGGCAGATGGTCGCGACCAACACCGCCCGTCCCTGCCAGCGGGCAATCCAGCCGCCACTCAGGATCGAGGTGGTCATGTACGACAACAGCAACAGCGAAGCAATCAGAGAGGCGGTGGTGTAACTCAGCTGAAAGTGCTGACGGATTTCCGGTAGTAAGGCCGAATAAAGAAACATGCTGAAGCCGTGGGTGACCGCATTACAGGCGGTAAAAAGAAAAGCACTATTGATCAATACCGACCGGGACGGTGCCGGCACAATCGTAGTATTAGCTGACACCTGAGTATCCTCAGCAATAGAGTTGTTGGCTTAGATAATAAGCAGAAAGGCAATGCCGACTTTTCACCCGAAAACGGGGCAATAAAAACGGGACAATAAAGAGTGAAAGTAAAGAATTAACAATAAAACGAATAACCATCACTGAAAAAACCGACAACAATCGATTCAGTTTCAGTATTGGCTTTCTATTCAGGAGTGGCGTCCACTGTTTCGTCTTATTCACCACTCATTTCACACCGCTAATTCCAGAACAGTCATCAGTCATTGAAGCAATGATGCAGTGCATCGACGAAATACAGTTCAATCCACTCTAGGTGCCGTTTTGCACCGCGCAAAACGACTATTTGTCGTACTGGCTCTGCATAAAACTCATGCTCCATAGCCAGTAACGACCGTCTTTTGCCGCAGCGACATCCACCATGGCAACCACGACAGGTCAAACTCAGCCTGCACGCCATGTCACTGTACAAACGTTCTGCTGCACCGCATGCTTCAGAGCGACCTTTTCCAGCCGATGGAGCCTCACATGTCTCGCCGTCTCCCGCCATTGAATGCACTCAAGGCCTTTGAAGCCTCCGGCACCACTGGCAGCTTCACTCGCGCAGCCGAGCTGCTGCATGTCACCCAGAGTGCGGTCAGCCGGCAGGTAAAGCAGCTGGAGGATATTCTGGGGGTCGAGCTGCTGGAGCGGCGTCATCACTTTCTCGAACTGACGCCCGCAGGCCGCGCCCTGCTGCCGGTGCTGCGACAGTCCTTCGACAAGATTGAGCTGAGCGTACGCAGCATTCTGGAAAATACCCATCTCACCCGCCTCAAGATCAACGTGCCACCGACCTTTGCCACCCGCTGGCTGATTCCCCGCCTTGGCACACTAAAAGAACTGCACCCTGAGCTGGACCTCACCATTACCACCGCGCTGCAGGACAATCTGGTGGAGAGTACCGAGCTGGATTGTGCCATTCGCTTTGGCACCGGCGACTGGGACACCATCGACAATATCCAGCTGATGCAGGAGAGCCATATTGCGGTGTGTGCACCCGCGCTGCTGGCGCGTGAAGGCGGCGCACGCACGCTGGACTTCAATCGCTATACCTTGCTGCATGTGCTCAAGGGCTCCGGGCGCTTTCATACCTGGGAGCATTGGCTGCGAGCGGCACAGATTGAGGATGTGCATACCGAAGGCGGCATCGAGTTTGATCTGCTGGAAATGGCCATCAAGGCCGCCATTCATGGTGTCGGCATCACCATTGCCGACCGCAACATGATTACCCGTGAACTCGCCTCCGGGCAACTGGTGCAGGTCAACGATGTGGTGGTGCCCGGCAATCGAGGCTACTGGTTTGTGACCCGGCCGGATCAGGCAGATCTGCCGCATCTGCTGGTATTTCGTCACTGGCTGGAGCAGGAAATCGAAATGGCCGCCCAGACGATAGGCTCAGTCTGATGGCACAGATACGACGCGGGAGCGGGTACTGCCTCCGTCCATAGCCTGACGGTAACGCTCAGGTGTGTGCCAGCCTGCCTGCGCATACGTTAGCCGCTCCATGCCCGCAAAGTCCCCGGTATTCGCCTAATCAGCCGCCTTCAAGCATTCCAAAATAGACAAAATGTGCGCCCCTTCACCTTCTGAACGGGCGAAATCAGCCAGATAGCATGCGTTTTACTCATGCTCAATCTTCCTATTTATCGTTTGTGCCCCTCCTCTCAGCTGCCTAGGGTTACTGCTTAATAACTGACCGCCACCACAGAGTACGCGGCAGTCGAACCGGATTGGCGTACACCATGCCCAGTGATGACGCCACAACAAAAACAACACTCGGGCTGCCGTTAAATACGCGGCAGCCAGCCAAGCGCAATCCGTCTTATCACCTTTTGCACACACGAAAACAAAAAAGCATAGCCCCAGGGCCTGTCTGCACCAGACCCCGGCCTGGGTATTAGGGAGAAAGAGATGAGCGATCTGAAAAGCCTGGACGGGAAAGACGTCCATTCTGCTGTACCCGCACTTTGCGATCAGGTGAAAGCCGGTGAAATCAACCGTCGCCAGTTTTTACGTACCGTCAGCCTGCTCGGCGTTACCGCGGCCAGTGCGCGCGGCTTCCTCAGTGCCATCGGCGCCGGCGGCGCAGCGCTGGCCAGTGGTACCGTGCTGGCCGATGAGACACCCAAACAGGGCGGCACCCTGCGTTTCGCCTGTGCCATTCAGGAAATTACTGACCCGGCACTGATTTCCTGGGTGGAAGCCTCCAACCTGCTGCGCAACTCGCTGGAGTTTCTGACCTACGTCGACTCTGACAACGTTACCCACCCCTATCTGGCGGAAAGCTGGAAACCTTCTGACGACCTCAAGGACTGGCACTTTGTGCTGCGCAAGGACGTCACCTGGAGCAACGGCAAGAAGTTCGACGTGGATGATGTGATGTTCAACTTCGAGCGCTGGACGGACCCTGAATCCAAATCCCCCAACCGCACCACCTTTCAGGACATCCTCCATTTCGAGCGGGTCAACGATCACGAATTTATCCTGCGTCTCGGCCGCCCACTGCTGGCCATTCCGGAAATGCTCTATGCCTTTACCTGTGCCATCGTGCAGAAAGACTTCGATCTCGACGGCAGCAACTGGGCGAAAAATCCGGTCGGCACCGGCCCGTTCAAGCTGACCAGCTACGCCGTCAGCAAGGAAGCGCTGTTCACCCGACGTGAAGGCTACTGGGGCATTCCCGCCCATCTCGATGGCCTGCATTACATCGATATGGGCACCGACGTTTCCACTCATCTGGCCGCACTGCAGGCTGATCAGGTGGATGTGCTTTATCGCGTCACCGTAGCTGAGCTGGATCTGGTGAAAAAGCTGCCCGCGGCACAGTTGCTGTCGGGAAAATCTACCCAGACCATCGTCATGCGTATGCAGAACGACCAGAAGCCGTTCGACGATATCCGTATCCGTCAGGCCGTGGTGCTGTGCGCCAACAACCAGCAGATGCTGGACATTGCCTATCGCGGCATGGGCACCCTGGGTGAAAACCACCACGTGTCGCCCATTCATCCTGAATACTTTGCCCTGCCCAAACAGCCGCGCGATGTGGCCAAAGCCAAAGCGCTGCTCGCCGAAGCAGGCTACCCGGACGGCATTGATCTGGAGCTGGTGGTGGGCAACACCCAGGGTAAATACGAGCAGGACACCGCCCAGATTCTGCAGCAGAACTGCGCGGAGGCCGGTATTCGCCTGAAGCTCAACGTGATGCCTGCGGCCCAGTACTGGCCCATCTGGGACAAGGCGCCGTTCAGCCTGACCTTCTGGTCGCACCGGCCGCTGGGCGTGATGACGCAGGAGCTGGCCTATCGCTCCGGTGTGGAGTGGAACGAAAGCCACTTCTCCAACAAGGAATACGATGCCGCGCTGGATAAAGCCATGAGCATTGTTGACCCCAAAGAGCGCTCCAAAGCCATGGCGGATGTGGAGCGCATTCTGCAGGAGCACTACGTGATGGTGCAGCCCTTCTTCGGTGACAGCTTCACTGCCGTCTCGAAGAAAGTTCGCAACTATCGCCTTCATCCCTCTGACTACTTCCGCATGGACGGGGTCTGGCTAGACGCCTGATTCATTCGTGATGCAGTAGCTATACACGCTGACCACCCCGGCGGTCAGCGTGCCGTTTATCTGGATGAAGTTGAGACGCTGCCTATGACCCGCTTTCTTGCTCGCAAGCTCGGCGGCATCGTGGCAACGATGCTTGCCGTCTCGCTGATTGTATTTTTCGCACTGGAGCTGAATGTGGACGATGTGGTCGTCCACGTGCTTGGCCCCTACTCCGCCCCTGATCAACGCGCCGCCTGGCTGACCGAACACGGCTATGACCGCCCCTTTGTGCTGCGCTATCTGGCCTGGCTCTGGCATTTCATGCAGGGCGACTGGGGCATGTCTACCTACTACCGCGAGCCGGTGCTGACATTACTGGCCGGTAATCTCTACAAAACCTGCCTGCTGGCGAGCAGCGCCCTGCTGGTGATGATCCCTATTGCCCTGACGCTTGGTGTGATTGCCGGTATCCGCCAGGGCTCATGGGCCGACCGCATCGTATCGGTGCTGTCGGTGTTTACTACCTCCATTCCTGACTTTGCCAGTGCAGTATTCCTGTCCGCCATCTTTGTGTTCTGGCTGAAACTGCTGCCCGGTGCCAGCACCATGACCAGCGGCTTCAGTGTCGAGCAAATGGTGCTGCCGGTGATGGTGCTGTCACTGTTCGGCATCGGCTATCTGGCCCGCATGACCCGCTCATCGATGATCGAAGTGATGGGCGCCCACTATATCCGCACCGCCAGGATGAAAGGCGCCTCGACCCTGCGTATCGTGCTGCGACACGCCTTGCGTAATGCGCTGATCGCACCGGTGACAGTGATCATGCTGTACATCCCATGGCTGCTGTCCAACGTCATCGTGGTGGAAGTGTTCTTTGCCTATAAAGGCTTCGGCACCCTGCTCTACACCGCTTCACTGAACAGTGATGTCTTTGTGATTGAAGCCTGCGCCATGGTCAGTGTGCTGGTGGTTGCGGGCACGCAGGTGCTGTCCGATCTGGCCTACAGCTGGCTCAATCCGCGAATTTCCTTCAACAGCAACGGAGGTGCGGCATGAACTTCCGTTATTTCCTGCGTCACCCTCTGGGTATGACCGGTCTGATCGTGGTCGTCGGCTGGCTGCTGGTGGCCACTTTCGCGCCCCTGCTGGCCCCCTATGATCCGCTGAAAAGTTTCACCCCGCTGCTGACACCCATGAGCACTGACAGTACCGGGCAGTTCTACCTGCTCGGCACCGATATGCTGGGGCGCGATATTCTGTCGCGGCTGATCTGGGGCACCCGCACCGTGCTGTTCTGGGCGTTTCTCGCCACCATGACCGCCTTTGCCGTCGGCATGATGATGGGGCTGATGGCTGGCTTTTATCGTGGTCGGGTCGATACGGCCCTGTCGTTTGTGGCCAATACCGTGCTGTCCTTCCCGGTGCTGGTACTCTATATCGTCATCATTCTGGCACTCGGTGCCTCCGGCACTAATATCGTTATCGCCGTGACCTTTGCCAGTGCCCCGGCGATCTTCCGTATCGTCCGCGCCCTGACCATTGACCTGCGCAACCGTGACTACGTGCTGTCGGCCATCACACAGGGAGAAAGTGGCTGGCGCATCATGCTGGTAGAAATCCTGCCCAACACCACCGGCCCGCTGATCGTCGATTTCTGCCTGCGGGTGGGCTACACCGCCATCATGATCGGCGTGCTGGGATTTCTCGGCCTTGGCTTGCCACCCCCCACACCGGACTGGGGCGGTATGGTCAATGAAGGCCGTTCGATGGCCATTGCCTTCCCCTATCTGGTGATCTTCCCCTGCGTCGCCATCTCCTCCCTGATGCTGGGCCTCAGCCTGCTGGCCGATGGTCTGGAAGAAAGCGCCAAGAAAGGCCCCTACGGTTAAGCGGAGTATCCTTATGAGCACCATCAGTCAGGATACCCTGCTGCGTATCCATAACCTCAGTATCGAACTGCCGGTCGGCACCGACCGTATCTTCGCTGTCGACAGCGTCAGTCTGGAGCTGCGCCGCGGCGAAATTCTCTGCGTGGTCGGCGAGTCCGGCTCCGGTAAATCCGTGCTGACCAGCGCGGTGATGGGCGATGTCGCCAAAGGCCTGCGCCAGAGCAGCTGCACCATCGAGTTTCAGGGCCGTGACCTGACCCGCCTGAGCGAGAAGGAGCTGCGCAAACTGCGTGGTAATCAGATCGCCATGATCTTTCAGGAGCCGATGGCAGCACTGAATCCGGCTATGACCATCGGCCAGCAGGTCGGCGAAGTGTTCGAGCTGCATGCGCCACAGATGAGCAAGACCGAGCGCAAAACCCGTTTGCTGGAGCTGCTGGCGTCAACCCATTTGCCCGAGCCACCGCGTATTGCTGCCAGCTACCCGCACCAGCTGTCGGGCGGCCAGTGTCAGCGGGTGGTGATTGCCATGGCGCTGGCCATGAACCCGGCCCTGCTGATTGCCGATGAACCCACCACAGCACTGGATGTCACCACTCAGGCGCAGGTGCTGCACCTGATCAATGAGCTGAAAGACAAGCATCAGCACGGCATCCTGTTTATCACCCATGATTTTGGCGTGGTGGCCGAAGTCGCTGACCGCATCGCCGTGATGCAGGCAGGCAAGCTGGTGGAGCTGGGCACCGCCGAGCAGGTACTGAACCGGCCCAAACACCCCTACACCCGTCAGCTGATTGATGCCGTACCGGAAATGAATCCAGCCCTGCGGCCGGTGACCAGCGACGCCGAACCGGCACTGAAAGTCGACAATCTGGTAAAGATCTACCGTACCGGCAACCGCGAAGTCCATGCCCTGAAGGATGTCAGCCTGAGCCTGCCCAAAGGCAAAACCCTGTCGATTGTCGGTGAGTCTGGCTCTGGCAAGAGCACGCTGGCCAAGCTGGCGATTCGTCTGACCGGTAGTGATCAGGGCCATATCTGGCTGGGTGACACCGACTTTGCCGCCCTGCAGGGCGCCGACCTGACCCGAGCACGGCGGCGCATCCAGATGATCTTTCAGGACCCGTACGGCTCACTCAACCCGCGCTACAGCGTCGGCAGCATTATCGCCCGCGCGGCACAGCTCAAAGGCATGTCAGCCCGCGGTGCATGGGACTATGCCGGTGAGCTGCTGGAGCGTGTCGGCCTGCGCCGGGAGGCACTCAACCGCAAGCCTAATCAGTTCTCCGGGGGGCAGCGTCAGCGTATTGGTATTGCCCGTGCACTGGCCATGCAGCCGGAGGTGATCATCGCCGATGAAAGCGTATCGGCACTGGATGTGTCGGTGCAGAAGCAGGTATTGCAGCTGCTGAATGAACTGCAGCAGGAGTTGCAACTGAGCATTCTGTTTATCACCCATGATCTGCGGGTGGCAGCACAGATCAGCGACTATATCGGGGTGATGTGCAAAGGGGAGCTGGTGGAGTACGGCACGGTGAAGCAGGTGCTGCATAACCCGCAGCATCCTTACACCCAGAGCCTGCTGAATGCGGCGCCGGGGCGAGAATGGCACCCACCAAGACTGGAGGATCACGATGTGCTGGTCAGGCTGGGGTCGAAACAGCTGGCCAGCAACGGCAGCTAGTGCTGTTCGCAGGAATCGGTTCCTACGCTTGGTCTTTCAACCCTACCTGACAACCGGGGGAAGCCGTGCTTCCCCCGGCCTGCCATATCAGCTGTCCACCAGAGCAACCGGTGTGGAGTGCTGGCGCTGAGCCACCAGCTAGGGTGCGCAGATCGCCAGTACCAACACCAGCAAGGCCAGTAATCCCAGGGTGGTGGCAAGCCCCAGCCAGTGCGCACTCAGGCCGATCATCGGTGGCCCCAGCAGGAAGCCGCTGTAGCCAAAGGTGGCGATGGTGGCGACAGCAGCCTGCGCGGAAATATTGGGCATATTGCCTGCAGTGCTGAACAGCACCGGGATCAGATTGGACAGCCCCAACCCCACCAGCGCAAAGCCGATCAGCGCCAGCGTCAGGAATGACGTCAGCACCACCAGTGCCAGCCCGAAGGCAGCCAGCAGCGCCGATACCACCAGCAGGCCCGGCGGCTGCCTCGGCGCACCAGATAGTCACCGCTGAACCGGCCAATGGCCATGCACAGGGAGAAAGCAGCAAACCCCAGCGCAGCCGTCCCTTGATCTGCACTGTGCAGGGTACTGAGAAAAACCGCACTCCAGTCGGCCATAGCGCCTTCAGTCATCATCACAATAAAGGCCACGACACCAAGCGCCAGTAATGCCGGTGTCAGCATTCGCCGTGGTTTGTGCTCCTCACTGCTGACTGACAGCGGGCCATCTTCCGGCAGCCAGCGACCGGTCATTACCACCGCAAGCAACATAACGGCCGCCACCAGCCACATGTGCCAGCCGGGAGTAAAGTAATGGAGATAAAGCCCACCCAGCCCGGCACCCAGCAGCCCGGCACCCAGCAGCCCGCCGGCACTGTACATACCATGAAAGGACGACATGATGGGCTGGCCCCAGTCTTTCTCCACCCGCACCGCCTGCGCATTCATGGCCACATCCATCGCACCCTGACAGGCGCCGTAAATGATCAGCGCCAGCAACAGGGTGAAGAAGTCAGGCGCCATGGCCGGTAAAGCCGCACTGAAACAGCTCAGTACCGCACTGAACCAGCTGACCTCGCGATGACCCACCTTACCAATCAGCCAGCCACTCACCGGCATACTGACCATGGCCCCCAGTGCCAGCCCCAGCAGTGCCAGACCCAGAGCGGCATGGTCAAGACCCAGCCTGACCTGCACTAATGGAATGTGCGGCACCCAGCTGGCCAGCAGAATACCGTTGACGCTGAACATACAGGCCACTGCTGCACGCTGCGGCCAGAGCGAAGGGATAGCCTTCATGCTTCACCTCGCACCACACAGATCCCGGCCAACCGGTAGCGCTCCAGCATCTGGTCCGTCGCCTGTGCATCCGTAAGCAGGTAGGCCAGCGCCTCCACTTCGGCGATTTTGAACGGAGCCGTGGCCTCCAGTTTGTCGGCCGTACCCAGTGCGACCACTTCTCTCGCCTGCATAATGGCCAGCCGCTTCACCTGAGCCTCATCGTAATCTGATGCCATTACCCCCAGCTGCGGATGGATGCCGCACACGCCAAGCAGGCACAGATCGAAACGCATCTTGCCAAGCGCCTCCAGCACCTCACCGCCGACGGCACTCATGGTGGTCTTGTTGAGCTTGCCACCCAGCATGATCACCTCAATCTGCCCATGATCCTGCAATGCCATCATCACGGGCGGGCTGGCCGTCACCACGGTCAGGCACCGGTCCTGCGGCAGGTGCCTGGCCAGCAGCTCCAGCGTGGTCCCGCTATCCATAAAGATCATCTGTCCGTCTTTCAGCAGCGGTTCAACAGCGGCCACCAGACTCTGGCAACTTTCCATTGGCAGCAACCGCCGCTGGCTGAAACTCTGGGCAACGATGGTGGCAGGCAAAGCCCCACCGTGTACCCGGCAGAGTAAACCGGCACTATCCAGCTCCTTCAGATCTCGCCGCACAGTGTCTTCCGATACCCCAAGAGCGATGCTGAGTTCCGTCGCAATGACCTTACCGTGAGTCGCCAGCAGCTCGAGAATGTGCTGTCGCCGTTGTTCCGGAAGAGAGAAATCCTGCATGTCTGCGCTCCTGCAATGCGGGAATAGATGCGTTTATATGCGCGAACAATAGCAATTCACGCACATTAACGCATATAAATTTTCTCAAAACCTGCACAAACAGGCTTATAAACGCACAATCCCTGATTACAACCCCTAAAAACAACAACCCCCTGACACCGGCGATGTCAGGAGGTTGAGTGAACACCTGCCAAACAGCGAAAGGGACAGCTAGTCGGCAGCCTTGTCTGGCTCGGTGGTGTAACAGCCTTTGGGCGGGGGCATCCATGAACGTTCACCGTCCGTATGGCGGTCGTTGCGGTCACCGCGCATTTCAGTGGCGATTTTCTCTTCAAACTCCTTGAACAGCTGATAGGCATTGGTGCCGAAGCGTTCACCCTCACTGACTGAGCGCCATTCTTCGTAGAGCACGTCTGAGGCGGCAGCATCGATCTTGCGGAAGCTGCCCTTTTTGTTTTCTACATCAAAGGGATGAAAGCCCAGATCGACCAGTGCCTGGCCGCCCAGCTCCAGTGCTGACAGATAGGTTTCCACCCGGATAAAGTCAGCTCCGGCCAGCCGCAACTGATACATATGGACGCGGTCGAAGGCACGGGCCAGCACCTTAACCTGCGGATAGTTGGCTTTGACATAGCGCACCAGACTGACCGCCTCGTCCTTGTTGTCGATGGCGATCACGAACAGGCGGGTATTCTCGATACCGGCGGTATGCAGCAGGTCAGAACGGGTAGCGTCGCCAAAGTAAGACTTGATCCCCAGCGCCCGCATGTTGTCGACCTGACTGGCTTCATGGTCGAGCACCACGGTGCTGATACCGTTGGCGGTCAGTAAGCGGTTAACGATCTGGCCGAAACGCCCAATCCCGGCGATGATCACCTGCCCCTGCTCATCAATAGGGTCTGCCTCACGGCTGTTCGATTTCACTTCATGGCGCGGCAGAATCACTTTCTCAAAAATGATGAACAGCAGCGGCGTAAGGAACATCGACAGCGCCACCACCATCTGTAGCATCTGCGCCAGTGATGACTCCAGTACGTTTTGCTGCACAGTGAAGCTGAGCAGAACAAAGCCGAATTCACCGGCCTGCGCCAGACTCAGTGCAATCAGCCAGCGATCGCTGCCACGGGCACGGAACAGCGTGGCCAGCCCGTACAACACCAGCACCTTGACGGCAATCACGCCCAGGGTGATGCCGACAATCAGGCCGAGGTGATCAATCAGCACCGAGAAATTGACCCCGGCACCGACGGTGATAAAGAACAACCCCAGCAGCAGCCCTTTGAACGGCTCGATGTTGGTTTCCAGCTCGTGGCGGAATTCGCTGTTGGCCAGCACCACACCCGCGAGGAAGGTACCCAGCGCCGGTGACAGGCCGATCAGACTCATCAGGGTGGCGATGCCCACTACCAGCAGCAGTGCGCAGGCTACGAATATCTCCCGTACGCCGGTTTCAGCGATATACCGAAACAGCGGCCGGCTGAGAAAATGCCCGGCAAGTACCAGCCCACCGATGCTGCCAATCACCACGACGGCATAGAGCCAGCCGGGCAGATGCCCCACCAGTGTGAAAGCATCATGGGATGCTTCGGCACTGGTCGCGGCAGGCTCGGTAGCGCCGGTGATGGCCAGCATCGGGATAAACGCCAGCATGGGAATGACGGCGATGTCCTGAAACAACAGAATGGAAAACGCGCTCTTGGCACCATCGGTCTTCGATAGCCCTTTTTCACTGAAGGTTTGCAGCACAATAGCGGTAGACGACAGGGAAAAGATCAGGCCGACCGTCAGCGTTATTTTCCATGACAGGCCAAAAGCCATGGGGATAGCCATGATCAGCAGCGCCGTCAGCACTACCTGCAAACCGCCTAGCCCCAGCAGCCGGCTGCGCATTTGCCACAGCACCTGTGGCTCCAGCTCCAGCCCTACCAGAAACAGCATCATCACTACACCAAACTCGGCAAAGTGCTGAATGGTGGCAGCCTCATCACCGACCAGCCCGGTGACTGGGCCGATGACGACACCGGCGATCAGGTAGCCCAGCACGGAGCCCAGACCAAAGCGCTTGGCCAGCGGTACGGCAATGACCGCAGCCAGCAGGTAAATAAATGCCTGAATAAAGTATTCCGTCATGATCACCCCACCTGATATTCAGGTTCAGCGGACAACAGTGTCTGCCAGTTGGCACCGATATTGGGCAGCTGACTGGCCATCGCAATATCGATCTGATCATTCACCAGCGCCTGCAAAAAACCGCTCCAGTGGCTGACATGGTGTAGCAGGCACTGGTCTTCCACCGCTGTCCGGCTGCCAAACAGTGCAAAGGGCGCCAGATAACGCATCCCCGTTAGCCGGGCAGTCTGCTCCAGCGGATGCAGCAGTTCACGCAGAGAAAAGTGGTTCAGGCCATCCTGCTGGTAGGCCTTTTCCGCCGCTCCTGCCGATACCGCACAGATAAAGGGCTTGCCCCGCAGCGCAGTGCCCTTACTGCCGTACGCAAAACCGTGCTCCAGTACTAAATCCTGCCATTCCTTGAGAATGGACGGTGTGGAATACCAGTAGAGCGGAAACTGGAAAATCAGCACGTCGTGGTCAAGCAGCCTCTGCTGCTCTTTCTTTACATCGATGCGGAAAGTGGGATATTCGCCATACAAATCAACGCAGGTCCCCCCCTTAATCAGCTGCGCCGCCCGGAACATCGGCAGGTTCACCTCTGACCGTCGCTGCGACGGGTGGGCGAACAACAACAGCACTTTATTGCTCATACATTACAGTCCCTGCAAGGTGGCTGGCATCGGTGGCCGGGCCATCATTTCTATTCTTCAGACCATGAACATGGTGGTGGAACGTGAACACGTTCTTAGCAGGTCGTTGAAAATCTATCTGCGTTACCGAATACCGCATCAAAAACAGGCGAACGTGCTTTAGCACGGCCCCGAAGGGGTGAGCAGAGCGAGTTAAATGCTCATTTAGCTCACTAAACTCCGCTCTTTCGCCTGTTTCTTGTGCCCTCGGGGTATTTCCTTGTCTCGGCTGCCTCGACAACGTTTTTCAACCTCAGCCTGCTAGAGAAAGCACTATAGCGCCTTCCCCCGTTCAGTCTTGCACGATGCTACATATTTCCTGCTACCCATCTGCACGCTGATCAGCTCTGAGTCTGGCTCATGGCGTTCTGTGTTTTCCTCGTTACTGGCCCGCCCTCTGTGGGTGATACAACAGATGCCAACGGACGGATGCCCTCGTCTGCACAGTAATCCAAGAATAATAGCCATGGAGTCACCTCAGCATGTCCACCCTCAATCTGTTTATCGGCGAAGGCTTTGAAGGCCCCGGCGTCAATGCCGCCCATATCAATCTGGTGATGGGGCCACGTTCCGGCCCGGCAGGCCATGCCTTTGCCTCATGCCTGGCATCACCCACCACAGGCCATTGCCCCTTTATGGTGGTGGCGCAGCCCAATGTGCCGGTCAAGCCTGTCACCCTCTATACCAACAAGGCGGCCATCGGCAGTGACTTCCACGGTAATGCCACCTGGGGCGCTTCGCAGGCGGGCATCGCCAAAGCCGTTACTGAAGCTCTGCTTGATGGCACCCTGCCCGCCGAGGCCGACAACGAGTGGTGCATTCTCACTGCCAACTGGGTCAATCCGGCCTGTGATGATCTGGATGCGGTCTACCTCAACAACTACAACGCCTGCCGTCAGGCCATCCGGGCGGCACTGGCCGGACTGCCTGACCGCAATGATCTGGCCGGTGTGGTGAAGCAGATCAGCAATCCTTTCTACACTCCGAAGGCATAAGGGGCGGCACATGGAATACATCAAACTTGGCCGTTCCGGCCTGAGCGTTTCGCGTCTGTGTCTGGGCACCATGAACATGGGCACACCGGACTGGAAGCCGTGGATTTTCGATGAAGCGCGCAGCGAGCCCATCGTGCGTCACGCGCTGGATCAGGGCGTCAACTTTATCGATCTGGCCGATTTTTACTCCACCGGCGTCGGTGAAGAAGTAGTTGGTCGCATTATCAGGCGTCTTACCCGTCGTCATGAGCTGGTGCTGACCACCAAGGTGGGTTACGCCATGGGACAGGACGTCAACAACGCCGGGCACTCGCGCAAGCACATCATGGATGCCATCGACGGATCCCTCAGCCGCCTCGGCACGGACTATGTTGACATCTACATGCTGCATTACTTCGACACCACCACACCGGTGGAAGAAACCATGGATGCCCTCAACGACATCGTGCGCAGTGGCAAGGCCCGATACATCGGCGTGTCTACCATGACCACCTGGCAGCTGGCGAAGATCATGCAGGTGTGCGAGCGCCACGGCTGGGCCAAGCCCATCAATATGCAGCTGCAGCTAAACTGCGCCTACCGCGAGGAAGAGCGGGAAATGATCCCCTACTGTCAGGATCAGGGCCTCGGTGTGTCGGTGTTCAGCCCGCTGGCGCGGGGCCTGCTGACTGGTGACTTCAACTCCACACGCAACCAGACCGACTTCTTCACCCAGCAGATGTACGGCGATGAGGCCTCACTGGAGATCGCCCGCTCGGTGCATCGCGTTGCCCGTGCCCGCGGTGTCAGCGCGGCGCAGATCGCCCAGGCCTGGGTGCTGCGCCACAGCGGCGTGTCCTGCATGCTGGTGGGCGCCGACACCACTGCCCAGTTTGATTCCGCACTGGCCGCCCTCAGCACTGACCTGAGTGACGACGAACTCTACGAGCTGGAGCGCAATTACACCCCCTGTGACCTGATCAACGATTACACCGCCGGTAAGCGCACCCCCCGCGTTGCCCGCCCTGCCCGCGTCGACTACGACAACCTGCATCTGGAGGTGGTATGAACCTCAGTCGTCCTGAGCTGCTACAACGCGACAGTTATATTCGTGGTGAATGGCATAGCAGCCACAGCCGTTACCCGGTACTCAACCCTGCCACCGGCGAATGCCTGACCGAGGTGACGCGTGCCGGAGCTGCCGAAGCCCAGCAGGCCATCGCTGCGGCCAGGGAGGCACTGGCAGGCTGGAAAGCCCTGACGGCCAAAGAGCGCAGCCAGAAAGTCCGGCGCTGGGGCGAGCTGATGCTGGCCAATCAGGATGACCTCGCCCTGCTGCTGACCTCGGAACAGGGCAAGCCGCTGGCCGAAGCCAAAGGCGAAGTGGCCTATGCGGCCAGCTTTCTGGAGTGGTTCGCCGAGGAAGCCAAGCGCATTTATGGTGATGTGATCCCCAGCCACCGCAGTGATGCACGCATTGTCGTCACCCGCGAAGCCGTTGGTGTGGTCGCCGCCATCACACCGTGGAATTTCCCGCTGGCGATGGTTACCCGCAAGGCCGGTCCGGCGCTGGCAGCAGGATGTACTCTGATTCTCAAACCCTCGGAAGAAACTCCGCTCTCTGCCCACGCACTGGCGGTACTGGCCGCAGAAGCAGGCATCCCTGCTGGCGTGTTCAACGTGCTGTCGGGGGATGCGGCCGCTATCGGCGGTGAGCTGATGCAGTCCAGCACCGTGCGTAAGGTCTCTTTCACCGGCTCGACCCGCACCGGCAAACTGCTGATGCGGCAAGCGGCGGATACCGTCAAGAAGATTTCGCTGGAACTGGGCGGTAACGCACCTTTTATCGTTTTCGACGATGCGGATCTGGAGGCAGCGATTGAAGGCGCCATGGCCTCGAAGTTTCGTAACACCGGCCAGACCTGTGTGTGCGTCAATCGCTTTCTAGTACAGGACGGTATCCACGACCGGTTTGTCGCCCGGCTCAAGGACGCTATTGCCGCGCTGAAAGTTGATAACGGCCTGACCCCCGGTGCAACGCAGGGGCCGCTGATCAACCAGCCTGCGCTTGAGAAAGTCGAGCGCCATGTCACGGATGCCCTGCAGCAGGGAGCACAGTTGCAGTGCGGCGGTGCCCGTCACGCCCTCGGCGGCACCTTCTATCAGCCGACGCTGCTGACCGGTGCGACGACTTCCATGATGCTGGCAGCGGAAGAAACCTTCGGCCCGGTGGCTGCCGTCTTCCGCTTCAGCAGCGAAGCAGAAGCCGTCGCTCTGGCCAACGCTACCGAATCCGGCCTGTCCGCCTACTGCTATACCCGCGATATCGGCCGTGCCTGGCGCATGGGTGAAGCGCTGGAAAGCGGTATGGTCGGGATCAATCAGGGGATGATCTCCACCGAAGTCGCGCCCTTTGGCGGCATCAAGGAATCCGGCCTCGGTCGCGAAGGCTCGCGCTACGGCATCGAGGAATATGTGGAGATGAAGTATCTGCTGATGGGGTTATAACTCGTCATTGACTGACGATATTAATGACAGTGCCTCCATACGAGGCACCTGTTCTTCGCTTATTTCGCCGGCGTTAACCTGCACGGAGCGTGATCTACCTTGGATAGTGCACAGCCAACCAAAGGGTGGGCTGATCCGGGTCGGTCCAGCTGACCCGATGTTTGCAGTGTGCAGGGATGTTGACGTAGTCCCCAGGCTGCAAGGCCAGCTCCACACCATCCTCAAACAGCAGACGGGCACTGCCCTGCACCACCATCACCCATTCGTGCTGAGGCTGGTCGTACCAGCTGTCCTCTGATGTGCGATGGCCGAGGGAGGTGATGCGCTCGATCACCACCCCCTGATAACGCACGATGTCCTCAAAGGTTTCATTGCTGAGATCGGCGGGGATATCAGCGAACAGATTCCCTGCCCGGTAGTGGCTGTCCATCTTCTTTTCTCCTGTGAGAGGTCTTTTGGAGCCCCTTATAACGTTGTCAGTCAAAATACAGCCGGTGCTGCGCCGCTATCGCATGGGCAGCCTGCTCCCTGACGTCGGCCGCCGCCGCACATTCAGGCCACTGTTGCCTGACCACGGTCACGATCTGATCGATTTCCGCCCTGGCTGCGGCTTTTTTCAGATTGGCTTTGGCGCCCAGTGCCAGCAGATCGTCCAGCGTAAAGCCGTCACGCCGCTGGTTGATGGTCATCTGATGGCGGGACGTCCAGGCACCCTCGGGGTTGTAGGAATACGTCACATCAAAAGCCGGTGACAGGCGCCAGACACCACGGCGATCCATCAGGAAGGCGATGTTTTTGGTGTGATCATCCTGATTGCGCGCCACCACATTAAACACCGCCCGGCGGAACTGCTGCACCAGCGCCGTGCGCTGCAAGCCGGGGTCGGTGATCACCCGACGAATGACGTCCATGGCCTGTTCGTAGGCATAGCCCCCGGCAGCGTTGAAGTCATAGTGACCGATGGCGCACAGGCTTTGCATATGCAGTTTGCTGCCGTTCTCGAGACGATCGAAACGCTGGGTCATAAAGTGCGCGCGGCCGTTATGTTCCAGCAGCCGACATTCGCTCATATCGATACCGGCGGCGCGGGCCATCAGATAATAGGCATATTCGATGCGCCCGTAGGCAGGCGGGTCTTCCCCTTCCTTATCACTGTTACCGGAAACATCCAGCTTGAGCAGATGGTGGGTGAAGCCTGCTGGCGCCTGTAACTGGCCGGAGCGAATTTCCTGCGTCGCTGTGTTATAGGCAATCACCGCCTTGGCCCTTGCCCCACCGGCCGAGGTGCCGACGGAAATGATCTGCTGCACCGCTTTGTCTTCCTGCCCTGCTTCCAGCCGGGTAGCCAGCGCCCCTTTGGAATGCAGTGCCTGCTCAGCCAGGCTGACCAGCTCATCAAACAGCAGCTTTTCCGACGCCACCTGTGGGTTGTTCAACACCGGCTCAAACTCCAGTGCACCCATACCGCGGGAGCCGATGTAGCACAGCCGCTGCACCGGATCGAAACTGGCCCGATCACGGCCAGTAGCCGTCAGCCACTGATCAATCAGCAGGTTACCGAACTTGTCGGGTAAGGCATCGGCCAGCATTCCCGGCAATCCTTTGAAGGTTTCCTTCGGCAGCCCACTAAAGGAATACACGCCCTTGCGCCTGGGCATCATCAGTGGCGCCAGCTCCACCGGCGCAGCCAGAAACCGGTCATCGTACTCAAACAGTGCACTTTCACGCTGCGGGTCCCACAGCACCGCACCAACCTGCGTCCCCCAGAGCATGACCCTGGCGGTGGTTGCGTCAGTCATCACGGTTCTCCCTAACTGCCTGTATTACACACTCTCATCACCCCAAACCCATCCTGCCGCAGGTTCCTGCACCTGCGTTGACCTGTTATCTACGACAGGCTGGCTGGGCGGTGACTTACGCCGGATACGCTGCACCGGTCTGCTGCGTTTACCTGCCGACGCCGCCTGCAGCGGACTGATACCGGCATCAGCCAGCAGCGATTGTAACTGGTCGAGTTTGCCCAGCGCGCGCAGCAGTGAGATCAGTGTCGTCAGGCTCATGCCATCGCCACTTTCCACCCGCTTCACCGTCGCAATCCCTACCCCGGACAAGGTGGCCAGCTCTTCCTGTGACAGGCGCTGTTGCAGACGGGTGTCTTTCAGGCGACTACCCAGTGTGGCCAAAATGGCCTGATCACTCATTACGTCGAAGTTCATGAGAACACCCATAACGAATTCAATCTGATACTTAATCCTGCATATCACTCGATTAAATATCAATAGTGATTCTTTATTATAATTTAATAAAGAATTAAAAATGATGCTTTACGGCCTTAATTAATGATATGGAATCAGATTTGATCCCCATCAGACAGCTCAGTCCTGTCAGCAGCAATCTCCTCACGCAGGCAACGTAGAAAGGCTTCGAGAGCCGGTGACGTATGCACGGGTTTGCGCTGGAGGATGCCTATCTCCCTTGGTTCCTGCGTGTTGAGTGGCACCAGCGTAACGTTCTCCAGGTTGAAAACATCGACACTGGAAGCAGGCAGCAGCGCAAAACCGAGCCGGGCACGCACCATGGCAATGGCCGAGCTCATAAAGCTCAGCTCCCAGGTGGGTTTGAAGCTGACCGCAGCGTGCTGCATGGCCAGATCGGCAAAACGCCGGGCACTGGAACCAGGTGTCATGGCGATATAAGGCATATCCTGCAGACCCTGCCACGGTGAAGAGCCCGGCAGTACCACCCGGGTGGGCGTCAGCAGAATCAGATCATCCCGGAACAGCGGCTCAAACTGCAGCTCGCGGTTCTCTTCCAGTGGTGATGCCAGCCCCATATCCACCTCACCCTTCTCTACCCAGCTGTGTACCTGCCCAGCCAGCCCGTCTCTCAGTGCTACGGTGACGCGGGGATGACGCGCACCGAACCGGGCAATGGTGCGTGGCAATAGTGATGAAGCAACCGATGGCAGGCCTGCAATGGTCAGATGTCCCTGCGCCAGCTGACGTACGTTGCGAGTGTCATGCAGAGCCAGTGACATATCGGCCAGAATGCGCCGGGCATGGCCAAGAAACAGCTCCCCCGCCTCCGTCAGAATTACTTTCCGGGTATTGCGGGCGAACAGCTCCACACCCAGCTCCTCCTCCAGCTTACGGATCAGATAGCTCAGTGCAGGCTGGGTGAGGTGCACCTGTTTGGCCGCCTGAGTAAAGCTGGCGAGTTCTGCCGTTTGCACAAAGGCCTGCAGTTGACGCTGATGGAACATGACACTCACTCATAAAATTTTTGTATTAATTTATAAAATATATCGTTTTGATTAATCAAACTACTTCATGAGAAGGTGACGACTGCACTGAAACCTGTATGGAGCAGTCCATGTCACCTGCACAGCAGACCGATACCTCTTCACCTGTTCGCACCGCCTTCATCGGCTGCGGCGCTGGCTTTGCCGGTGACCGCCCGGAAGCTGCCGTGGCACTGGTGCAGGATCTCGCCAGCCGTCCCGGCCCGGCTTACCTGTTTTATGAACTGCTGGCAGAACGCACGCTGGCAGAAGCGCAGATGCGCAAGCTGGCCAATGCCGATACCGGCTATGCCAGCAAGCTGTTCCGTTTTCTTGACCCTGTCGTGGCCGACTGCCTGCGCTATGGCATTCCGATTATCACCAATGGCGGCGCAGCCAACCCGTTAGCCGCAGCCAGACGCCTGCATGCCGAGCTGCAGCAGCGTGGCCTGTCTGCCCGTATTGCCTGCGTATTGGGCGATGATCTGAGCGATCGGCTGAACGCCGATACCGACTGGCTGCCCGCCGACTGTCCGTTCGCGGAGGTATTGTCCTGCAACGTCTATATCGGCGCCGATGGGATCGTCGATGCACTGAATCAGGGGGCAGATATTGTGATTGGTGGCCGTATCGCCGACCCGTCACTGGTGGTCGGCGCCCTGCGTCATGCTCACCAGTGGGCCGCCGATGACTGGCAGCAGATCGCACTGGCGACCGCAGCCGGTCATCTGCTGGAATGCTGCACCCAGGTCAGCGGTGGCTATTTCGCCCACCCCGGCTACAAAGCTGTCGCCGATCTGGCTCATCTGGGCTGCCCCATCGCTGAGGTATCCGCGAGCGGCTCACTGGTCATCACCAAAACCGCTGGCAGCGGTGGCTGTGTGACCGAGCAGACGGTCAAGGAACAGCTGCTGTACGAAGTCCACAACCCTGCCGCCTATCTCACCCCCGATGTCACCCTCGATATCAGCGGCGTCACCCTGAGCACCGTCGGCCCGGATCGGGTGCAGGTGCATGGCGTGCAGGGGCACCCTGCCCCCGCCACACTCAAGGGTAATTTGGGCTTGCGTGGCCTGTGGTTTGGCGAGGCTGACATTTCCTACGCCGGGCCGGGTGCCAGTGAGCGCGGCCTGCAGGCCATCGAGATATTGCAGACCCGGCTGGCACAGTACTTTCCCACGCTCAAACCGCAACTGGATCTGATCGGCGTGGCAAGCCTGTTCAATGATCGGGATGGCCAGTGGCGCGATAGCTGCCAGCACATCAGCAGTGAGGATGTACGGGTACGGCTGGGCATCGTTGACCGTGATGCACAGGCCATTGATGAAGCACTGCAGGAAGTGGAAGCCCTCTACCTGAACGGCCCGGCAGGCGGTGGTGGTGTGCGGCGACACCTCAGTGAGTCACTGCGCACCCAGTCATTCCTGATCGATCGTGAGCAGATCAAAGCCACTCTGGTATGGAGCTGAAGCACATGACTTCCATCACCATCACAGCCACTGAAAGCAATGCTCAGGTACGGCTGGTCGATGTCGCCCATGCCCGTGCCGGCGACAAGGGCAACACCCTCAACATTGCGGTGTTTGTCTACCGCCCCGAGCACTACGACTGGCTGGTCGAACACCTGACCGAAGACGTGGTCAGGGCCCGCTTTGCCCATCGCAAACCGCTGAAGGTCAGCCGGTACTGCCTGCCCAACCTTCAGGGCATGAATCTGGTGCTGGAAGGGGTGCTGGAAGGTGGCGTCAACGCCAGCAGCACCCTTGACCGCCACGGCAAGAGCCTCAGCTATCTGCTGCTGGGCATGTACTTACCCGCCCCTGGAGAACACCCCCTCTCTCAGGAACGCTGACAACAAGGGAGCGTCCGGCTCCCGCACTTCCACAACTCACGGAGCACACAATGATAACAACGCTCGGATTCGTGATGATGTTAGGCATCATCGCTTTGATATTGCTCAAACGCCTGACACCGGTGGTGGCCTTTGCCCTGGTGCCGGTGGTCATCTGTATGCTGGCAGGTTATACCCCGGCCAAAACCGGTGAATTCATCAAATCCGGCCTGACCTCTGTCGCGCCGACCGCCACCCTGTTTATTTTCGCCATTCTCTACTTCGGCATCATGCGCGAACGCGGCATGTTCGATCCGCTGGTCAATCTGCTGATTCGCAGCACCCGTGGCAAACCCATGCGGGTGACGGTGGTGACCGTACTGGTGGCTGCCATTGCCCACCTTGATGGCGTCGGTGCGGCGACCTTTCTGCTGACTATCCCCGCTCTGCTGCCACTCTACCAGCGCCTGAAAATCAGCCCCACCGCCCTGCTCTGTCTGGTCGGCCTGAGTGCCGGTATCGTCAATATGGTGCCCTGGGGTGGCCCCACTGCCCGCGCGGCGGCTACGGCCGGTGTGGATGCCTCCGCACTGTGGCTGCCACTGGTGCCGGTGCAGATACTGGGTATCGCACTGATGCTGGCACTGGCGGTGTACTTTGGCCGCAAAGCCGAGCGCAATCTGGCGGCGGAAAACCTGCAGCACAGTGATATGTCAGCCTACCTGCTGCCACCCCGTGCGACAGCGTTGCCCACCCGTCACTGGCGTTACTGGGCCAACGTGATCCTGACGCTGATCATTCTGGTGATTCTGTTTACCGGCGCCTTCCCGCTGTATGCCGCCTTTATGGTTGGTCTGGCCATCGCCCTGCTGCTGAACTATCCCGGTGTTGAAGAGCAGAGCCAGCACATTGCCGTGCATGCCAAAGATGCTCTGCAGATGGCACTGGTGATGCTGGCTGCCGGTATCCTGCTGGGTGTGCTGAAGGGCACGGGCATGTCCAACGGTATGGCTACCGCACTCATTGATATTCTGCCTGACGGCTCTGCCAGCGTGCTGCATCTGATCGTCGGAGCGTTTGGCGTGCCTCTGGGCATGTTGTTCTCACCCGATGCCTACTATTTCGCCCTGATGCCCATTGTGCGTGATATCAGCCTCTCTGCCGGTGTCCCGGTGGAGGCCGTCGCCCGCGCCATGCTGATCGGTGAAAACACCGGTTTCAGCATCAGCCCGGTGGTGCCCAGCGTCTATCTGGCCATTGGTCTGGCCGGTGTGGAGCTGCGTGAGCACATCAAGTTCACCTTCTTCTGGGCGTGGGGAATTGGCATCGTATTACTGGCCTTCGCCAGCCTGACAGGAGCCATCGGTGGCTGAGCAACATCACCTGCCGCCGCCCACAGCCAGCGTGGTGACGCTGGCTGGTACGCTGCTGCCCCCCTGGATTTTCCGCGCCATGGAATGGCCTTCTCCCTGGCAGTGGCAGCCCATTGACTGGCTGAAGCGCTTCCCTGCTACCGATCTGGATCAGATTGCCACTGCCCTGTTACCGGAACTGCAGCAGCGCTGCCTGCATCAGCCGGTGGTGATCATCGGCCACTCGGCCGGCGGCGTACTGGCACAGTTGCTGGCCGCTGCTCTGGGGCCACACCTGAGCGGGCTGATTCTGACTGACACCGGTGCCAGTGCCAGCCAGCACGGCGACCCTGATCTGCCCCGGCGTATGCGCGAGCACTGGGGCAGCGCTTTTATGGCCAGCTTTTTCGAGCGCTGTACCGGCAAGGATGTGGCGGCGCAGCTGGGCACCGAGCTGGCCGACTATGCGCTGAGCTTTGTGCCTGCCGAAGTGGAAGCTGCCATGACCAGTCTGCGGCGGCTGGACCTTCGCCCACGGCTTGCAGACATCACCTGCCCGACACTGATCGTGCATGGTCGCTTTGATCCGGCCCGACAGCTTGCGCACGCAAAGGAGCTGGCTAACGGGATTGCCGGCGCCGAACTGCAGCTGCTGGAGTGTGGCCACAGCCCGATGCTGGAACAGCCCCATGCTTACAGTGTGCTGATCAGCCAGTTTCTTCAGCGCTGCTGAAAACGGTTTTTGCCTCACCCGAGACAGCCCCGCCAGAAACTGTGCCACCAGATACCACTCCACCAGAAACCACTTCATCAGAAACAAACAGGCCGGGTAAAAAGGCGTTCACCTCTTTACCCGGCCTGCTGCTGAATGGCCGCTCCCCCTGACTGACTACTCAGTGATAGCCATCGCCGATCTTCACCTTGCCGCGGAACACGTAGTACGACCACGCGCTGTAGGCCATGATCACCGGCAGGATCACCAGCGCACCGACCAACGCAAAGCCCATGCTCTGCTCCGGTGCCGCCGCCTGCTGAATGCTGATGCCGGGCGGGATTACATTCGGCCAGATGCTGATGATAAAACCGGTGTAGCCGAGAAAAACCAGACACAGCGCCAGTACGAACGGCCCCACTTCCGGCTCACAGCGCAGCACCCGTAACAGCCCCCAGGCACAGAGCAGCGTCAGCAGCGGCACGGGCATAAAGAACCAGAGATTGGGCGTGGCAAACCAGCGCTCCGCAATCTGCTCCGACATCAGCGGCGTCCATACGCTGACCACGGCGATACAGCCCAGCAGCACCAGTGTCAGTGGCCTTGCCAGCTGCACCATACGCTGCTGCAGGCCCCGCTCCGTTTTCAGAATCAGCCAGGTGGCACCCAGCAAGGCGTAGGTCGCCAGCAGGCCCAGCCCGGTAAACAGGCTGAAGGGTGTCAGCCAGTCCAGTGCGCCACCGGCGTAGGCACCGTTTTCCACTTTGATGCCCTGCAGATAGCTGCCCAGCGCCACCCCCTGAAAGAACGTGGCGATGTAGGAGCCCCAGCTAAAGGCCTTGTCCCAGAACGGGCGATGCGCCTCATCCGCCTTGAAGCGAAACTCGAAGGCCACACCCCGCCAGATCAGCCCGGCCAGCATAAATATCAGCGGCAGATAGAGTGCGCTGAGGATCACCGCATACGCCAGCGGGAAGGCCGCCATCAGCGCTGCACCACCGAGAATCAGCCAGGTTTCGTTACCGTCCCACACCGGGGCAACGGTGTTGACCATCACATCACGTTCGTCGCGCTGCCTGACAAAAGGAAAGAGGATGCCGATGCCCAGATCGAATCCGTCCATCACCACATAAATCATCACGCCAACAGCAATGATGATGGTCCAGATAACCGGAAGATTAATGCCCATCAGTGTTGACCTCCGTGCTGGCCGGTTTTGCCATGCGCTGCATTTAGTCCCTCTTCCACCGCGGACAACGGCCGCGCCGGGCGCTGATGAGGCAGCAGATCATGGTCTTCATCGAGGGTATCGCCCTCGTGCTCATGGGGGCCCTGCGCCGTCAGCTTGAGCAGATAACCGATACCGGTGCCGAACACCGCCAGATACATCACCACAAACAGCACCAGCGTGGTGGTCAGCGCCATGGCTGAATGGTTGGAGACGGCATCTGCGGTGCGCATCAGGCCATAGACCACCCAGGGCTGACGGCCAATTTCGGTGGTAAACCACCCGGCCAGCACAGCAATCAGACCACTTGGCCCCATCAGTACGGCAAAGCGCAGAAACAGCCGGTGGCTGTACAGCCGCTCTTTCCGGCGCAGCCACAGCGCCCACAGTCCCAGCGCAAGCATCAGCATGCCGAGCACGACCATGATGCGGAAACTCCAGAAAATCACCGTGGCGTTGGGCCGATCCTCTTTGGGGAACTCCTTCAGCGCAGGGATCTGACCATTCCAGCTGTGGGTGAGGATCAGACTGCCAAGGTGCGGCACCTCGACGGCAAAGTGATTTTTCTCCTCTGCCATGTCCGGCCAGGCGAACAGGATCAGGGGCACGTCTTCACCGGGCTTGTTTTCCCAGTGGCCTTCGATAGCGGCCAGCTTTGCCGGTTGATGCTCCAGCGTATTGAGACCATGAGCATCACCAATCAGTATCTGCAGCGGCGCGGTAAACAGCAGCATCCACATGGCCATGCTGAGCATGGTCCTGACCGGCTGACTGCGATTGCCGCGCAGCAGATGCCAGGCCGCTGAGGCACCGACAAAGAGTGCTGTCGAGAGGAATGCTGCCGCCGTCATGTGCGCCAGACGGTAGGGAAAGGACGGGTTAAAGATGACCTTCAGCCAGTCGGTCGGCACCACCCGCCCGTCGAGCACGGCATAGCCCTGCGGCGTCTGCATCCAGCTGTTGGAGGCAAGAATCCAGGTCGCCGAGATCAGCGTGCCAATAGCCACCATCACCGTGGCGAAAAAGTGCATGCGCGGGCTGACCTTGTGCCAGCCGAACAGCATCACACCGAGGAATCCGGCTTCAAGGAAGAAGGCGGTCAGCACCTCATAGGTCAGCAGCGGGCCGGTGATACTGCCTGCGTAGGAGGAGAAAAAGCTCCAGTTGGTGCCAAACTCATAGGCCATCACCAGCCCTGACACCACGCCCATGGCGAAGTTGACGGCAAATATTTTTGACCAGAAGTGATAGAGATCGCGGTAAACGAAGTCTTTCTTCCATAACCACATCCCTTCCAGCATCGCCAGAAAAGACGCCAGCCCGATGGTGATCGCGGGGAAAATAATGTGGAAGGAGACGGTAAACGCGAATTGAATCCGCGCCAGATCCAGCGCACTGATGCTGTTCATAGGATCTGCCTCCCGCAGCGGCCAGCAACGGCCCCCGGCGCTGGAGGCACCACCCCCGCCTGAGTAGAGCGATAGGTTGTCATGATATTCCTGCCTGATTGACGTCACGCCATCCGCACGCGCTGATCAGCCCTTGCCGTCATGCTGCCCAATGGCATACCTGAAAACGCTTTCAGGGTAAGAAATCATCAAAAACCAGAACAGACACTGATTTTCCATTTTTAATAGGAACAGTTGTGTGATTTAGTGAGCGCTATTCCTCCGACCTTCAAACCGGGCAGCGTTTATGGCCAGTAACAGTTTTCGCTATCGGCATCTTGCCAACACCTTCAGAGACAGCATTCAACGGGGCATCTGGCTGGCCGGTGACCGGCTGCCTTCAGTACGGGAGGTGATGAGCGAGCACAACCTGTCCCGCTCTACCGTGCTGCATGCCTACACCCTGCTGGAAGCCGAAGGTCTGATTACCGCCCGCCCGCAGCGAGGCTATTTTGTCAGCGGCCCGACCGCCATGCCTGACGCGCCTCAGCACAGGACGCCTGTCAGCCAGCCACGGTTATTGAGCCTGGAGGAAGTCATCAACGATGTGATGATGCAGGGTGCCGCCTTTGACCTGTTGCCGGAACAGGGGCACGTCGATGAAGCACCGCTGGAGCTGGAGGCGCTGCATCGCTGTATCGGCCGGGCATTACGGCAGCAAAAAGGGCTGCAACACCAGTATTACGATGAGCCCGACGGCCTGCCTGCCCTGCGCGATATTCTGGCGCAGCGCCTGCGCAAGCAGGGCTGCCATGTGAATCAGGATGATGTAACGATCACCAGCGGCTGCCAGCATGCCCTGCTGCTGGCACTGATGAGCTGTACCCGACCCGGAGATGTGGTAGCAGTGGAAAGCCCCGGCTTTTTTGGCAGCCTGCAGGTGTTGCAGCAGCTGGGTCTGCAGGTGGTGGAGCTGCCCTGTGATCCGCTGAACGGGCTTGATCTCGACAGCCTTGAACAGGCCCTCCGGCAATGGCCGATAAAGGCCATGGTCGTCACCCCCACCTATGCCACCCCAACCGGCAGCTGCATGCCTGCTGATCAGCGGTTACGGCTGATCCGCATGGCACGCCAGCACAGCATGGTGCTGATCGAAGACCATATTTATGGCGAGATGGGCCTCAACGCCAGCCCGCCCGCTCCCCTGTTTGCCCGTGATCCGGACAACGTCATTCTTTGCAGCTCCTTTTCCAAAAGCCTGTCCCGTGATCTGCGGGTGGGCTGGGTCGTTAACCGTAAACGCCACAGTGAGTTTAGCCGCCTGAAGCGCATCACCACGCTGGCCAACAGCCGCTTTATTCAGCAGGGGCTGGTGGATTTCATACAAAGCGGCGACTACGACCGCCACCTGCGCCGCTACCTGCAACGCCTGCGCCATCAGCGTAATGGTCTGGCGGAACTGCTTGGCAACGTCTTCCCCGGTTGCAGTTTTACCCTGCCCGAGGGCGGGCTGTGCCTGTGGCTGGCCCTGCCGGAACACACCGACACCATGGCGATCTACGCTACTGCACGGCAACAGGGCGTGGTCATCACACCGGGGGCGATGTTTACCACCCAACCTGATCTTTACCGTCACTATCTGCGCCTGAGCTTCGCCCATCCGTGGAATCAGCATCGGCGGCAAGCATTGCAGACGGTGGCAACGCTGGTCGCGGCAAAGCACAACTGATCCCATTATTTTTCAGAAAACTGTAACTGCTCCCATTTTCCCTGCCCGCTAGAGTAACGACATCACACATCAGGGTGTCGCCATGCAGCGGCAGAGGAACAGCGGTGTACCAATACGATGATTACGACCGTGCACTGGTGCGCGAGCGGGTCGAGCAGTTTCGCGACCAGATCGCCCGTTTTCGCAGCGGCGCACTGAGCGAAGAAGAGTTTTTGCCACTGCGCCTGCAGAACGGCCTCTATCTGCAGCGCCATGCGTACATGCTGCGTGTGGCCATTCCCTACGGCACCCTGTCATCGCCACAACTGCGCACACTGGCCAGCATTGCCCGTGACTACGACCGTGGCTACGGCCACTTCACCACCCGGCAGAATATTCAGTTCAACTGGATCGAGCTGGATCAGGTTGCCGATATTCTGGCGCGGCTGGCACACGTCGATATGCATGCCATCCAGACGTCCGGCAACTGCGTACGCAACATCACCACGGAAGCCTTTGCCGGTGTGGCCGCTGATGAATATCTTGACCCGCGTCCGCTGGCTGAAATCCTGCGGCAGTGGTCGACGGTCAACCCGGAATTTCTCTATCTGCCACGCAAATTCAAGATTGCCATCAATGCCGCCGCCGAAGACCGCGCGGCCATCCAGATGCACGATGTGGGCGTCTATCTCTATCGTGATCAGCATCAGGCGATGAAACTGCGCATCATGGTGGGCGGCGGTCTGGGGCGGACGCCGATGCTCAGCGAGCAGATTCGTGATGACCTGCCCTGGCAGCATCTGCTGTCTTATGTTGAAGCCATCCTGCGGGTGTATAACCGCCATGGACGTCGTGACAACAAGTACAAGGCGCGCATCAAGATTCTGGTCAAGGCACTGGGGATGGAGGCTTTTGCCCGTGAGGTGGAAGCCGAATGGCAACATATCAAGGATGGCCCGGCTGAGCTGACCGAAGCGGAATATCAGCGCGTAGCCGCCACCTTTCAGCCACCGGCGTATCTGCCGTTGCCCGCCACCGATATTCACTACGGCACCGCCCTCAGCCGTGACGACAACTTCGCCCGCTGGGTCAGCCGCAATGTCAAAGCCCATCAGCAGGCGGGCTATGTCTCTGTGATTCTCTCCACCAAGCCCGGTATTGCCTCACCGCCGGGTGATGTCACCGACGGGCAGATGGAAGCGGTGGCCGACCTTGCCGATCAGTACGGCTTTGGCGAGATCCGCATCGCTCATGAACAGAATCTGGTGCTGCCTGATATTCGCAAAAGCGACCTCTACGCCCTCTGGCTGGAACTGGGCAAGGTCGGCCTCGACAGCCCCAATGCCGGGCTGCTGACCGACATCATCTCCTGCCCCGGCGGCGACTACTGCGCACTCGCCCTCACCCGCTCCATTCCGGTGGCGCAGGCCATCCAGCAGCACTTTGATGATCTCGACTACCTGCATGATCTGGGCGACATCAACCTCAATATCTCCGGCTGTATGAATGCCTGCGGCCATCATCACATCGGCAATATCGGCATTCTCGGGCTGGAGAAGAACGGGGCTGAGTGGTACCAGATCACCATCGGCGGCGCGCAGGGCAACGATGCAGCCATCGGCAGGATTATCGGCCCGGCGGTCAGTGCCGCCGACGTACCCGCCGTCATCGACAAACTGGTCAGCACCTATACCGATTACCGTGAAGGCGACGAGGAGTTTGTTGATACCGTCCGCCGCCTCGGGCTGGCGCCGTTCAAAGAGCGGGTGTATGGCCATGCCAGTGGTCATCACACCGCTGACAATAACGCGGCGGTGCGGGAGGTGACACCATGAACAACCTGATTCGTCTGCATCAGGGTCAGGCGCTGCTGGTGGAGGATGACCCGTGGCGATGGATTCAAACCAGTGCCGGGGCCGATGAGGCTGTCAGCGCAGGCGAACAGCACCTGCTGCTCCCCCTGGCAGACTGGCTGCGTCTGCAGCCTGAACGGGTGTGTCAGGGCAAAGCCATCAGCGACCACGGCATCTGGCTGGCGGCGGATAACGAGCCGGAGCAGCTGCAGCCCTGGCTCGCCGTACTGCCGCTGATTGCACTCGACTTCCCGTCCTTTCGCGATGGCCGTGCCTACAGCCATGCCTACATGCTGCGCACCCGCCTCGGCTGGCAGGGCGAGCTGCGGGCGATTGGCGATGTACTGCGTGATCAGCTCAGCCATATGCGCCACTGCGGCATGGATGCCTTTGCCATCCGTGACGACAAGTCAGCAGCGGAAGCCCTGCCGGGGCTGAACGGTATCAGCGTGCTGTATGGCCGTTCGGTCGCTGTACCGGTGCCACTGTTCCGGCGGCGTCACAGCAGCGATCATGCGCAGCCTGACCACTCCGAGCAGCCCGCTCATGACCTCCGTTAGTGGCCTGCTGGGGCTGATCGGCTTCCAGCTGCTTGGCTCACTGGTCAGCGACCTGCTCGTCCCTTCCCTGCCCGGCCCGATACTCGGGCTGGCTTTTTGTCTTGGCTTTCTCTGTCTGGCCCCTGAGTCGCTCAGCCAGCCCGTGGAAGCGGCCGCACGGATGCTGCTTGGCTATCTGCCGTTACTGCTGATCCCTCCGGCGGTGGGGCTGATGGATAACATTGATACCCTGCAGAACAACCTGCTGCCCATTACTGCGGCGCTACTGGGCTCGCTGCTGATAACCGTACCGGTCTGTGGCCGGCTGATGCAGCGACTGATCAGGGCGGGCCAACAACCATGACCAACGCCCTGACATCACTCAGCCAGCATCCGCTGTTTTCCGTTGGAGCCACGCTGCTGGCATTCCAGCTGGCCCTGTGGCTATACCGTCGCAGCCAGTGGATCGTCTTGCAGCCGGTACTGGTCGGCACCCTGCTGACGATGCTGCTGCTCCGGCTACTGCACGTCGATTACGCCACCTATCACCGGCAGTCTGCATCGCTGTGGTTACTGCTCGGCCCCGCCACGGTGGCACTGGCCGTGCCGCTGTATCATGGCCTGCCGCGCATTCGCAGTCTGCTTATGCCAACCCTGGTCACGCTGGGTACAGGCACGGTGATGATGCTGGGGCTGACCGTCGTACTGGCCCGGCTTTTCGGTGCCGACATCACCCTGACCCTGTCACTGGCACCCAAATCCGTCACTTCCCCCGTGGCGATACTGCTCGCCGCACAGACAGGAGGGATTGCCTCCCTGACAGCGACTTTCGTCATGATCACCGGCGTGCTGGGCGCCATCGTTGGGCCCGGCCTGCTGAACTACACTGGCGTCACCCTGCCCGCTGCACGGGGGCTGATACTCGGCGTGAGCGCCCATGCGGTCGGCACCGTGCAGGCGCTGAAAGAAGATGCCGAAGCAGGCGCTTTTGCCGCATTGGGCATGAGTCTGGCGGGCGTGCTGACGGCATTACTGTACGGGCTGTGGGGCTATCTGAACTTACCGGTGACGGGGTGAGTCTCATCCGTTTCGGGTTCTAGTGCGCGTGCCGTTTCCGGCAGCTCCATGTGCTGACCACACTGTCGCTGTAAAGTGCCTGCTGCTTTCACTATCACTCGTCAGCCAGCCAGCGGCCGATGGCGCGCAGCACCGGGCCTTCCTTCTCGCGATGGGGTACGTGGCCGCAGCCATGCAGCTCCAGCAGCGTGGCCGCACCGGCTACACGTTCAACGATGCGCTGAGGATGCACAATGCTGCCGTACTCGTCGCTGTCACCGTGAATGGCCAGCGCCGGGCACTGCACCTGAGGCAACGCATTATCCAGATTCCAGTCAGCAAAAGCGTCGGACTGCCAGGTGTTGATCCACGAATCCAGCACCCAGCGGGCCTTGCCACCGTGGTATTTTTCCAGTTTTTCCAGTTGCCCCGGCTGCGCAAACAGCTGCTGTGCCTCGCGAATACCATCGAGCACCTGCTGCTCCACAAACGTCATGGTGGCCAGCGTGATCAGCCCATCACAGCGCTCTGCAAAAGCGCCGGCAATATTGACCGCCATACAGCCGCCGACACTGTGGCCGAGCACGATAAAGTGATCCACCTGCAGGTGTTGCAGCAGCGCCGCAAAACCTGAAGTGGCCTCACGTTCGATAAAATCCAGCGGCAAGGTGCCGGGATACGGGTCTGACAGGCCGAAACCCAGCCGGTCATAGGCGATCACACGCCGCTGCGCCGCCCCGGCCAGATGCGCCGGAAACTCCCGCCACAGGGCCACGCAGCCGAGCGAGTCATGCAGCAGGATGATGGGTGGCTGATCAGCAGCACTGCTGGCCGGGTGCCAGCAGCGGACGGAAAGATTCCCGCCTGCTGTGGCTACGTCCATATCGAACACCTGTACTTCTGCTGCACTGGCAGCCATCGACTCTTGGGTCACGCGACAGACTCCTTATGACTGGCACCGCTACATTCCTGGGCACCGTTATCGTTCAGATCAGCATATGGATGCACAACCTCATGTGCGATTACCACCAAGCGATTATGCAGTTCCAAATGCTCTGCCCAACATTTATAGGTATCGCGGGGCTTTGTTGCATAAATAGATGTCAGCATATAAGACCCCTTACCCCAGATGATCTTATGGCATGCGCTCCGTCATCGGTGTCCCGAGCAGCGTAAAGCGATTCAATATTGCCGCCCGCCCTGAAGCTCGGCGACCTGCCGGTCAAAATCCCTTGCCATCACACGTTCACCCAGCCCCTTGAAACAGTGCATTTTGGTTTCCACCAGACTACGCCGATGATAACCGCTCCACTTCTTCCAGATCTTTCGGCGGCAATTTTCCTTCCACGGCTTCGCATTCTGGCGGGTGGGTATCACCGCCTCGGCCTCTCGCCGGGCTATCGCCTTATGACAGCTTCGCGTGTCGTAGGCGCCATCTCCACTGACGGGCGCTATCTTCTCCTCCACCGGAATCTGACTCAGCAACCCGGGCAGCATCGGCGCGTCCCCCCACCGCATTGTCGGTCACCTCAATAGCCCGGATTTCCAGCATGTGCGCATCGATGCCCAGATGCACCTTGCGCCATTGGCGGCGGTAGTCCGCACCGTGCTTTTTGGTTTTCCATTCCCCTTCGCCCAGCATCTTGATACCAATGCTGTCGATCAACAGATGCAGTCCGGTGGTGGCTGGGCGGCAAGGAATCACGACCTGCAGCGACTTCTGGCGCCGACAGACGGTGCTGTAGTCAGGGGGTGCCCAATCCAGCCCTGCCAGTTTAAACAGGCTTTGTACTCTACCCACAACCTGCTACTTCACTGGTTGTAGAGGCATTTAATGGTCAGGCAGAACTGAATGGCGGCATCGCTGAGGGTGGGTGTACGACCTCGCTTCCCGCACACAGAACCGTACCAGTTCATGTCACGGTCGAGCCAGATCATCAGCGATCCACGCGCTTTGAGCGCGGCATTGTAGGACTTCCAATGGGTGGTTTTGTACTGAGGTGAGGCAGGTTGATTCATGCCGTCATTCTACAGCATGGGACTCAACATGATTTGTGCAACAAAGCCGTTTTTCTTTGTAAATGGTGTACAGTGAAAAGCTAGTTATTTTTAAATGTGAATTCGCTGCGGTATATATAAAAAACCGCCGCAGAGCAAAGAGATAGTCTGTTTTATTTATGTCGCATGCAACGTAAGTTACGTATTGCTGTATTGTCTTTTATAGCAATAGACTTTATGCGAACTCTCCTATTGTTACTGGTGTTTTGAGCTGTTCATTTCTATTTGCTCTAAATATTAACTGACTTAATTTTTTTGCACCTTCAGCGTTTGTCAGCAAAATTTTCTGTAGGCTTTCTTCGTAAATAATATAAGGAACAATTCCAAAATTTAAAACTGCTTCTGAATTAATGCTCGTTGCTCCATAAGTTAGCTCAAGCAAAAATGAATTGTCATTATGCTTTTTTAATTTTTTTAGAGTTAGTTTAATATCATTGACTCCAAACTGCATAGCCAGTTCAATAATTCTGAAAATCGTTAATGTTCATTTTGTATGTTGTAGTTTGCCAAGAATATCGGATTTTTACTTGCCCAACATCATCAAGGCCATCAACAACTACCCAGTGTCCTATCTTATTTCCCTTTTCCCATAGTTTTGCTGCCCACGAGCCGGTTGAAGAGCACCCGGTTGTTTAGCTTCATAGTCTTCAATAGTCGGCTCAACTGGTTCTAATTGTTTAAGTTATTAACATTTCGAATGGAAGTACATTGAGAGATTCCAATTTTTCTTCCATCTGATATGCAAAAAAACTCACCTACTATAGTGGCGTATTTTATTTTCATTGAAATTGCACTTTTTTTAACACATTTTCTCCATGACTCAATGTCTCCATGATATAGAAGTGCATAAAACTCTGCCCCATCAGGAATGCCAAGCATGAATCCTGTCGAATTCAGGGCTCCATCTTTTGGATATGGAGGCTGGAAATTATTATCAATATCATAGAACTGTTTGCTAAGCGGCCTCCCTTTTATGTTTTCTAAATAGATGTACTCTCTTCCGTCTACGGCGATTGTTCCCGGTATCGTGTCATCTGTTCCTATCTCTCCTAGGATTTCTCTCATCTGGTTACTCATTTTTCACCTACTTAATAATCGCTGGAGTTATGATGAACTTAAAGTCATTTATTCCAGAATTTCTGAAAATCTGAGTATAAAGAATTGCCAACTCAGTACTGTTCGTATGATATATGACGCCACCTTCAAATTGAACCGCCCCGAGTTTTGCGGAGGCTGGTTGGTTTGAGTCAAGCCGCAATGGCCTGACTCCCGAGGTTGCGGTAGTAGTTTGCCTCAGCTTCTGCCGGTGGAATATAGCCAAGTGGCTCAAGCAGCCGCTGGTGATTGAACCACGACACCCAATTGAGGGTCGCCAGTTCCACCTCTTCCAGGCTGCGCCAGCGGCGCCGGTGGATCACTTCGGCCTTGTACAGACCGTTGATCGTCTCTGCCAGCGCGTTGTCGTAGCTGTCGCCCTTGCTGCCCACCGATGGCGCGACCCCCATCTCAGCCAGCCGCTCGCTGTAACGCAGCGACACATACTGCGAGCCCCGGTCGCTGTGGTGGATCAGCGCGTTCCGCTCTGGCCGTCGGGCGTATAGCGCCTGCTCCAGCGCATCCAGCACGAAGTCGGTGCTCATGCTGCGGCTCACGCGCCAGCCGACAATGAAACGCGAGAATACATCCACCACGAAGGCCACATACACGAACCCTTGCCAGGTCGAAACATAGGTGAAATCCGGGACCCATAGCTGGTTGGGGCGCTGGGCTACGAACTGCCGATTAACCCGATCCAGCGGGCAGGGCCTGCTTTCATCTCCATGGGGGGTTCGCACCGCCTTGCCCCGGCGTACGCCATGCAGTCCTAAACGCTTCATCAATCGCTCCACCGTACAGCGGGCCACGGCAACGCCCTGGCGCTTGAGCGCACGCCACACCTTGTCAGCACCGTAGACCTGCAGGTTCTCTTCCCAGACCCGCCGAATGTCGTGGCTGAGCGCCTCATCGCGCTTGTCTCGGCGGCTGCGCAGGTCCGGCTGACGTTGTCGTGCAACATGGCGCCGGTAAGCGGACGGGGCAATCTGCAGAACCTTGCAGAGCGGCTCGACCCCGAACCGCGCCCGCTGTTGGTCGATGAACGATCTTATGACTTGAAGCGGCGGTCGAGCTCCGCCTGGGCAAAAAACGCGCTGGCCAGACGCAGGATCTCGTTGGTTTTGCGCAGCTCCCGCACCTCGCGCTCCAACGACCTGATCCGCTCCTGCTCGCGAGTGGTCAATCACGCTGACCCGTATCACGCTCATACTGGCGCACCCAGTTACACAACGTCTGTGGGTTACAGCCTATCTTGCTGGCGATCGATACGATTGCAGCCCACTGAGACTCATGCTCACCGCGCTGCTCAAACATCATCCGTACCGCACGCTCACGGACTTCAGGGGAAAACTTGCTGTTCTTTTTCATGGCTCCATCTTCTCAAAAGTTGGAGCCTCCGCGAAAGCCGGGGCGGTTCAAGATAGGCGTCCATCTCGGCATCAAGGCTGCGGTTGATCATGCGTTGCAACAGCTGCGAATAGAACGTGTCTACGTCCTGCGGGGTCTTACAGTCCTTGAGGAGTTCATCGAGTGCTTCCGGTTTGAGGGCCATTTTCCTGCTCCTTGGGCGGCGTACCGCGAGTGTGTCAAAGAGCAGCTGCATAGTTCAAATTACAGACTCAATATGAAGTTCATTGCCTTGTAAAGTGTACTTTACAAAGGGGTATTACTTGATAGAATGAACCACTAATGAACCACTAATGAACCACTAATGAACCACTAATGAACCACTAATAAATCACGCATGAACCGAAGTGGGCTATCTGTGGGCCTTTGTTGGTTTTGTAGTGATTTATCAGCGAACCATCGATGGCAAATGGTGTTGTAGTTAATGCATTGAAATTTAACACTATTCATAAAAGGATAATCATATTATGGCTGTATATGTTCAAGCGAAAATACGTTTAAAATTGAAAACAAATGAATTTCTGAAGCAGTATTGTGAAATAAATGAAACTACGCAATCTAAAGTTATCGATAAAGCCCTTATGGCTTTTTTTGAGACTGATAAAAACTTCGCGATGGAAGTGGGATTAGATTCTTCGTTTGAGCATGATGTAATCACAGTCAATGAATTAGAAAATAAAATTTTTGAACGTTATAGTGTAATGATTTATATACATGCGGAACAAAGTGAAAAAATTGGTATTAATCTTACCTCTTGGCCGAAATGTATGGGTAAATATACGATTAGAGAGTTCAAAGAGAAAATATTACAGCGCTGTTTAGCAAAAGCTGTTAATGTTACTGTCATTGATGCATTTGGACAAAGTTGTAATCCACGGACAACGATAAAAACACTAAAGCAAGAATTTTTAAATTTGAAAATAAATTTAAATTCTTTTCAAGAGTTTCATGATTACTGGAGCAATTATAGCGAAAGTATCAGTTGATTTATTATTCACAGCCTTCACCTAACGCCAAGTTAACCGGC